>NZ_CP043727.1:2512082-2826092 GCF_009831415.1 Yersinia canariae | reverse complement strand
TTCAATGGAACATTAACTAAAATCCCGTCCACTCGTTGAGCCAGCAGCTCGTTTATGGCTTGTTGGCAGGCATATTCACTGTGGTCATCTACCATAGCAATAACGATGTTATACCCCAGTTCGCGAGCTTTTCTTTTTATTGCGGCCGCTATTTGCGACGGGGCATGCAAAGAAAGGTCAGTGGTAGCTAACCCGAGAGTCAGGCTATGTTTACCCGCTAACTGCTGAGCTACCCGGTTAGGGACATAGTTCAGTTCCGCCATTGCCAATTCAACTTTATTGAGGGTCTTAAGCGAGACATGAGGGGCCTGGTTTAAAACTCGCGATACGGTTTGGTAGGAAACACCAGCCTGGCGAGCAACATCATCTAAAGTGGCAGACTTGGGTTTCATGTATTTTTCTCAAGGATAGGTGACGGCTTATGATAGCAAACTCAAGGGATAAACTTTCAGCGCTACACAGCAAATAGAATTAAAACAGGCGATTGAAGATTTTTTTGTTCTTTTTACCCTGACAATAGACGAATGTTTGGGGAGTATTAACAATGTTTTTATTGATTGTTCTGCATAAAATCGAGCTACAAGAGTATAATAAATAGCTTTTTTGGTCTTATTTTAGTCATGCAAACGAGAATCTTCAGTTTACTCGCTAAAAAGAGTTGCTATTAAAAGCCGGTCATGAGTTAATGCGTCTCGGCCTGTGGTACAGACCTATTTATGCACGACATCTTGAGTAAAGTGGTTCATATTTAAAGCGTTATCGTTGATAGCTCTTCACTGACGAATTTCCTTCATAGTGCCTCCATAAGTAACGACTGATAGCCGGCTATAACACGCCCATGGTGGCAAAATTTTTTAATAAAGGAAATACACATGTCTAACATGATGAAAGGTCAGGTAAAGTGGTTCAACGAGTCTAAAGGCTTCGGTTTCATCACTCCAGCTGATGGCAGCAAAGACGTGTTCGTTCACTTCTCTGCAATCCAAGATCAAGGCTTCAAGACCCTGGCTGAAGGCCAGAACGTACAGTTCTCTATCGAGAACGGTGCTAAAGGTCCGTCTGCAGCAAACGTAACTGCAATCTAATTGGCCTTTGGCTGATTATAAAAAAACCCGCCAAGGCGGGTTTTTTATTTTCTAACGTGAGGTAAATTGAGTTTACTCACTCTTGTTTTGTTCCCCGTTAACGGCTTTCCCCTACATCCCCTCAGTGCGAATACACGCTTTTCTTCTTAAGTATATTCATCAAAAGCATACGTTTGATTGGTCGTAAACCTTATCATTCTCACCTAATTCTGTACTACACTAGCAACATTGATTTAATTGAAGGTAACATCATGAAAGTAAATGATCGGGTGACAGTAAAAACTGATGGCGGTCCGCGACGTGAAGGGGTTGTTTTAGAGGTTGAGCAGTTTAGTGAGGGCGTTATGTACTTGGTTTCACTAGAAGATTATCCAGCCGGTGTCTGGTTCTTTAATGAAATTGATAGCCATGATGGCACTTTTGTCGAGCCGCTTCACAAATAGCGCTATTCACCTTTTTATTTGCCGGGCGCGCGTCGCGTGGCAATAAAAAAACGGAGGAAGGTAAGAGCCTTGCCTCCGGTCTTGTTATCAGCCTTGCAATCATAGCTTGGCTGAATTACCTCTGATAACTAATCAGAATGTTTCCCAGTTTAGCGAGTCATCGGTAGGCTTCTTATTTCCGCCGGTTTTATTCTGGCTTGTGGGGGTTGTGGCGGGTGTTTTAAGGGCCGGGGCGGGGTTACGCCCACGTAAATGGAATACCGCAACTGCTTGGGTCAGTATTTCGGCCTGCTGTTCTAAAGAGGCCGCAGCTGCTGACGCTTCTTGAACTAAAGAGGCATTCTGCTGTGTTACGTTATCCATTTCGGATACCGCTTGTGCAACCTGACTGATGCCGCGGCTTTGCTCATCAGAAGCTGATGCAATCTCGCCCATAATATCAGTCACATGCGTAACAGCGGTGACTATCTCATTCATGGCTTTCCCAGCATCTGAGACCAGAATCGAGCCATCACCTATAAGGTCAACTGAAGCCTCTATCAGCGATTCTATCTCTTTGGCTGCATCAGCACTGCGTTGTGCCAGATTACGAACTTCACTGGCGACGACAGCAAACCCTCGGCCTTGTTCACCGGCACGGGCGGCTTCCACCGCCGCATTCAATGCTAAAATATTGGTTTGGAAAGCTATGCTATTAATTACATTTGTAATTTCAGCAATTTTCATTGAGCTAAGGGATATTTTATCCATAGTGCTGACAACATCATTTACGATATCACCACCTTGGGCAGCCTTACCTGATGCGTTAGCTGCCAATTGACTGGCATGATGGGCATTTTCCGCATTCTGCTTAACAGTTGCAGTCAGCTGTTCCATGCTGGCCGCTGTTTGCTCAAGTGATGCTGCTTGTTGTTCGGTTCTTGCCGAAAGATCTGTATTGCCCAGTGCGATTTCGCTGGAACCTTGATAGATAGATTCGGCACTGCTGCGGACTGCTTCAACAGTAGAGGATAGTGAATCCTGCATTTGCTGAATATTATTCCCTAATACACCAATTTCATTGCGGCCAAATGAGACCGAACTTTGGGTTAAATCCCCTTGGGCAATGCGCTGAATTCGCTCTACCAGCCAGTTAATCGGCTTGATAATGACTTTGCTTATCACTAAAAAAGCGATTAATGTCAGTAAAATAGCCAGAATAAAGGCTCCCCCCATCAGCATGTAACCAAGACGAGCTTCTTGCTGAGCGGACTGATTAATTTGGTTGGCGCGTTCTGTACGATATTTAACCGCTTTCAGTAGAGGCTCGTTATAGTCATCATCTAACTGATTCAGTTTTTCTGCTTCCAAGGAGATAACTTCTTCAAAATGCCCCTCTTTGGTCGCTTCTAGCATGAGTTTCATTCCGTCGTCGCGATACTGCTCATAAGCTTTTTTCAGGGGGGCATCTAAAGCTGTGTCAGTTTCGGATTTAATGGGGCGGTTATAGTAGAGGTTAAACATTTGTTGCGATTGAGAAATACGATCTTCTGCATTTTTCAACCCTTGCTGGTAACCTGTAGCATCACCAATACGCGCTGATGATGCTGCTTGAATCAAAATAAGGCGCGCAGTACGCAAATGGTTTGAGCTGTTAGACAGGCCTAGACGGATATCCAGTTCTTGAGTCGCTTCTTCCAGCGATTGGTTACTTTGTTTTAAGAAGTAGCCAGATGTACCAATTGCCGCTGCAAATAAAAGCAGTATTCCCGCCAATATGGCAATAAACAAAGTGACCAGACGCATATTATTAACAAATAATACTTTCGTATCTTTATTGTGTTCTGGCGTTATTTTCATATCCAATGGCTTATGCGTACTTCCACGTTTCATTGTTAGTTCCGTTTCTATAGTCGCTCGAGGAAAGGTCCTTGCCTGATATACCCATACACTTGAAGTTGTTGCGTGGTTAGCTGCCAGACGGCCACTTCAATGATTGGGTGTAGGCATCGCTACTTAAAGTTAATTCACCCCTATATCTAAAAAAAATCTCAACAGTCCTTTAAGAACCTATCGGCAATGGACCTAAAATAGTTAGGACTATTAATGAGATCACGATCTCAGTTTGGACTAAAGATTCATTACATTTCTGTAATAACGTCAAGGACTTGCTACCTGCAGTATTTCCATGAAAAGTGTCAGTGGTAGCTTCACGTTTGCAATGTAGCAACAAGGCGGATGCTTTGCGGGATAGTCTTATTTTCAGCAATATGATGCCTAGCGAATAATTAATTAACGACCTATATTGATGCTATTCCCCTATTACTTAATTAATTCCAATTGGTTTAAGTTTTGTTTAGAAATATAACCTTTACATAATTATCACCGGCAACTATACTCTTGAAAAATTTCGGTGGAGAAACTAATGGACACGCAAAGTAGTAGTCAAATAAGCAAGGCAAGCTAACTCATCTCCCAACCGATTTGTTGCTTGCCGAAAAATGGCGGGCAGCATCCTCTCTGTATTTCCTGAGCTGTGCATACCCAAGAATATCCTTTTTATTTAAAGTTATAGCGGTGTTAGTAGCATTTACTTACTCGAATCACTGGGTTTACTCAGTTCATTGGGGCTTGCTTGCTACCTGGCTATATCTCCAACTAAATTGGATATGATATTCTGACTCGATGAAAAATCATCGAGGATATTAATTCGGGTTTTCATTATGGTATTTAACAACCACGCTCTATTTCCTCCAGGCACGAATACTGGTTACTGCTGATTTCCATTAGGGATATATCAGCACAATTACCTGTGTGCTAAATAGCACATGATTATTCTACCAATGATTAATTCATGGAGAGAATCATGGCATTAACTCCTTTTGTCGTAAATTTATTACTGGCGATGTGTCTGGGCGCACTAATTGGGGCCGAAAGACAATGGCGTCAGCGTATGGCCGGTTTACGGACCAATGCATTAGTGGCGACGGGCGCGGCCGTCTTTATTCTTAGTTCTTATGCTACATCACCTGATAGTCCGGGCCGTATTGCGGCTCAAGTGGTCTCAGGAATTGGTTTCTTGGGTGCTGGCGTTATCATGCGCGAAGGCATGAATATCCGAGGCTTAAATACGGCAGCGACCTTGTGGTGTTCTGCGGGAATTGGCGTGCTTTGTGGCTTGGGATTATATTGGAATGCCGTGGCGGCAACCGCCGTTATTCTATGTGCCAATATATTGCTACGCGAGGCTGCACAACGTATTAATATGCAACCGCAACAACAAGCCGTTGATTTAGAAGTGCGTTACCGCATTCAGGTCACTTGCGGTGCAGAAGATGAAATATTGGTCCGCACGCTAATTCTACAGGCGCTTAATGGTGTGGCATTACGGTTGCAATCATTATGCAGCGCTGATATTGCAAAACCCGGTCAATTGGAAGTTTGCGCTGAAATAATGGCAACGCCAGCAGCGCAAAAAGAAATTGAAGGTATTGTTTGCCGAGTTAGTTTAGAGCGGAGTGTCAGTGCTATTCATTGGCGGATTGCATCTGAATTACCGGTATAAGTCCGGCAATTAATATGCTTTTAAAATTAGTAATAAATAATAATGCTGACCCATGTGGTAGTAAGGAGTTGTTATGGACGATCACCCCGGAGTTAACGTCATTAGACGCTGCTGATTAAATATAAATATAAAATTGGCAGCGCAATAATAGTTCTGCACATTATCTCTCAATAATTGAGCGGATAAACCCTGTGCGTTTAGAATTAAAAGAGAAGCGTTATGACCAAATTTCAAAAGACAGGTACGGGCCGCAGCAATAATAAGAATAAACCTTTTACTATTGCTTTAGAGGCTAAAAATAGCTTGGATCAAACATTATCCAAGCTGAATGCTAACTTGAACGGGTTGACAGAGGAAGACGCCAAAGAACGGTTGGAATTATACGGTATCAATGAAGTTGCTCATGAGAAAGCACCACCGGCACTGATTCAATTACTGGCAGCATTCAATAATCCTTTTATTTTTGTTTTAATGATTTTAGCGGCAATCAGTTTTGTGACTGATTATTGGTTGCCATTGCAACGTGGTGAAGAAACTGATCTTGTTGGCGTTAGCATTATTGTCACGATGGTCTTGATCAGTGGGTTATTGCGTTTTTGGCAGGAATATCGCACCAATAAAGCCGCAGAAGCGCTGAAGTCAATGGTTCGTACGACGGCGACGGTGCTGCGCCGCAGTAGCCACAGTGCTCAGCCTGCCAAACAGGAAATTGCAATTAAGCAATTGGTGCCGGGCGATATCATTTTATTATCCGCTGGAGATATGATTCCGGCAGATTTGCGACTGATTAAATCCAGAGATTTATTTATCAGCCAGGCAATTCTGACGGGGGAGGCCATACCCATTGAGAAATATGATGCAATGGGGTCGATTGCATCAAAATCCGTGGATGCTGATGCCAGCAGCGAGAGCGAATTACTTGAATTATCTAACATTTGTCTGATGGGGACAAACGTTGCCAGCGGAACAGCAATGGCGGTCGTTGTCGCCACTGGTGGGAATACTTATTTCGGGTCTCTTGCTAAGTCCATTGTGGGCAATCGAGCTCAAACCGCCTTTGATCGGGGGGTTAACAGTGTTAGCTGGTTATTGATCCGCTTTATGTTGGTAATGGTACCTATTGTATTGCTGATTAATGGTTTCACTAAAGGAGACTGGAGTGAGGCGGCGCTATTTGCATTAGCGGTGGCGGTTGGGTTGACGCCAGAGATGTTACCGATGATTGTCAGCTCAAATCTGGCTAAAGGCGCGATTGCCATGTCGCGGCGCAAAGTTGTCGTCAAACGTTTGAATGCAATACAAAATTTTGGTGCGATGGATGTGCTATGCACGGATAAAACGGGGACGTTAACACAAGACCGCATTATTCTTGAGCACCATATAGATGCTCGTGGCAGCAGTGACAGTAAAATATTGCAACTGGCATGGCTCAATAGTTTCCATCAAAGCGGCATGCGTAATTTGATGGATCAGGCTGTTATCAAATTCAGCCGTGGTAAGCCCGAAATTGATGCCTTGCGCAGTTTTAATAAGGTTGATGAATTACCATTTGATTTCATTCGCCGTCGTTTGTCGATTGTGGTGAAAGATGAGCAGCAACAGCAGAAACTGATCTGCAAAGGTGCTGTGGAAGAGATGCTGAGCATTTGTACCCATGTGCGCGAAGGCGATGAAATCTATCTGTTGGATGCAGCCCGCCGCGCCTCATTACTGGCCTTAGCCACGCAATACAATGAAGATGGTTTTCGCGTTCTGCTGTTGGCAACTCGTGAGTTGGGGGCCAAAATCAGCGAATTGCCTTTAAATATTGACGATGAGCGCGAGTTAGTTGTTGAGGGATTACTGACCTTCCTGGACCCCCCGAAAGAGAGTGCGGAGGCCGCGATTGCCGCGCTGCGGGAAAACGGCGTTGCTGTAAAAGTATTAACCGGTGATAACCCGATTATTACGGCTAAAATCTGTCGCGATGTTGGGCTGGATCCTGGCGAACCGCTGAGCGGCCTTGATATCGAGAAGATGGATGACGAAACACTGGCGCGAGAAGTGGAATTGCGCACGGTGTTCACCAAACTGACTCCGTTACAAAAATCACGTGTTCTGAAAATGCTGCAAAGCAACGGCCATACCGTCGGTTTTCTCGGGGATGGTATTAATGATGCACCTGCATTGCGTGATGCTGATGTGGGGATCTCCGTGGACACGGGCACTGATATAGCTAAAGAGTCTGCTGACATCATTTTGCTTGAAAAGAATTTAATGGTGTTGGAAGAGGGGGTAATCAAAGGGCGCGAAACTTTCGGTAATATCATTAAATACTTGAATATGACAGCCAGTTCTAACTTCGGTAATGTATTCTCAGTGTTAGTTGCTAGTGCATTTATTCCGTTCTTACCGATGCTTGCCATTCACTTACTGTTGCAAAACCTGATGTATGACATCTCCCAGCTCTCTCTGCCGTGGGATAAAATGGATAAAGAGTTTTTACGGAAACCACGGAAGTGGGATGCTAAAAATATTGGCCGTTTTATGCTGTGGATTGGGCCTACGTCGTCAATCTTTGATATTACAACGTTTGCATTGATGTGGTTTGTTTTTGCGGCCAACAGTGTTGAGCATCAGGCTTTGTTCCAATCAGGTTGGTTTATTGAAGGTTTGCTGTCACAGACACTGGTTGTTCATATGTTACGCACGCAAAAAATTCCGTTTATTCAAAGTACTGCGGCGCTACCCGTGCTATTAACCACTGGGGTGATTATGGCGATAGGTATTTATATTCCATTCTCTCCATTAGGGGCATTAGTCGGATTGCAGCCGTTGCCATGGCAATATTTCCCATGGTTAGCCGGCACATTGATAAGCTACTGTGTTGTTGCCCAATTGATGAAGCAGTTTTATATCCGCCGCTTTGGCAAATGGTTCTAACCGCGTCGACTGACGTTGGCACAATAAAGACATCCGGGGCCACAATTGGCCCCGGAAAAATGATAATTATTCATTACTGACGCGAATCACCAGCTTGCCAAAGTTCTTTCCTTCCAATAGCCCGATAAAAGCTTGTGGCGCATTTTCCAATCCATCAACCAAATCTTCGCGGAATTTGACTTTCCCTTGCTCGACCCAAGGGGTCATCTCTTGGAGGAAATCATTAAAGTGGTGGGCATAATCGTCAAAAATGATAAATCCTTGCATCCGAATACGTTTTCGCAAAATGATACTTTGCAATAGTGGCAAACGATCCGGGCCATCGGGTAATTCTGTGTCGTTATAGCGGGCAATCAAGCCGCAAACCGGGATGCGGGCACGCGGATTTAATAAGGGTAATACCGCATCAAAAACAGCGCCACCCACATTTTCGTAATAAATATCAATACCTTCTGAGCAGGCTTTCTCCAGTTGTTGTGCAAAATCTGTGGCCTTATGGTCAATGCATGCATCGAACCCCAGTTCCTCCACCACATAGCGGCATTTTTCAGCCCCGCCAGCAATACCGACAACTTTACAGCCTTTCAATTTACCCACTTGCCCGACGACGGAGCCAACGGCCCCGCTGGCCGCAGCCACGACCAATGTTTCTCCTGCTTTGGGCTGACCAATATCGAGTAGCCCCATATAAGCCGTGAAGCCCGGCATCCCTAGCACACCAAGGGCGCGTGAGGGATGAGAGAGTTGCGGCCCCAGATTGCGGATATTAGAACCATCCGATAACGCATAATCTTGCCAGCCGGTAGCGGCCAGAACCCAATCACCCACTTGGAAGTCAGGATGCTGAGAGACTTCAACCCGAGAAATGGCACCCCCCGTCATGACCTCACCAATCTCAACCGGAGCCGCGTATGACGGCGCATCGCTCATTCTCCCCCGCATATATGGGTCCAGAGAAAGATAGCGGGTGCGCAAGAGCACCTGCCCAGCGGCGGGGTGTGGGATGGGCTGAGTTTCTAATGTGAAGTTTTCGAGAGTCGGCGTGCCATAGGGGCGTGAAGCCAACAGAATGCGGCGATTCTTTATTTTATCTTGAGCCATCAGATTCCCTTACTTGGAGTTGTTAATTAGGTGCATTGAAAAGAGTGAGTGCTGAAGATCATAGTAGAACTATCAAAAGGGGTTCAGCTAATAGTGCGAAAGGCGCTTGTTCTTTATAGAGGACAAGTGCCATTAAACGGAAAGAGGGCCATCAAAGCGGGACGATTAACACATCTACTGTGCTGGTATTAATCAGGCGAGCCGCAGAGCAGGAAAATTTATTCATTAGCCTTGTGCTGTGATTACCACATATCACCAAGTCAATATGCTGCTGTTGACAAAAATAGGCCATGCTGTCGGCGAACTCACCATGAACAACGGCTCGGTTCTGAATAGGATAATCAGCATTGATAGCCAACTCGTCCATAAATAACAGCGCTTCTTCCTGTAAAACAGAACGCAAATCACCCAGCATCGGAGCGGCGTAGCTGCTGTACATTTCAGGTTCTGTTGTCAGCGTAATCAATGAAATTTTGCCGTCATAAGGCCGAACGATAGAAACGGCTTTATCCACCAATTGTTGGCTCTCAGGTGAAAGGGCCACGGCGACCAATACATTCCTGTATCCCATTATTGAGCTCCCATAAGCACGGCTATAGAGTAAAGGTTAGGGGATCACGCCTTTAAGAAATGAGATGTTAATCACATTTGGCTGTAGCCAGGTAAAAAACCATGCATAGCAGATAGTTAAGTAAAAGTAATGAAATAAAATAATATGCAAAACTTATGTTTCAAACATTATTAATTAATTTATCTTACATTTCATTTTTAACCCATAGTAAATATACGGATATAAACCAAAGTTGAAATGCGCGAGATGAAAATATGTGTGAGGAGTTAGAGTGAAACATGCAGTTACCTCTATTGCCTTTTTTAATACGCGTTATCGATCTTTTTAACGCAAAAACGAAAATAGCTTAATAAATAAACGATGAAAGTGCTTTTTGCCATCGCATAATTATTCGTTAAAACAAAATAGTTTCGGAGGGTTACTTATAGGATTATCGAGTTATAAAGTGTCACATTAGCCCTTGATGCTGATAATTTGGTGTTAAGGCAGATTTATATTCTGCTATTTTGCTTTAGGAATGCTTTTGTTCGAATTGATCTAAAAACACTAAGAATTGAGCCTATATCCTTAGTTTTTTAGCTCTTTTCTGACTTCTGGTCGTTTTTTGAACACCGCAGTGGTTAATAAACGCACAAAATAATGTATGAGAAACGACTTTATATTTTATTTTTGTGATGCATGTCACATTACATTTAAAATGAATCACTAGTCACATTGTATGTGCTAACGATTCGGGAGTAGAGTTGGGCCTCTTTAGGAATAATCCTAATATTTTGTAAGAAAAGTTTCATGTCGAAGATGCAATATCAGAGCAGAATAAAATTAAACTGCCAAACAGATGACATGTTATTTCATACCGAAACGGTATTTTTGTAATGTAGCACCAGTAGGTTTCAATTACTTTTAGTTCTATAGGTTCTAATTAACTGCATAACGGGAAGGATCCCAGGTCTTGGGTGAAGAATACTATCATCCAACTTATGTTTTAAAACATAATCAGTCGGGATGTGTAAAATGAGTACGTCTGAATTACTCAAACATATTTATGATATTAATTTGTCATACTTGCTTTTAGCACAACGGTTAATTAACGATGAGAAAGCCTCAGCGATGTTTCGTCTTGGTATTACAGATACCATGGCAGATGCATTATCGCAGTTAACATTACCGCAGATGGTTAAATTAGCTGAAACTAACCAATTGGTCTGTCATTTCCGTTTCAGTGATCACAATACAATTCATCATCTGACGAAAGAATCTCGTGTGGATGATTTGCAGCAAATCCACACCGGAATTTTATTGTCGAGCCACTTACTCCACGAGCTATCGTTAAAAGACGGTAGTGCGTCCAAGAAAAGAGCATGACCGATGGTTGAGAAAAGCATTGTTCAGGAAGCCAAAGACATTCATTTGGCGATGGAGTTGATAACTTTAGGTGCGCGTTTGCAGATGTTAGAAAGCGAAACGCAACTCAGTCGAGGGCGTTTAATTAAGCTCTATAAAGAGCTGAGAGGCAGTCCTCCCCCTAAAGGTATGTTGCCGTTTTCGACCGATTGGTTTATGACTTGGGAACAAAATATTCACTCATCGATGTTTTATAACGCTTATAGCTTCTTGCTAAAAAGCGGGCAATGCACCGGTGTTGAGGCCGTTATTAAGGCTTATCGTCTTTACCTTGAACAGTGCCCGGATCAGTCAGGAATACCGCCATTACTGGCGTTAACCCGAGCCTGGACCTTGGTTCGCTTCGTCGACAGTGGCATGTTACAGCTCTCTGGTTGTAACTGCTGTGGTGGGACTTTTATCACCCATGCGCATCAGCCACGCAACAGCTTTGTTTGCAGTCTCTGCCAGCCACCTTCCCGCGCAGTAAAAAAACGTAAACTTTCTCCGCAATCTGCCGATATAACTTCACAACTGCTGGATGAGCAGGTTAGACGCGCAGTTTGAGTTTCTTTGAGTTGTCAGAATTTTGGGTTACAGCGGCGGTATGGATACCGCTCCTGTCATTCGTTAATGGCAACTCTCGGCTCTCAAAGGGTGCTAACGCCTCACCTTCCACCCACACACTTTGCTAAGGATATCGCGTGTTAGTTATTTTGGGTTATATCGTGGTCTTAGGTGCGGTTTTTGGCGGCTACATCATTGTTGGTGGTCACCTGGGCGCATTATATCAACCCGCTGAGTTTTTAATTATCGGCGGAGCCGGTATTGGCGCGTTTATTGTGGGTAACAATGGTAAAGCGATAAAAGCCACGATGAAGGCTTTGCCAAAACTAATGCGCCGCTCTAAATATAACAAAGTCCTATATATGGACCTAATGGCGCTGTTGTACCGCTTATTAGCAAAATCTCGCCAACAGGGGATGCTTTCATTAGAGCGGGATATAGAAAGCCCCTTAGAAAGTGAAATTTTCTCTAATTATCCGAGAATTTTGGCCGATAAGATATTAGTGGAATTTATTACCGACTATTTGCGGTTAATTGTCAGTGGAAATATGAACGCTTTTGAAATCGAAGCCTTGATGGATGAAGAGATAGAAACTCACGAGCAAGAATGTGAGGTTCCCGCCGGCAGTTTGGCGATGGTCGGCGATTCTTTACCGGCATTTGGTATTGTTGCCGCAGTGATGGGTGTCGTGCATGCCTTGGCGTCCGCAGACCGGCCCGCAGCAGAGCTTGGGGCGTTAATTGCACATGCGATGGTAGGGACATTCTTGGGTATTTTGCTGGCATATGGATTTATCTCGCCATTGGCGACGCTATTACGTCAGCAGAGTGCGGAAACGACCAAAATGATGCAGTGCATCAAGGTTACTCTGCTTTCTAGTCTTAACGGATATGCACCGCAAATTGCCGTGGAATTTGGTCGTAAAACGCTCTACACCACGGAACGTCCTTCGTTCATTGAGCTGGAAGAGCATGTGCGCAGAGTGAAAGCGCCGGCACCGCAAGCGACAGAAGAGGACGCATGAAGCATCAGAACCACCCCGTTATTCTGGTCAAAAAGCGCAAAGCCAAGCATGGCCAAGCCCATCATGGCGGGTCATGGAAAATTGCTTATGCTGACTTTATGACAGCAATGATGGCCTTCTTTCTGGTGATGTGGTTGCTGTCGGTGTCCAGCCCGCAACAGTTGACGCAAATTGCAGAGTATTTTCGCACGCCATTGAAAGTCGCACTGTCCAGCGGTGAGAAAAGCAGTGACAGTACCAGCCCAATTCCAGGGGGGGGCGATGATCCCACCCAACAAATGGGGGAGGTGCGCAAGCATATTGATTCCGAAGAGAGTCGCAAAGAAGAATATCGGCTCAATAAATTACGGGAAAAACTGGATCAATTAATTGAATCCGACCCGAGATTGAGAGCTTTACGGCCACATCTGTTGATTAACATGATGGATGAAGGGCTGAGAATTCAGATTATTGATAGTCAAAATCGGCCTATGTTCAAGATGGGGAGTGCTCAGGTTGAGCCGTATATGCGCGATATTTTACGCGCCATAGCGCCAATTCTGAATGATATTCCCAATAAAATCAGTCTGTCTGGCCACACCGATGACTTGCCGTATGCTTCGGGCGAACGAGGTTACAGCAACTGGGAACTGTCGGCGGACCGGGCCAATGCTTCACGGCGTGAGCTGCTGGCCGGTGGTTTGGATCAAGGCAAAGTATTACGAGTGGTGGGCATGGCGTCGACGATGCGCTTGAAAGAGCAGGCATCCGATGACCCGATTAACCGCCGTATCAGTATCTTAGTTCTGAATAAACAGACTCAACATGATATTGAGCACGAGAATTTAGATAACAAAGCGCTCGATATAGAAAAAGCCGAGAGCTTAAAACAGATTGATTCCACGGGAACAACGCCAGCGGTGACATCACCAAACACAGCGGCGGCACCGCCAGTGGCCAGCGGTGCGGCAATATCCACTGAACAATCTGGCAAAACAGGATTAACTACAGAGGCTGCGTCGACAACAGATGTTTCGTTAACAACTCGTCCGACAAGCCCTGTTTCGACAACAACCGCTTCGCCGCCGACAGTGCTAACAGAGACAGCCACTGAGCCTGTGAAAGCGCAAGCACCGCCAGCATCAGCACCACAAACACAACAATCGAGCACGGAGAACGTTACTCGAGTTGCCCGCGGACCAACGACATCGTTGCCAGCGGCACCTGAAAGTAATGCACCGGTCTCTCCGACAAGCCGCGACGCACAGTAGAGGTGACACCGTGAGCATGGATATTACCGCGTTTTATCAGACTTTCTTTGATGAAGCAGATGAATTGCTGGCAGATATGGAACAGCACTTGTTATTGCTGGATCCGCTGGCACCAGATAATGAACAACTCAATGCCATTTTCCGTGCTGCTCACTCAATCAAGGGCGGCGCCGCGACATTTGGTTTTACGGTATTACAAGAGACAACCCATCTGTTGGAAAACCTGTTGGATGGTGCCCGTCGCGACGAGATGCGCTTGAGCACTGATATCATCAATCTGTTTTTGGAAACGAAAGATATTATGCAGGAACAGTTGGACGCCTACAAAACCTCTCAAGAACCTAACGCAGAAAACTTTGAGTATATTTGTCACGCATTGCGCCAACTGGCACTCGAAGCTTTAGAACAACAAACCACAAATAATGTCGCTACCGTAGAGCAAGCTACAAGCTCAACCGCAGAAACCAAGGCCAGCGGCAAGTCTCCCGCTTTGGTCCAGGGAGGAATGCGGATTCGCCTGTCGGGTTTGAAAGAACCTGAAATTCCACTGATGCTGGAAGAACTGGGTAATTTGGGGGAAGTCAAAGATACCCACCAAGGTGTTGATAGCCTTGAGGCTACCCTGATTACATCTGTCAGTGAAGATGATATCAGCGCCGTATTGTGCTTTGTGTTGGAACCAGAGCAGATTAGCTTTATACAAGCCGAGTCTGCACAAGAAGCGGAAACTGAGGTTGCGGTCATCGCACCGGTGGCGGCTGAAGTACCTCAAGCAGCTCCTGTTGCGGAGATAAAAAACCCACGCCCGGCTGAAGTCGCCATTGCCCAGCCTGCTAGCGCTGAGCATGTGAAACCTAAAGCTAAAGCCAGTGAGTCAACCAGTATTCGTGTGGCGGTTGAGAAAGTCGACCAACTGATTAACCTGGTGGGCGAATTGGTCATTACTCAATCCATGCTGGCCCAGCGCTCCAGTACCTTAGACCCGGTGATTAACGGCGATTTGCTCAATAGCATGGGGCAGTTGGAGCGGAATGCACGCGATTTGCAAGAGTCGGTGATGTCGATTCGTATGATGCCGATGGAATATGTCTTCAGCCGTTTCCCGCGCTTGGTACGTGATTTGGCCAGTAAGTTGAATAAACAGGTTGAACTGACACTGCTCGGCAGTTCGACTGAGCTGGATAAAAGTCTGATTGAACGCATTATCGACCCATTAACCCATTTGGTGCGCAACAGTCTGGACCACGGTATTGAAGACCCCGAAACACGTCTCGCGGCGGGTAAAGCGCCGGTCGGTAATCTGACACTGTCCGCAGAACATCAAGGCGGCAATATTTGTATTGAAGTCCTTGATGACGGGGCGGGGCTTAACCGGCAGAAAATTCTGGCGAAAGCGCAGTCTCAAGGTATGGCTATTAGTGAGCATATGAGTGATGAAGATGTTGGGATGTTGATTTTTGCGCCCGGATTTTCGACGGCAGAGCAGGTAACTGACGTTTCCGGCCGTGGTGTTGGGATGGACGTGGTTAAGCGAAATATTCAGGAAATGGGCGGCCACGTGCAGGTCAGTTTCCAGGCCGGCCTGGGAACTTCCATTCGTATTTTGCTGCCATTGACGCTGGCTATTCTTGATGGCATGTCAGTCAAAGTCAGTGATGAAGTGTTCATTTTGCCATTGAATGCCGTAATGGAATCATTGCAACCATTGGCTGAGGATTTACATCCATTGGCTGGCGGTGAACGCGTATTGCAAGTGCGCGGTGAGTATTTGCCATTGGTAGAATTGTTCCGTGTCTTTGATGTTGAAAATGCAAAAACTGAAGCCACTCAAGGCATTGTGGTGATTCTGCAAAGTGCCGGTCGCCGCTATGCACTGCTGGTAGACCAATTGATTGGCCAGCATCAGGTGGTTGTGAAAAACCTGGAAAGTAATTATCGGAAGGTTCCGGGTATCTCTGCCGCCACCATCTTGGGCGATGGCAGTGTGGCATTAATTGTTGATGTGTCTGCATTGCAGGCCCTAAACCGGGAAAAGCGTGTCACGGTTGATGATGTAGCCGTCGCGTAACAAATGTATTTTTGTAGAGCCTGTATGGAACCTGTACGAAAACAGGTAGAGGGCACGGAGTTTGTTCCTGGCCTTGAAACAAACATAAATTCAACCTATTGATTGAAGGGTAAAAACATGGCAGGACTAGCAACCGTCACGAAGCTGGCTGGCGAAACGGTAGGACAAGAGTTCCTGATTTTTACGCTGGGTGCTGAAGAGTACGGCATTGATATTTTGAAAGTCCAGGAGATCAGGGGTTATGATCAAGTGACCCGTATCGCTAACACTCCGGCGTTCATTAAAGGTGTCACTAACTTACGCGGCGTTATTGTTCCTATTATTGATTTACGGGTTAAATTTGCCCAACAGGGCGTCAGCTATAATGAAAATACAGTCGTCATCGTGCTGAATTTTGGTCAGCGTGTCGTCGGTATTGTCGTCGATGGTGTATCTGATGTGCTGTCACTAACAGCAGAGCAAATCCGTCCGGCCCCTGAGTTTGCCGTGACCCTGGCGACCGAGTACCTGACAGGGCTAGGTTCACTGGGTGAGCGGATGCTGATTTTGGTTGATATTGAGAAGTTACTGAGCAGTGAAGAGATGTCATTGCTTGATTCTGTGGTGAAAGGTTAATTAAGCCTAATAGGGCCAGGTTTTGATTCGATGCTGAGTCACTGACCACATATCATCACCTTTTCAAACGAGCAGGAGGGCAAGTTAGCCCTTCTGCTCCGAGTTTTGCCTAAACACAAAGATCAAATTGTTAATCCCCAGTATCTCCCCGGTAAAATAATCTCTCTCCCCGGTAAAGTTCCCCCTTTCGGTGCCGATAACACAGTTAATTAAACGTCTTATGTTTTGGCGTACCCGTATTTGACATATCTATATTTTGACGTACTTATGAAGGGATAACATGTTCAAGCGTATGAAAGTGGTCACCAGCCTGCTGCTGGTGTTAGTGCTATTTGGTGCCTTACAACTGGTTTCCGGCGGGCTTTTCTTCAACTCCTTAAAAAATGACAAAGAAAACTTCGCGGTTTTACAAGTTATCCGTCAGCAACAGTCGGTATTGAATGAAAGCTGGGTAAATCTACTGCAAACACGTAATACGCTTAACCGCGCGGGCATCCGTTACATGATGGATGTGAACCACACCGGCAGTGGCCCGACGGTGAATGACCTTTTGGCTTCAGCCAAAGGGACATTAGGTGTGGCAGAGGAGCGTTTTAAAAGTTATGAACAGATCCCACTCGATAGCCAACAAGACCCTGAATCGGCTAAAAAATTAAAGCAAACCTATGACCAATATTTTGGCGCATTGACCGAACTTATCCAATTAATGGAAGCAGGCAAGATCAATGAATTCTTCGATCAGCCCACCTCAAGCTTCCAAAATGCTTTTGAGCATGATTACAACACCTATCTGACACAAAACGATCGTCTTTACACTAGCGCAGTAGAGGACAGCAACCGTTCCTTTACTTATGCGATGAGTGTGATTGTTTTCGTTCTGATTGCGGTATTCGTTGTGATTGTCTTTGTTTGGTTGGGTATGCAACACATCTTGATTAACCCACTTAAACACTTGATTGAGCATATTAAACACATCGCAAATGGTGATTTAACTCAGACAATTGAAGTGCATAGCCGCAATGAAATGGGCACCTTAGCTGCCAGCCTGAAGCATATGCAATCTGAATTGATTACTACCGTCAGCGATGTGCGCTTGGGTGCTGATGCTATTTATAGCGGCGCGTCAGAAATTGCCGCGGGTAACAATGATTTGTCAGCTCGTACAGAGCAGCAAGCCGCATCACTGGAAGAAACCGCTGCCAGCATGGAGCAGTTAACGGCCACTGTGAAACAGAATGCTGAAAATGCCCGTCAGGCCAGTCAGTTGGCATTGAGTGCATCAGAAACCGCACAAAAAGGCGGGAAAGTGGTCGCTAACGTGGTGCAAACCATGCATGAGATTGCGGGTAGTTCACAGAAAATTGCTGATATTACCAGCGTTATCGATGGCATCGCTTTCCAGACCAATATTTTGGCATTGAATGCCGCCGTTGAAGCAGCACGTGCCGGTGAGCAAGGCCGTGGTTTTGCAGTAGTCGCGGGTGAAGTTCGTAATCTGGCTCAGCGCAGCGCGCAAGCAGCAAAAGAAATTAAAGGCTTAATTGAAGATTCAGTCAGCCGTGTCGACATGGGTTCTGTCCTGGTGGAAAGCGCCGGTGAAACCATGGGCGATATCGTGAATGCGGTGACCCGCGTGACTGACATCATGGGTGAAATCGCTTCCGCCTCTGATGAACAAAGCCGTGGTATCGATCAGGTCGGCCAGGCCGTGACAGAAATGGACCGCGTGACCCAACAAAACGCCTCTTTGGTGGAAGAATCAGCTTCTGCCGCTGCGGCGCTGGAAGAACAAGCCAGTATGTTAACCCAATCCATGTCCGTATTTGTCCTGCGTATGGATAACGGTAGTACCACAAAAGATGTCAGAAAACCAAAGCAGCCGACACAGGATAAGAGCGGAACTGCTAAAAAAACACTGGGAAGTGACCTGCAAGAGAATTGGGAAACTTTCTAGTACCCTACACAAAACATATACCCTAAATAATTCGAGTTGCGGGAAAGCGGCAACTAAGGAAATCCCCAAGCGCTTACATCAGTAAGTGACTGGGGTGAACGAAGGCAGCCAACATACATGCACTTGAAGTATGACGGGGAAAAATAAAGCCGGCCAACGAGCCGGCTGAGAAGAGGTTACGATGTTTGGCCGAATCCGGATTTCTACCAGCTTTTTCCTGTTACTGATGTTGATTTGCTCGATACAGTTAATTTCAAGTGGTCTGTCATTTACTGCTTTTCGTTCAGACTATCAAAATTTAAACCGTGTGGATCTCAGTAGTCAGCAACGGGATGCATTAAGCCTCAGTTGGGTATCCTTACTTCAGGCGCGTAATACCTTAAACCGGGCGGGGACTCGCTCGGCTCTCAAAGTCCCTCAGGAGCAAGTCAACGCGCTAATGGGTAATGCGCGTAGCTCACTGCAGAAAGCTGATCTCTATTTTAATCAGTTTCTCGCGGTACCTCGTCTTGATGAGAGTGATACCGGTGGTGAGTTGTTAGATGCGACCAAAAAGAGCTATCAGAACCTACGGAGTTCATTACGGGAGTTAATCGATTTCCTGGAAGCCGGCAATTTGCAGGGTTTTATGGATCAACCGACTCAGAAAACTCAAGATTTGTTTGAAGCTGATTTCTTGCAGTATTTGCAGTATGCCAATGAAGTGATTGCACAAGCGGGCACTGAAAATCAGCAGGCTTATCACCTCTCAATGTGGATCTTTGCGGGCGCGATTCTGATGGTGATCGCGATGGCGATTTCTTCACTAATTTGGCTACGCACCATGTTTGTGTCGCCATTGAAGATTATGCGCGGCCATTTTGATCGCATTGCTGAAGGTGATTTATCCGGTCAGATTTCGGTCACTGGCCGTAATGAAATCAGTCAGATGTTTGCCAGCTTGCGCACGATGCAACAGTCGCTTATCACCACGGTTAGCCATGTTCGCGACGGGGCCGAATCAATGTTAACGGGTATTCAGGAAATCTCTGCCGGTAACAATGATTTGTCTGCAAGAACTGAGCAGCAGGCCGCGTCATTAGAGCAAACGGCGGCCAGCATGGAGCAATTGACGGCGACAGTGAAACAAAATGCCGATAATGCTCGCCAAGCGACACAATTGGCACAAGATGCTTCGGGAACGGCGGCTAAAGGCGGTGAGTTAGCCGGAAGTGTCGTGGACACTATGCATGATATCGCCACCAGTTCGCAGAAGATTGGTGCCATTACCAGCGTTATCGATGGTATTGCCTTCCAAACTAACATTCTGGCACTGAATGCTGCTGTTGAAGCCGCACGTGCTGGTGAGCAAGGGCGTGGGTTCGCGGTTGTTGCCGGTGAAGTTCGTAATTTAGCTCAGCGCAGTGCGCAGGCAGCAAAAGAAATCAAAGGGTTAATCGATGAATCGGTTAGCCGTGTTCGCCAGGGCTCCACACTGGTCGAAAATGCGGGTACGACCATGGAAGAGATTGTTCGCTCAGTGACTCGGGTTACCGACATTATGGGGGAAATCGCTTCCGCTTCGGATGAACAAAGCCGAGGTATTGAGCAGGTTTCACTCGCGGTAACACAGATGGATCAGGTCACTCAGCAAAACGCCGCATTAGTGGAAGAGGCTGCAGCTGCGGCTAATGCACTGGAAGAGCAAGCAGGTATGCTCTCCGATGCAGTGTCTGTCTTTCGTTTGGAGCACGATAGCAACAGCGGGGAGGGGCAGTCAGCAGCGGGCATTGGTAAGCAATTTGTTGTGAAAACAGCGGCTGCAAAGGAAACCCCAGATTGTCAAACGTCGTAACGAAGACTGTATTGTGGGGTGAAACCGGATGAAACCATCACCCCAAGAGTCTGGGTCTCTCCTGACCCAGATGATTCAACGGCTCCCGCTGTCGGATGTTCATTTCCGACGCATTTGCCAACTTATTTACCAACGGGCCGGGATTGTTCTGGCCGATCACAAACGGGAAATGGTCTATAACCGCTTAGTTAGGCGGTTGAGATTGCTGGATATTAACGATTTTGGTCAATATTTGGCGTTGTTAGAAAGTGATCCGAACAGTGCAGAGTGGCAGGCATTTGTTAATGCATTGACCACTAACCTGACGGCATTTTTCCGTGAGGCGCACCATTTCCCGATCCTGGCTGAGCATGCTCGACAGCGACCGGGGAGCTATTCAGTCTGGAGTACGGCGGCCTCGACTGGCGAAGAGCCTTATTCCATTGCAATGACATTATGTGATGTGTTGGGAAATCGGTCGGGGTCGTGCCAGATATTGGCCAGTGATATTGATACGCAAGTTCTGGAGAAAGCCACCAGTGGCGTGTATCGGCAAGATGAATTGCGTTCCTTGTCTGCGCAACAAATGCAACGTTATTTCCTGCGTGGCACCGGCCCTCATCAGGGCATGGTAAGAGTGCGGCCGGAGCTTGCCAATATGATTCATTTTCAGCAACTGAATCTATTAGCGCCTGAATGGGCATTGCCGGGGCAATTTGATGCCATTTTTTGTCGTAATGTGATGATTTATTTCGACAAAGAAACGCAGGAACGCATCTTGCGTCGCTTTGTCCCTTTGCTAAAACCCGGCGGCTTGATGTTTGCAGGTCACTCGGAGAATTTCAGTCAAATTAGTCGGGAATTCTATTTGCGCGGGCAGACCGTTTATGGACTGACCAAGGAGAGGTGATGAGTAAAATCAGAGTATTGTGCGTTGATGATTCTGCGTTGATGCGCCAGTTAATGACAGAGATTATTAACAGTCACCCAGACATGGAAATGGTTGCAGCGGCACCTGATCCGTTGGTTGCCCGTGATTTGATTAAAAAATTTAATCCGCAGGTCTTAACACTCGATGTTGAAATGCCGCGGATGGACGGGTTGGATTTTCTCGAGAAACTGATGCGGTTACGGCCAATGCCGGTGGTAATGGTTTCATCATTAACCGGTAAGAACTCCGAGATAACCATGCGGGCGCTGGAATTGGGGGCAATTGATTTCGTCACCAAACCTCAGTTGGGTATCAGAGAGGGGATGCTGGCATACAGTGAGTTGATTGCGGAGAAAATTCGCACTGCGGCTAAAGCCCGTTTACCACAACGTGGCCCAGAAAATGCGCCGGTGATGTTAACTCATACACCGCTTCTTAGTAGCGAGAAGTTAATCGCGATTGGTGCATCAACCGGGGGTACTGAAGCCATCCGCACGGTATTACAGCCTTTGCCACCGACCAGTCCGGCATTGCTGATAACACAGCATATGCCGCCGGGTTTCACGCGTTCATTTGCGGAGCGGCTCAATAAACTGTGCCAGATTACCGTGAAAGAAGCAGAAGACGGTGAGCGGGTATTGCCAGGACACGCCTATATTGCACCCGGTGATCGGCACATGGAATTGGCGCGCAGTGGGGCAAACTATCAGGTGCGTATTCATGACGGGCCTGCGGTTAATCGCCATCGTCCTTCGGTCGATGTGCTTTTTCGTTCCGTGGCGCAGTATGCCGGGCGCAATGCGGTCGGTGTGATCCTGACGGGAATGGGTAATGACGGTGCCGCCGGTTTACTGGAAATGCATCGGGCAGGGGCTTATACCATTGCACAAAACGAGGCCAGCTGTGTGGTCTTCGGGATGCCGCGTGAAGCTATTGGGATGGGTGGCGTTAATGAAATTCTGGAATTGAACCAGATAAGCCAGCGCATGCTGGCACAGATAAGCAGCGGTCAAGCCCTGCGTATATAAAGCGACTTTGGGCATTCATTTTCTTCCGGTGGGAATCGGTATTGATATTAATCGCTCAGCGGTGAGCAACAAACCTTAGGAGTTGGTATGGCGGATAAGAATCTCAGATTTTTGGTGGTAGACGATTTTTCGACCATGCGTCGTATTGTCAGAAACCTGCTGAAAGAGCTAGGTTTTAACAATGTGGAAGAAGCTGAAGATGGCGTAGACGCATTGAATAAATTACGTACGGGTGGTTTTGATTTTGTCGTTTCTGACTGGAACATGCCCAATATGGATGGCCTGGACCTGTTGAAAACTATCCGTGCTGATGGTTCTCTTGGCTCTCTGCCCGTTTTGATGGTAACTGCCGAAGCGAAAAAAGAGAATATCATCGCAGCAGCGCAAGCCGGTGCCAGTGGTTATGTAGTGAAACCTTTCACTGCCGCTACCTTGGAAGAGAAGCTCAATAAGATTTTTGAAAAGTTGGGTATGTAAGGAGGCGAGATGAGTAACCATCAAATGCCCGCAACAGATGCGGCATCTGCCAGTGATATAATAAGTCGTATTGGTCAACTGACGCGGATGTTACGTGACAGTTTGCGCGAGTTGGGTCTGGATCAGGCCATTGCTCAGGCAGCAGAAGCGATTCCTGATGCGCGCGACCGTTTGGACTATGTGGTTCATATGACGGCGCAGGCTGCGGAAAGAGCATTAAACTGTGTTGAAGCAGCGCAACCACGCCAAAATGAGCTGGAGTCATCGGCTAAGGCGCTCAAAGTTCGCTGGGACGAATGGTTTGCTAATCCAATCGAGCTATCAGATGCCCGCTCTTTGGTCACTGATACCCGAGACTATCTGGATGTGGTGCCGCAACATACATCATTTACCAATGCGCAATTATTGGAAATCATGATGGCGCAGGATTTCCAAGACCTAACAGGTCAGGTTATCAAGCGCATGATGGATGTCGTGCAAGAAATTGAGAAACAGCTATTGATGGTATTGATGGAGAATATTCCGGATATGCCATCAAAACCGCAGAAACCGGCTGACAGTTTACTCAATGGGCCTCAATTGGATAAAAATGGCGCAGGCGTTATTGCCAGTCAGGATCAGGTTGATGACCTGCTTGACAGCCTGGGCTTCTAAGCTGCCCGAAACCTTAATCGGTAGGTGAGAGGCCTCTCTCATCTACCCTCTCTTTTTACGTAGTCATTCGATAAACGCCGACTAAACCGACCAAACGCCTTGAACCGAGAAATAACCCCCTAATTGCTGCTTTGTTCCATCCATAGGCTAACTAAATGTTTGTCATGCTAAGCATATTAATTTTCTCTTAGATGGGAACGCTTACGCTGAACAGGAAAACCTGCTGTGGCTGAAGATAGCGATGCAGACAAAAGCGAGGAACCCACAGCCCACAAGCTGGAGAAGGCTCGCGAGAAAGGCCAGATCCCGCGTTCGCGCGAACTGACTTCGATGCTGATGCTCGGGGCCGGTTTGGCGATCCTGTGGGTTTCGGGAGAGTCGATGGCGCGACAACTGGCCGCCATGATTGCCCAAGGGCTGCATTTTGATCACGGTATCATCAGCGATGATAAGCAAATGCTACGCCAAATTGGCATGTTACTCAGACAAACGCTGATAGCACTGGTGCCGATTTTTGCCGGATTGGTCATCGTGGCAATAGCGGTGCCGATGCTGTTGGGTGGCGTGCTATTTAGCGGTGAATCAATCAAATTTGACCTGAAGCGGATGAGCCCCATAGCAGGCTTAAAACGTATGTTTTCTTCTCAGGCGCTGGCTGAGCTGCTAAAAGCGATTTTGAAGGCGACGCTGGTTGGCTGGGTGACCGGTATATTCCTGTGGCATAACTGGCCAGATATGATGCGCTTAATGGCCGCTCCTCCAGTCGCGGCTTTAGGCGACGCGCTGCATTTGATTATTTTCTGCGGACTGGTCGTGGTTCTTGGTTTGACCCCCATGGTCGGGTTCGATGTGTTTTTCCAGATAACCAGTCACATTAAAAAGTTACGTATGACCAAACAGGAAATACGTGATGAGTTCAAAGATCAAGAAGGTGATCCGCACGTGAAAGGGCGCATTCGTCAGCAGCAACGGGCGATGGCCCGCCGCCGGATGATGGCAGATGTGCCGAAAGCTGATGTGATAGTGACTAACCCGACTCACTATGCGGTTGCGTTACAGTACAACGAAGCAAAAATGAGCGCGCCTAAAGTGTTGGCGAAAGGGGCGGGTGCGGTTGCACTGCGCATTCGTGAGCTGGGCGCTGAACATCGCATTCCTTTATTAGAAGCGCCGCCGCTGGCCAGGGCATTATTTCGCCACAGTGAGGTCGGCCAACATATTCCAGCCACCTTGTACGCCGCGGTGGCAGAAGTCCTTGCTTGGGTGTATCAGCTGAAGCGCTGGAAGCGCGAAGGTGGACTAATCCCGAAAAAACCTGAACATCTGCCGGTACCGGAAGGTCTGGATTTTGCAACAGAGAGTGAGACTGACTAATGGCTAATTTGGCCGCCCTGCTTCGTTTGCCGGGCAATTTCAAAGATACGCAGTGGCAAGTTCTTGCCGGTCCAATCCTGATCTTAATGATCCTGTCGATGATGGTGCTGCCGTTACCGCCTTTCATTTTGGATTTGCTCTTTACCTTCAACATCGCGCTGTCAATTATGGTGTTGCTGGTTGCCATGTTTACCCAGCGAACTTTGGATTTTGCGGCATTCCCGACCATTTTGCTGTTCTCAACTTTACTGCGCCTATCTCTGAACGTTGCTTCCACCCGTATCATTTTGATGGATGGCCATACCGGTGCGGCGGCGGCGGGGCGAGTGGTTGAAGCCTTTGGCCATTTCTTGGTCGGCGGTAACTTCGCCATCGGCATCGTGGTCTTTGTCATTTTAGTTATCATCAACTTTATGGTTATTACCAAAGGGGCCGGGCGTATTGCCGAAGTTGGCGCACGTTTTGTCCTTGATGGTATGCCCGGTAAGCAGATGGCCATCGACGCCGACTTAAATGCCGGTTTGATTGGTGAGGACGAGGCGAAAAAACGCCGTTCTGATGTCACACAGGAAGCTGACTTCTACGGCTCAATGGACGGGGCCAGTAAATTTGTTCGTGGTGATGCGGTTGCCGGGCTATTGATCATGGTGATTAACGTGGTCGGTGGTCTGTTAGTCGGGGTACTTCAGCACGATATGGCTGTGGGTCATGCAGCAGAAACCTATACGTTGTTGACCATTGGTGATGGTCTGGTCGCGCAAATCCCCGCGTTGGTGATATCCACGGCGGCGGGTGTCATTGTTACCCGCGTGAGTACCGATCAGGATGTGGGCCAGCAAATGGTCACCCAACTGTTCAACAATCCGCGGGTGATGGTGTTGAGTGCTGCGGTGCTAGGTTTGCTCGGTATGGTGCCTGGTATGCCTAACTTTGTATTCCTGCTGTTTACTGCGGCGCTATTGGCATTAGCCTGGCGCTTGCGCGGCAAGCAATTGCAGCAACCGACGGCCGCAGAAGCGCCGGTAGTGCAAGATCAGCAACAAGCTACGGAAGCCACCTGGTCAGATGTTCAGTTGGAAGACCCATTGGGTATGGAGGTCGGTTATCGCCTGATCCCAATGGTCGATTTTCAGCAAAATGGCGAATTACTTGGCCGAATTCGCAGTATCCGTAAAAAGTTTGCCCAAGAAATGGGCTACCTGCCGCCAGTGGTTCATATCCGGGATAATCTGGAACTGCCGCCAGCCAGTTATCGGATATTAATGAAAGGCGTCGAAATAGGCAGTGGTGAAGCCCATCCCGGCCGCTGGTTAGCAATCAACCCGGGTAATGCTGTCGGAACATTGCCAGGTGAAGCAACACATGATCCAGCTTTTGGTTTGGCGGCTGTGTGGATTGAAAGTGCATTACGTGAACAAGCACAGATTCAGGGTTTTACTGTGGTTGAGGCCAGTACAGTTGTTGCCACGCACTTGAACCATCTAATTAGTCAATATGCGAGTGAGTTGTTCGGCCGTCAGGAAACACAGCAACTGCTGGACAGAGTTTCACAAGAGATGCCGAAGTTGACCGAAGATTTTATTCCGGGGGTGGTGACGTTAACCACGCTGCATAAAGTGTTGCAAAACCTGCTAATGGAGCGGGTGTCCATTCGCGATATGCGCACCATTATTGAGACACTTGCTGAGCACGCGCCAAATCAAACCGATCCTTACGAGCTGACCGCCGTCGTGCGAGTTGCGCTGGGGCGCTCAATTGCACAGCAGTGGTTCCCAGGAACTGGCGAAATTCAAGTTATTGGGCTGGATGCAGCACTAGAGCGCTTGTTATTACAGGCACTTCAAGGGGGTAGTGGGCTGGAACCGGGGTTGGCTGACCGCTTATTAGAACAATCCAAACAAGCATTGCAGCGCCAGGAGATGCTGGGCGCGCCGCCTGTGTTGCTGGTTAATCATGCACTCCGCGCATTACTCGCCCGTTTCTTGCGCCGCAGTTTACCGCAGATGGTGGTGCTGTCTAATCTGGAAATTGGTGATAATCGCCAAATCCGTATGACCTCAACAATAGGAGCAGCCTAATGCTGACCCGACTTTCCCGCGTGATTTTGAGCAGTTTACTTTCACTCGGCTTATTGCCACTGAATGCGATTGCTTCTGGCTCGTGGGTTGCCGATGATATCGGCATTACCCAGAGTTTACGAGGCGTCGCAATATCGTCGAAGCCGCTGCAATCACCTGTTGCCCTAGCTCAAGAAAACGCACGGATTGTTTCGGTAGGCTGGCGCTACCAATTGATATCAGCAGCACCAGACGGCTTACAAGTAAAGTTATGTACTCCAACCCGCTGCATGCCACTTGAGGGGGGCAGTGGGCAAAGTCGTGGGCTGGCAGGAGAGTCAGCCGCGACTCAACTGATTTTTGTCTACTTTATTGCAGGAAAAGGTCGAGTCAACCCACCGCTGCAAGTGATTAGCAATCAAGTCATTGTCAATTATCGCTAACATCAAAATTGCGTTAAATCCACCATGGGAATACGCAGGAATAGCAGATAGGGTAAGGCGGCCGGCTGTTTAGTTCTTTTGCCTGCACGATTGAATGCATTGACATCGCCATAATACTACAAAAAACCAAGCTTAATAATACACCCTGTTTTTTCATATTTCCTCCTTTAAACTAAGCCAGTATTTGCTTAGTTACGCCAGATTAACGTATCGCTAAAAATGAGGCGAGATTATTTTATTAATACGGCATAAGCTATTTTGATAAAAAGCGACCGCTAAAAATATATTAAATTATAATTTAATTAGATGATTTAAATAGCTTATTAACATAATTATATATATTTTAATTTTTCAATTGTATGTGGCTGTTATTTTTAATTAAAATTATACTGTTTATGATTGATTTTATTGTATTTTTTAATTTTTCGACTCAGCGGGGGGACTCTTGAAGAGTACATCATATGCGCCCAACGTGGCGGCTGATAATCAAGGATGGGTCAGTATTGGTGACAGCAAAGAATATAATGTTCCCGAGCTATGCGGCAACATATTAGTTCAAATCTAATTTATGGGTATATTCTGATAGTGCTTCGCTGAAAACCAGGCAAATCTGCCAAAATACAGATTTTGTCGCCATGGATATGACAATCGGCGCATTGCACGCAACATCGGTGCCAGAGGCGTATCCATTTTTCTCAGCGCCGCAATAGGGCTAAATACCAATTTTGCGCCCGAGCAAACTGGCACCTTTAGAATGACCATCTGGCCCATACAGTGACTGACCATGGCGGGTATTCAATACGGCAAGTGCTTGAGTGTTATGCTCAATATGCTGTTGCAGCAACAGTCCATTATGCAAATTACCGTATCGCAGCCCTTCGGCAAGTTCTAAAATACGTTGCCAGCGCACAGCCAATGTATCCACGCTGCTGTAGGGCGCTTCAATATTATTTGCTTTTTCGGTGGTGAGCCGAGTCTGGTCCAGATAAGCCAAGGTCGCCAATATTGAACTCTTCTGTTCAGTGACACCTTGCAACACGATACCTTGAATCCGACCGGAGCACAGTAATTGCTGTTCTTGCGCTACAACAGTTTTGAGGGATTCAAGCAGTTCCAGCTGCTGGTCCAGATTGGTTTGTAATCTTTCCACCACCACGTATCCTTTTTACGGTTAACGATTATTCTTGGGTTTAGTTATTCTTCAGGTCATCCGCGACATTCTTGAGTAAGGCATCGGCAATTTTACCGGTGTCCATAGTCAGTTGACCTGAGCGAATCGCCTGTTTTAAGGTTTCGACACGTTCTACATTGATGTCCTGGCTGCCCGGTTGCATCAGTTTTGCCTGCGCATCACTCAATTTAACCTCAGTACCACTCACTGATGTTTTCGCTTGA
The DNA here is from genome assembly GCF_009831415.1 of Yersinia canariae. NCBI lineage: Bacteria > Pseudomonadati > Pseudomonadota > Gammaproteobacteria > Enterobacterales > Yersiniaceae > Yersinia > Yersinia canariae. The sequence continues at coordinate 2,797,392 of NZ_CP043727.1, read as the reverse complement.
GTGGAAGGTTTACGCGTTTGTTGTGCAATATCACTGGTTTCCCGTGGCTGCACTTGTGTTACCGGTAATAGCGGCTGAGTGCGATCAATACTCATGTTATGTTGCTCCCTTTATCGCGGGATTGTTGTTTATCGACCCGCAGACTTTTATCTTTTAGCAAAAGAATGGCGGGGATTGTCACTATTTTACCCGCAAATAACTGCATATTAGAGTTATCGGCAAAGGTTAAAAAAACTTTAATCACTATAACATAATGTGGATAGAACCATCGTCGGCCACTGTGCCGCTGACGATTTGACCCGATGCCATTCGCACCCGAACGTTATCTTGAATAGCACCATTATTCATGGCCTTACCGTAACTATTAACATTAAACCCGTCACCCTGAGCTAAGACCTGCACATCTTGTCCGGCTTTGACTACCCACAGGCGTCTTAACATATTACGGGTTAGCGGCTGCCCAGCATTGATTTGCCGTAAGCTGACGGCACCGTGAGCAAAACCGGGCTCCAATAGGGTGCCAGGGGGCAGGGTATCAAGTCGACCTTGTTTCATTTCAATATCTTGCGGCAAGATTTTCGCGCCCGCCGTCAGTTGACGCGCGGCCACAGCATAATGGCCACTGACCTGTACTTGTGTCTGGATAAAACGCCGCACACCATCACAGCGCACCGACAAACTAATATTGCCCCAAGGGCGAGCATTTGCTGGCAGCGTCATTTCAGGTGCCTCGCATTGTGGCCACTGATTCTGCGGAGTTTTAATGATGACGTTAACCTGGCTACTCTTGTCAGGATATTGCTGACGGAAGAATTGATTTACCTGCGCAGATAAGTCTGCCGCCATCACCTGATGTGCGAATGCTTGACTCATAAACAGTAACCCGAAAGCTAATGTTACGGCGTCATTTCTTTTCATTGCCATCAATTTTTCTCTCCGCCTTTGTCATCCATCCATTCAGCCAGATTGTGCTTTTTTACACATCACTGCCCTATTGCGCACTAGTGTACCTGTACCTCGGCGAGGTTAAGGGGACAAATAGCGACGCATTTTGCTCTTATTCTGACGATAGGCTTCCCTGTACGGCGTTTATGCTGTCGGCTCCAAATTCTAACCTTGCGGGGGGACTATGCTCGATAAACTGGACGGTGCTCTGCGTTTCCAACAAGAGGCGCTTAATTTGCGCGCTCAACGGCAGGAGATCCTGTCGTCCAATATTGCAAATGCGGATACACCCGGCTTTCAGGCACGTGATATTGATTTCTCCAGTCAACTGAAAAAAGTGATGGAGCAAGGACGTGCCAGTGGTACAGGGGTGTCGCTCAGTTTAACGTCAGCCCGTCATATCCCGGCAAGTACCGTTGCCCCACCTGATCTTGATCTGCTATTCCGTGTCCCAGACCAGCCATCCATGGATGGCAATACCGTGGATATGGATCGTGAACGTACGAATTTTGCCGATAACAGCCTGAAATATCAGACCGATTTGACCGTTCTTGGCGGCCAAATCAAAGGGATGATGTCAGTGTTACAACAAGGATAAGACGTATGTCTTTACTGAATATTTTTGATATTGCTGGTTCAGCATTATCAGCCCAATCGCAGCGGATGAATGTCAGCGCCAGTAACATGGCGAATGCCGACAGCGTGACGGGGCCGGATGGTCAACCCTATCGTGCCAAACAAGTGGTGTTTCAGGTTGCGGCTCAGCCGGGGCAAGAAACTGGCGGTGTGCGTGTTGCCCAGATAGTTGATGATCCCGCACCGGATCGTTTGGTCTTTCAACCCGGTAACCCACTGGCTGATGCCAAGGGTTATGTTCGGATGCCGAATGTTGATGTCACCGGCGAAATGGTGAACACCATTTCAGCTTCGCGCAGCTATCAGGCCAACGTTGAAGTGTTGAATACGACTAAATCTCTGATGCTTAAGACACTGACACTGGGTCAATAACAGGAGGCTGCATAAATGGCCATTACCAATTCCCTGACTGATAGTGATTACGGGATTAACAACACCACCGGCACCAGCAGCAGTTCTACCTCTGGCAGTAGCAGTCAAGATCTGCAAAACAGTTTCCTGACGTTGTTGGTTGCACAGTTAAAAAATCAGGACCCGACCAACCCAATGCAAAACAATGAGTTGACCACGCAATTGGCGCAGATCAACACCGTGAGTGGCATTGAAAAGCTGAATACCACATTGGGATCTATTTCCGGTCAGATTGATAGCAGCCAATCCCTGCAAGCCAGCAGCCTGATTGGTCGTGGCGTGATGGTTCCAGGGACCAATGTGTTGGCAGGCAGCAAAGATGGTGTTGTGACTACCACACCATTTGGTGTTGAGCTGGAGCGCGCCGCAGACAAAGTGACGGCCACTATCAGCGACAGCAATGGTGTGGCCGTACGGACCATTGATATTGGCGGGTTGACGGCGGGTGTACATGCCTTTACCTGGGATGGTTCGTTGGAGGCCGGTGGCAATGCTCCGGATGGTGCTTATACCGTCGCGATCACCGCCACTAACGGGGGCGCTTCAGTCGTCGCCACACCATTGAGCTATGCCATTGTCAACGGCGTTACGCGTGGTAGTGACGGTTCCAAATTGGATCTCGGTCTGGCAGGCACCATCACGATGGATAAAGTCCGTCAGATTTTGTAAGTCGGTCATAGGACTGAAGCAGTAGCAAAACATTACGGTGAGCCAATCAGTCGGACTGACTCACCATCATTTTTAAAGAAGCGGTTGATATGTCATCAATGCTTAAGGTCTTTCACGGACCCCGAATCTAACGGAGAAGAAAATGGGCTTTTCTCAAGCAGTCAGCGGTTTGAACGCAGCGTCCAGTAATCTGGATGTAATCGGTAACAATATCGCCAACTCGGCGACTTCAGGTTTCAAAGCCGGTTCAGTTTCTTTTGCCGATATGTTCGCAGGCTCTCAGACTGGTATGGGCGTTAAGGTTGCCGGGATTACTCAGGACTTCAACGACGGCACAGCGACAACCACTAACCGTCGTCTGGACTTGGCTATCAGCCAGAACGGTTTCTTCCGTATGCAAGACAGCAGCGGCGGTATCTATTTTGCGCGTAATGGTCAGTTTAAGCTGGATGAGAACCGTAATATCGTTAACATGCAGGGCCTGAACCTGACCGGCTACCCGGCAACAGGTACGCCTCCTACGGTACAGCAAGGGGCTAACCCAGTTGCCTTGTCTATCCCGCAGGACATGATCCCAGCCAAAGCAACCACCTCCGGTAATATGGTGGCTAACCTGACCTCGACCCACGATATCATTCCTGCCACCACCACGAGCAGTACCGGTGTTGTAACGCCGACTTTCGATCCCGATAAGCCAGATACTTACAGCTTCGTGAATAACATGACCACTTTTGATAGCTTGGGTAACCGCCATGAAATCAACGTGTTCTATGTTAAGCGCTCTGAGGACCCTGTTAATGGTAACTCTTGGGATGTTTACACGCGCGATAGCAGCGCTAACCCAGCCCAAATTGCTGAGAAACGTGGTTCGATGCGTTTTGATACCAATGGTGCTTTGGTTGAAACCACTTACCCGGTGATAACACCGCCAGCCACTACGCCAGTGGATACTCCAACAGCAATGCCTTTTACACTGACTATCCCAATGGGTGTGGTGAATGGTGCTCCGGCACAAACCTTCGCCCTGAATGTAGCGGGTAGCAAGCAACAAAATACTGGGACCGATAGTATCACCACACAGAATCAAACAGGCTATGCAGCAGGTGAATTCACGGGCTTCCAAATCAACAATAATGGCTCTGTCGTCGGAACCTACTCCAACCAGCAGACCCAATTGCTGGGCCAAATTGTGATGGTTAACTTTGCCAACCCTGAAGGTTTGTCATCTGAAGGCGATAACGTGTGGAAAGAAACACTCGCATCCGGTAACCCGATCCTCGGGACTGCGGGCAGCGGTGGTTTTGGTACATTGACCAGTGGCGCACTGGAATCCTCTAACGTGGATTTGAGTAAAGAACTGGTGAACATGATTGTGGCGCAGCGTAACTATCAGTCTAACGCGCAGACCATCAAAACCCAGGATCAGATCTTACAAACTCTGGTTAACCTGCGTTAATCGAACTGACGGGACTCGCTCATGGATCACGCAATATATACCGCAATGGGGGCTGCAAGACAGTCTCTCGAACTGCAAGCGGTTACCGCTAATAACCTGGCTAACGCCTCGACGCCGGGCTTCCGTGCGCAGTTGGCGGCGATGCGGGCTGTGCCTATTGATGGGCCAAGTATGGCCACTCGCACCATGGTTACGGCATCGACCCCCGGCGTAGATATCAGCCAGGGGACGATGAACTATAGCGGTCGTCCGTTGGATGTCGCCTTGCAGCAGGATGGCTATCTGGCAGTTCAACTGCCCGATGGTACTGAGGCCTATACCCGTAACGGGAATATTCAAGTTTCGGCGGATGGGCAAATGACCGTGCAGGGTTACCCGTTAATGGGTGACAACGGCCCGATTGAAGTCCCTCCTCAGGCGGCGGTCACCATTGCTGCGGATGGCACTATTTCGGCGCTAAACGCCGGTGACTCACCGAATACCATTGCTCAGCTTGGTCAGATTAAGCGGGTTAGGGCAACTGCGGGTGAAGTGATGCACGGCGATGATGGGCTATTCCATCTGACACCTGCAACACAACAGGCGCGTGGCGCTCAGTTGGCGAATGACCCGCTTATCAAGATTATGCCAGGTGTGCTTGAGGGCAGTAACGTGAAAGCGGTTGAGGCCATGACCGACATGATTGCCAATGCCCGCAGTTTCGAAATGCAGATGAAAGTCATCCACAGTGTGGATGAAAATGAACAGCGCGCTAATCAGCTGTTAGCAATGAGCTAAGCGCATAGGCGCAGAGGAATAAACTGATGATCCGATCACTATGGATTGCCAAAACCGGTTTGGATGCACAGCAGACCAATATGGATGTTATCGCCAACAACCTGGCGAACGTCAGCACCAATGGCTTTAAACGCCAGCGGGCGGTTTTTGAAGATTTGCTATACCAAACGATGCGTCAACCGGGAGCACAATCTTCCGAGCAGACGACATTGCCATCAGGTTTACAGATTGGTACCGGTGTTCGCCCGGTCGCCACTGAGCGTTTACACAGCCAGGGCAATCTGTCCAAAACCGATAACACCAAAGATATCGCCATTAAAGGTGAAGGGTTCTTTCAGGTGCAAATGCCTGATGGCACCAATGCCTATACCCGCGATGGCTCTTTCCAAGTTGACCAAAATGGTCAGTTGGTCACCTCCGGTGGCTTCCAAGTGCAGCCCGCCATTACTATTCCCGCCAATGCCCTGAGCATGACCGTGGGCCGTGATGGGATAGTCAGTGTCACCTTGCAGGGGCAGACTGCCACGCAGCAAGTGGGGCAACTGACACTGACCACCTTTATCAATAACAGTGGTCTGGAAAGTGTGGGCGAGAACTTGTATCAGGAAACCGCCAGCTCCGGCGCACCTAATGATTCAACCCCAGGTCTGAACGGCGCGGGCTTGTTGTATCAGGGGTATGTTGAAACCTCTAACGTCAATGTGGCGGAAGAGTTGGTCAACATGATCCAGACGCAACGCGCCTATGAAATCAACAGTAAAGCGGTTTCAACTTCCGACCAGATGTTGCAAAAACTGACACAGCTGTAAATCCGCTCTCGGGGGGCAACTGTGCCCCCTGAAAGCAGCAGAATAATGAGTATTCGGGGCTGACCTTGCCAGCCTCTCACCGGTAACAGGACTGATAATCAGAGATGGACAGAAAGCCGCTGCGCAAATCAGGTGGATTGAAATGGGTCTGCATGCCGTTGACGGCAATGCTACTCAATGGCTGCGCGTATATTCCGCATAAATCACTGGTGGATGGCTCGACGTCTGCACAGCCGGCACCGGCCAGTGCGCCACTTCCAAATGGCTCTATTTTCCAAGCTGCCCAGCCGATGAACTATGGTTATCAGCCGCTATTTGAAGACCGTCGCCCACGTAATGTCGGTGACACACTGACCATCACTTTGCAGGAAAATGTCAGCGCCAGTAAAAGTTCTTCAGCCAATGCCAGCCGTAATGGTTCGAGCAAATTTGGTGTGGCGACCGCACCGCGATATCTGGAAGGATTGCTGGGCAATGCCCGCGCCGACATGGATATTTCTGGCGACAACACCTTTGGTGGCAAGGGTGGGGCGAATGCCAATAACACCTTCAGTGGCACCATCACCGTGACGGTTGACCGCGTGCTGGCGAACGGCAACTTACATGTGGTGGGCGAGAAGCAAATCGCCATCAATCAGGGGACTGAATTCATTCGTTTCTCTGGGGTAGTCAACCCACGCACCATCAGCGGCAGCAATACAGTGACGTCAACACAAGTTGCTGATGCGCGCATCGAGTATGTGGGTAACGGTTATATCAATGAAGCGCAAACCATGGGCTGGTTGCAGCGGTTCTTCCTTAATGTTTCGCCATACTAAGAGGCCCATTAATGCGTAAACAGTCACTTATCACCGTATTTATCATGCAGCTTATTATGCTGTTCACGCTGATGTCATTACCGGCGTCAGCTGAGCGTATCCGCGATTTGGTGACCGTTCAGGGAGTGCGCGATAACGCATTAATTGGTTATGGCTTGGTCGTGGGGTTGGATGGTTCCGGTGACCAAACCATGCAGACGCCGTTTACCACACAAAGTTTGAGCAACATGTTGTCGCAATTGGGGATTACCGTACCCGCGGGCACCAATATGCAGCTCAAAAACGTGGCCGCGGTTATGGTGACGGCCAAATTACCGGCATTTTCCCGCGCGGGGCAAACCATCGATGTGGTGGTGTCCTCAATGGGTAATGCCAAAAGTATTCGTGGTGGCACATTGCTCATGACTCCGTTAAAAGGGGTCGATAATCAGGTTTATGCTCTGGCTCAGGGCAACGTATTAGTGGGCGGAGCCGGGGCTTCCTCCGGTGGCAGCAGTGTTCAGGTCAACCAGTTGACTGGCGGGCGGATTAGCAGTGGCGCAACTATTGAGCGCGAATTGCCGACCACCTTTGGTACCGATGGCGTGATTAATCTTCAATTGAATACCGAAGACTTTACTACCGCGCAGCAGATCAGTGATGCCATTAACCGCCAACGCGGGTTTGGTTCGGCGACAGCCATCGACGCCCGCACTATTCAGGTTTTAGTTCCTCGCGGCGGCAGTTCACAAGTTCGTTTTCTGGCGGATATTCAGAATATCCCAGTGAATATTGATGCCGGTGACGCCAAGGTGATTATTAACTCGCGTACGGGATCTGTGGTGATGAACCGCAATGTCATGCTTGACTCTTGTGCGGTGGCGCAAGGGAACCTGTCCGTGGTTGTTGATAAGCAAAATACGGTTAGCCAACCGGATACACCCTTTGGTGGTGGCCAGACTGTCGTGACGCCGAACACCCAGATTTCCGTTCAGCAGCAAGGTGGCGTATTGCAACGCGTTAATGCCAGCCCGAATCTGAATAATGTGGTGCGCGCCTTGAATTCACTGGGAGCAACGCCGATTGATTTGATGTCTATCTTGCAGGCGATGCAAAGTGCCGGCTGCTTACGGGCTAAATTGGAAATTATCTAATGAGCGATTTGATGGCAATGCCCAGCGCCGCCAATGAAATGTTCGGGGCGGCTTATGACGCCCAATCACTGAATACGCTGAAACGTGATGCGGCAAGAGATCCCGATGGCAATTTAAAGCAGGTTGCCCAGCAGGTGGAGGGGATGTTTGTGCAGATGATGCTAAAAAGTATGCGTTCTGCTTTGCCGCAAGATGGCGTGATGAACAGTGATCAAACCCGGCTCTATACCTCAATGTATGACCAGCAGATTGCTCAGCAAATGTCAGTCAAAGGGTTAGGTTTGGCGGACATGATGGTGGAGCAACTTTCAGGTACCACATCACCGAGTGAGACTGCCGGTACAACGCCAATGATGTTGGATAATGAAGTCCTGCAAACCCTTCCGGCGCAAGCTTTGGAACAAATGGTGCGCCGGGCCATGCCGACGCCGCCGACTAACAGTTCAGCATCACTGCCGCAAAGCACCGGTAATTTCGTGGCGCGGATGTCTATTCCAGCACAAATTGCTAGCCAGCAAAGTGGTATTCCGCATCAGCTTATTATGGCGCAGGCCGCGCTGGAATCTGGTTGGGGTCAACGGGAGATCCCAACAGCAGATGGTAAAACCAGCTACAACGTCTTTGGCATCAAAGCGGGCAACAACTGGGATGGGCCGGTCAGTGAAATCACTACCACGGAATATGAGCAAGGTGTGGCGAAGAAAACCAAAGCGCGCTTCCGGGTATATGGCTCCTATGTCGAAGCCGTCAGTGATTATGTCAAATTACTAACCCAAAATCCGCGCTACGCCAATGTTGCTGCGGCCCAAAGCCCAGAACAAGGGGCACATGCTCTGCAACGTGCCGGTTATGCGACCGACCCGCAATATGCTCAAAAATTGGTCACGGTGATTCAGCAAATGAAGAATGCTGGTGAACAAGCGGTAAAAGCCTATAGCGGTGATCTCAGTCAGCTTTTCTAAAAATAGGTTATTTTACGGGTCATTTTTGGGATTGGTCAGCACACGGCGTCGCGACGGACGACATGTACGTTGACCAGCCCAAACTGCCTGCGACATTAACGCCTTTTGGACAGATATTCATCATAACGTGCGCGTCTTTACTCATTGGATTGACTGGCAATAACACCCATATTTTTACTCAAGTTTCTCAATGTCGGGCCGATAATCATTACAGGCTGTGCGGGGGCTTAGGTTTCCTCAGGCAGTATCCCAATATTAATAAATGCAGGTTCGCGATACTTATCGCCTGCTGTAAAAGGATTTCTTCATGTCCAATAGTTTAATGAATACTGCGATGAGTGGTCTGAGCGCGGCACAATATGCCCTGAGCACCGTCAGTAATAACATCACTAATTTTCAGGTAGCGGGCTATAACCGCCAAAACACTATTTTTGCACAAAACGGCGGGACATTAAGCCCGGCGGGTTTTATTGGTAATGGCGTGACAGTGACAGGTGTTAACCGCGAATATAATGGCTTTATTACCAACCAATTACGCGCCTCACAAACCCAAAGTAGTGGCCTGACAACTTATTATCAACAAATCTCGCAAATTGATAACTTACTGTCCAATACATCCAATAACATCTCAACCACGATACAGGACTTCTTTAGTAACCTGCAAAATCTGGTGAGCAATGCGGGCGATGATGCGGCGCGCAAAACCGTATTGGGCAAGGGCGAAGGTTTAGTTAATCAATTCCAGAACGCGGATAAATATCTGCGCGATATGGACACGGGTGTTAATCAAAAGATAAGCGACAGCGCGACGCAGATTAATAACTATGCTGAACAAATCGCCAAGCTAAATGATCAGATTACCCGCCTGCGTGGTAGCAGTGGTGGTGGCGAGCCAAATGCTTTGCTCGACCAACGTGATCAGTTGGTGACCGAGTTAAACCAGATTGTTGCGGTTACGGTGACTCAGCAAGACGGTGATGCATACAATGTGTCATTTGCGGGTGGCCTCTCTTTGGTGCAAGGGCCAAATGCTTATAAAGTGGAAGCTATTCCGTCCAGTGCGGATGCAACTCGCCTGACTCTGGGCTACAAACATGGCACGAGCGCTACCACGGAAATTGATGAAAGTCGCCTGACCAGTGGTTCGCTCGGTGGAACTCTGAAATTCCGCAGTGAAGCCCTGGACAGTGCGCGTAACCAATTGGGTCAATTAGCCTTGGTGATGGCTGACAGTTTTAATACTCAGCACAAAGCCGGGTTTGATGCTAATGGCGAAGAAGGCACCGATTTCTTTAGTTTCGCTGACCCTTCAGTGCTAAAAAATGCGAAAAATCAAGGTGATGCCAGCTTAAGTGTGGCTTACACCGATACCTCTAAAGTGAAGGCTAGCGATTATACCGTAGAGTTTGACGGGACTGACTGGCAGGTCACGCGCTTGTCGGACAACACCAAAGTGCCGACCACATCCGGTACGGATGCCAATGGTAAACCGACTCTGAATTTCGACGGTGTGGCGGTCAGTATCACTAACGGTACGCAAGGGCCAGAAGCCAAAGACAAATTTACCATTAAAACTGTTTCCAATGTTGCGGCGAATTTGCAGGTTGCTATTAAGGATTCCAGCATGATTGCAGCCGCTGGGACCAAGGATGGCGGCGCGAGTGACAATGTCAATGCGCAAGCATTATTGGATCTGCAAACCAAGAAACTGGTCGACAGTAAGGCGACGTTCTCGGGGGCTTATGCGGGGTTGGTCAGTAATGTCGGTAACCAAACGGCGACGGCGAAAACCAACAGTACGGCGCAGGCTAATATCGTCAAGCAGCTAACCGCGGAGCAGCAGTCTATTTCTGGGGTTAATCTGGACGAAGAGTACGGCGATTTGCAGCGTTTCCAGCAATATTATCTGGCGAATGCGCAAGTAATTCAGACGGCTTCGACGTTGTTTAACGCATTGTTGAGTCTGCGCGGTTAAGTTTGGGTCAGCAGCAAGGTGTTGATGCTGCTACTTATCTCATTTTAGGTTTAGTCAGTATTGCGGTTAATGTGGCCGGCTGACTAAGCTGTTGCTAAAAGGAACTGACATCGTGCGCTTAAGTACCAGCATGCTGTATCAGCAAAATATGCAGGGCATCACTAATGCTCAATCCCTTTGGATGCAGTCAGGCCAACAGCTTTCGACGGGCAAGCGAGTGATTAATCCCTCAGATGACCCGATGGCAGCATCTCAAGCCGTGATGGTGTCACAATCTGAATCCGAAAATGGTCAGTACACTTTGGCACGCAGTTATGCCCGCCAAAGTTCCTCATTAGAAACCACGGTGCTTTCTCAGGCGACAACCACCATTCAGTCAATTCAAAGTCTGATTATTGGCGCGGCTAAAGACTCACTGAGTGACGATGACCGGGCTTCAATGGCGACGCAATTACAGGGGTTAAAAGACCAGCTAGTAAATCAGGCTAATTCTACTGATGGTAATGGTCGTTACATGTTTGGCGGTTTTAAAAGTGATAAACCCCCTTTCGCGGTCAGCAGTACCGGTCAGGTAACCTATGCTGGAGGCGATGTTGCAATTGAGCAACGGGTCGATTCTAACCGTACAGTGACGGTTGGGCATACCGGTTCCAGTGTTTTTATGGCTTTGACCAGTAATGCGAAGCCAGAGCCAGATGATGTCAATGGTGCTCCGGTGACCTCTGAAGCCAATATCTTTAATACGATTGATACAGTATTAAAATCACTGAAGACCCCCTTGCAAGGCGCAACAGATGATGTGAAAAAACAGGCCTCGGATGAGATGAATAAAGGTATCCGCGGCATGGCTAACTCACTGAACAATGTGCTGTCAGTGCAGGCTGAAATTGGGACTCAATTGCAAGAATTAGACAGTCTCGATAGCTTGGGATCTGACCGTACGTTAATCAATAAGCAGCGCTTGAGTGACTTGCAAGATGTGGATTGGAACTCAGCCATCTCTTCATACGTCATGCAGCAGGCCGCATTGCAGGCTTCTTACACCACATTCACCAATATGCAGGGCTTGTCTCTGTTCCAACTGAATAAATAATCCGTCTTCAACCTGTGGGCCAGCCCGCAGGTTCCCCTCTTAAGTGTGCTTAAACCGGGTACACTTTTTGGTATGTCGCCTTTTCCCACTAAGGTTTGGGGTGACATACCTTTTTTTATATCCGCCATCTTTCAAGCTGTGACCTGAAGTATTAACTTGCCAAACCACTGATAACACCTGCCAGCCGGTCAAAAAACTCGCCAAACAGGTGCTCGGTAAAAGGTGCCAGCAGCGGCATGATTAACCCCAAAGAAATGATCCCAACAGTCAATGTCAGTGGGAAACCGATAACGAATACAGAAAGTTGCGGTGTCATGCGGTTAAGCATACCTAATGCCATATTTAGAGTGAGTAGCAAAGTAATGAGCGGCAATGCCAACATCAGGCCATTCATAAAGATCAATGAACCGGCCTGTGTTAATGCCAGGAAACCATTGCCATTAAGTGGTTCGAATTGGATGGGTAAGGTATGAAAACTGTCGGCCAGTAATGAGATTAGCCATAAATGACCATCGAATGTTAGAAATAACAACATCGCCAGCAAGTTTAATAGCCGAGCGAGAACCGGCATGTTTGGCCCGCCGGAGGGGTCGAAGAAGGTGGCGAATGACAGCCCCATTTGCAAACCAATCACTTCACCTGACAGCCGGATAGCAGCAAAAGCAAACTGCATGGTTAAGCCGATAGCGACCCCAATCAATATCTGCTGGCCAGCAACCCACACGGCACCGCTGGAGACGAGCGGAATGTTGACAGGTGGCAAGGACGGGGCAATCAGAAAGGTAATTAATACTGCTAAACCGACTTTAACTTTGCGGTTTATCTGCTTTTCACTTAATACCGGCGCGGTGGTTATCAGCGCCAGAATGCGAATCAGTGGCCAGAAATACTGGCTGACCCAGACGCTAAGTTGAGTAGTATCAACAGAAAGCATGCTTAGCCAATCAACGTAGGCAGGCTGGTGAACAAGTTACGCATGTAGTCGAGGATCAAGCTTAGCATCCACGGGCCAGCAATGACCAAAGTGGCAAAAACGGCCAGTATTTTGGGGATGAATGACAGTGTCATTTCGTTAATCTGTGTCGCGGCTTGCAACAGGCTGACAATCAAACCACTGATCAAGGCTGCCAGCAATAATGGCGCGGCCAGTGCCAGGGCTATCTTCATCGCCTCAACGCCAAGAGCCATCACCGATTCTGGTGTCATGATGCATCTACCTTAGCTATAAAAACTTTGTGCCAGAGAACCCAATAGCAACTGCCAGCCATCAACCAGCACAAATAGCATTAGCTTGAAGGGGAGCGAGATACTGGCAGGGGGGACCATCATCATACCCAGTGCCATCAGCACACTGGCCACCACCAGGTCGATAATCAAAAACGGAATAAATACCGTAAAACCAATCTGGAAAGCTGTTTTCAGCTCACTGGTAACATAAGCTGGCAACAGAATGCGCATCGGCACCACTTCTGGCCCTTCCAATGGCGGCAGGTTGGCTAAACGGGCATACAGTGCCAAGTCAGATTCACGGGTTTGGCGTAACATAAACTCACGCAATGGTTGCGAGCCTTTATCCATTGCCACTTCCATACTTATCTTGTCCTGACTGAAAGGCAGATAAGCATCTTGATAGACCTTGTCAAACACTGGCGACATGATGAAAAAAGTCAGAAATAGCGCCAAACCGAGCATTACCTGATTCGGTGGTGCGGAGGGCGTCCCTAATGCGTTTCGCAGCAAACCCAGCACAATAATGATGCGGGTAAAGCTGGTCATCATGAGCAAGGCGGCCGGCAGGAAACTCAGCGTGGTGATAAAGACCAGCGTTTGTACCGGCAAAGACCAACTCTGCCCACCATTCGCCAACGGCTGGCTAATAATGCCCGGTAATTGGGCCAATGCTGCCGGGGAACAGAGCAGGGCGAATAGCACCAAAGGAGCTTTACTGATTAGCGGACGCAGAGACATCATGCCGATTTTTCCGGGTGTTTCGATTTCTTGTTTAATAGATAGGTATTCAGTATCTGACGAAAATCAGCCGGTTTCGCATGGTCGGGCGATAAAGCTGCGCTGGTTTCGTCAACCGTCGGACGTGCCAGCGTATGGAGTTGGGTCACTTGTTGGGCGGTAACACCCAATACTAGCCAGGTATTGTCCACCTCAACAATCACCACCCGCTCGCGCTGACCAACCTGACAACTGGCTCGCACATTTAATAACTTATTGTTCCGGGCCTGAGGTGCAAAACCTAATCGGCGCACCAGCCAGGCGGCGCACAAAATCAGCAGTAAAATACCGCCCAACACACTGCCGACCTGTGTTAATACGGTGCCGGCGGGCATGGCCGGAGCCGTCTGTTGCAGGGTAGAGCCGGGGTGACTGGCCGCAAATCCCGTCACGGGCGTTTGCGGTGAGGTCACCGGAAGGCTCACTGCCACCGGCGCATCAGCAGCCGGTGTGGTGTCAGGGGATGTTGTTGCCACTGTTTGCGTTGCGGTCATTAGCGACTCAAACGACGCATGCGTTCTGATGGGGTAATAATGTCAGTGATGCGAACGCCGTATTTATCCGCGACCACTACCACTTCACCTTGGGCAATCAGATAACCGTTAATCAGAATATCCAAAGGTTCGCCCGCTAAGCCATCAAGGGAAACCACTGAGCCTTGGGACAGACGCAGCAATTCTTTGATGGTCATTTTGGTGCGGCCCAGTTCAACGGTCAGTTTTACCGGGATATCGAGAATCAAGTCGATATCTTGCAGGTTACCCAGTGCGTCCGGTGCTTCCAGTGATTTAAATACACCTTCGGTAGTGGCCGCTGGCTTATCCGCTGCTTGCTGCTCATTAAACGCATCAGCCCACAGATCATCCACGGATTCCTTTCCATCATCAGACGGAAGCTTAGGGTCACTCATTGGGCTGTTCCTCATTCAGAGCATTCAAAATAGGGTTAATCAAATGTTCAACTCGTAGGGCATATTGCCCGTTTAATGTCCCGTACTGACTGGTCAGTACCGGTACGCCGTCGACGTGAGCAATCAGTCGGTCCGGCTTATCTATCGGTAATACATCCCCCGGTTGTAGCTTGAGTATCTGCGACAATCTCAGTGGGATATCGACGAAATTGGCGACCAATTCCAGCTCGGAATGCTGAACTTGCTTGACCAGTGTTTCACGCCAATGACTGTCTTCCTGACGGGAGTTTTCCAGTGGTGGATTCGTCAGCAATTCGCGCAATGGCTCAATCATGGCAAACGGAATACAGATGTTAAACTCACCACTCAACGCACCGATTTCCACATGGAAAGGTGTTGTCACCACGATATCGTTTGGCGAGGTGGTGATATTGGTAAATTTCACCTGTATTTCAGACCGGACATATTCCACATCTATTTTGTAGATAGGCGCCCAGGCATCGCGGTATGCATCCAGCGCCAAGCGCAACATCCGGTTAATCACGCGCTGTTCTGTGTGGGTAAATTCACGGCCTTCCACTTTCGTCGGGAAACGGCCATCACCACCAAACAAGTTATCAACGGCGATAAACACCAAACTGGGGGCGAATACAAACAGTGCTGTCCCGCGCAACGGTTTTAAATGTATCAGGTTGAGGTTGGTCGGCACCGGTAAGTTACGTGCAAAATCATGATATGGCTGTATTTTTATTGGGCCGACTGTAATGTCAGGGCTGCGGCGCAACAGGTTAAACAGCCCCATCCGAAACTGACGGGCGAACCGCTCATTGATTATCTCCAGCGCATGTAGGCGTTCACGCACCACACGTCGCTGGGTTGTCGGGTCATAAGGTTTGACGTCTGTTTCATTTCCGGTGACAGCCTCAGGTTCATCGCCCCCGCTGTCACCGTTTAACAGTGCGTCAATCTCTGCTTGTGAAAGAATGCTATCGCCCATAATGATTATCGCAATATAAATGCGGTAAACAGCACATCGCTGATTACCTGATTAGGTTGACCTTTAACCATAGGCGGGCTAAGAACGTTTTTAATTTCGCCAACTAATCGCTGTTTGCCTTCTTCATTAGCCAGGCTGTCAGCAGACTGACGGGAGAGCAGTAACAGCAAACGGCTGCGCACTTCCGGCAGATAGTCATTGAGTTTTGCGCGAGTGTTGTCGTCGGGGAGTCTTAACGTTAATCCGATATAAAGCACGCGATCCAGATTATTGTCTGGCGTAATCAGGTTGACCGTGAAGGTCTCCAGTGGCATGAACACCGGGATAACCGGAGCGGCTTTCGCCGTGGTTGGCTTACTCTTATTGAGTATCCACCAGCTGTAACCGCCACCCGCAGTGGCTGCCACTGCAATCAGCACTAGCAGGATCACCCAGATCGAACTCTTACGCTTGGCCGGGAAGGTATTTTGAGACATGGAGAAGGCAAATTCCTGTTTCGGTATCAAACCGGTGAATCACGATAATAACTTGAGGCAACTGACCCCAAGATATCCGAATTATTACTGATGATTATCCCGCGTATCCTTAATCCCAATAGGAAGAATAGGTGGAGAAAAACGGCCTAACTTGCCCGTTTGTCACCTTTTGGCGAAATTAACATCCACTTTAGGCGAAAATATCAACGCCGCCATTGCCGTTAGCCAGTGCTTGCAGCGAAGCAGGAGTGACCAGCGGCGTGTTAGCCCGATCCTCCCCAGCAGCGATTTCACCATATCCGGGCTGGCCGCGAGAGGCGAAATCTTGCTGATTTTGTTGGCTCTGTTGCTGCGCTTGCTGCCACTGACCTTCACTGCCAACACTACTTTGACCTAGCTGAATGCCGCTTTCGGCCAGAGCGGTACGTAAGCTTGGCATAGCCGCTTCAATCGCGGCCCGAACCTGGCTATGTGCAGAAGCAAAGTGTAATTGCGCCTGGTTATCTTCTATTTTCAGGCTAATCTGCAAGGCACCTAACTCTTGAGGGTGCAGCCGCAACTCGGCATTTTGTTGCCCATTGCGGCTGAACATAATCACTTGTTGCCCCAGTGATTGTTGCCATTCCTGACTGCCCAACTGAGCGCTGAGATAGCCACTGGCGGGGGCACTGATATGGGTGCTGGCCGTTGTTGATAAGACAGGGCTGGAAACTGGAGGCAGAGAAGGGGCGACAGTACCTGAACCGACCAGCGTTTTATCCGCTGCGGCTGCCGCCACCGTGGTATCTGTAGGGGCCACGAGTGGGGCGACTTTTGCACCGAGGGTACTGTTGTCGGTATCTTTCGCGCTCGACAGTGCCAGCTTATCTTGCCCACTAGTTTTGGTTTTAGTGGTAGCACCTGGTAGCGCATCAACGGCGGTCGCTGTTTTATCATTCTTCACACTGCCTAACGTGCCGCCAATCAGCGCAGCTAAACCCTTATCTTGCGAAGTCAGGCTGGTGAGAGTGGAAATATCCTGTTGGGCGGTTGTTTTCGTGTCAGTCAGGCCTTTGCTATCAGCCAACGGGGCCTTTTGCCCACCATTTGCAGCACCCAGAGTGTTAGCCACCTGATGCGGCAGCATTGCCAATAATGTTTGTAATGCTGTGGAGTCCGTTTTATCACTGGAATTGTCCAGTTTGCTGTCATCATTCACCGTGGTCTTTTTGACACCCGCGGCATCACCCGTTTGCCCCGCATGAGTCAAACCGGCGGGCAGCGTGGCACTGATATCACCCAATGCGGCCAGCAACTGATTCAACTTGCTGTTACCGGTGGCAGATTTACCACTATCAACATCAGCAGTAATGTCGGTTGTCGCCGCCAGTGATGATTTCAGGGTTGATGCATCCATGGCAGTGAGTTCTTTCCCCAACTGATCACCCAAAAGTTTGGCGAAATCAGCCGGCAGTCCTGCGTCAGTAAACAGCGCAGCAATAGACGAGGAGGCTGCTGCGCCCTCGGCTTCACCGGCAGTTGCAACAGCAGGCAATAGAGACAGATTCATGAATTTAAACTCCTTTGTGAGGCGCGCTGGGCGAACTCATCCATCAATTTTTGATCCAAGCGGTTTTCTTGCAAACGTGCCGTGGTTTCAGCCCGATCTTGCAATGTTTCAAATGCATTTAACCGCTGTTGCTTTTCTTGCCAATGCTGCACTGCTTGTTCAACTTTTGTATTCCACTGGGCTAACTGATTACGGTGTTGTTCAATGGCTTGCTCTAAGGTCTGAATAAATTGCTGATAATTTTGCCAACTGGACGAAGCCATTCCGTTACTCAGTGTGTCATTCAGCCGCACCCGGTATTCATCCTGATAGGACAACAACATGCTGAGTTGCTGCTCAGCATTCTGATAGGACAAACGCACCTGTCCCAATTGGGTAGTTGCCTGTTCGACCGCCTTTTGGGCCAGGTCGCGCAGGGTGACGAGAGGTGACTGACTTTTCATCGTATTCCTCAATACCCTTCGTACTTGATGCCGCAGGGTTGTTAGCTACGTTCGTTCACCCGAATCACTGACGTAAGCCAGCTCATCGGGATTCTTTCACTTGCCGCCCACCTACAACACCAATGACTTTGGGTATACGACAGGGGCTGTGGCCTGGGTCACTGGCTATCAACCCGGAAACAGGCTTTTCAGATGCTGGCAGGCATCTTCGTAACTGCTGCGTTCAAACATGCCTTGCTGCAAAAAGATTTCCATTTGCGGATACAAAGCAATGGCCTTATCCAGTAATGGGTCACTACCGGCGGCATATGCACCGACGCTAACCAAATCGCGGTTACGTTGGAAACTGGCAAGCAGCTGTTTAAATTGGCGAACTTTGCTGTAGTGATTTTCATCTATCAGGGAGGTCATCGCACGGCTGATAGAAGCTTCAATATCAATGGCGGGGTAGTGGCCAGACTCAGCCAGACGGCGTGATAGCACCACATGCCCATCGAGAATGGCGCGAGCGGAGTCGGCAATGGGATCTTGCTGATCATCACCTTCAGTCAGTACCGTATAAAACGCCGTAATCGAGCCGCCGCCAGAGACGCCATTACCCGCTCGCTCAACCAGCGCCGGTAATTTGGCAAATACAGAGGGTGGATACCCTTTGGTGGCAGGCGGTTCGCCGATTGCCAGTGCTATCTCACGTTGGGCCATGGCGTAGCGGGTCAGGGAGTCCATTATCAGCAACACATGCTGACCGCGATCGCGGAAATCTTCTGCAATACGAGTGGCATAAGCCGCACCCTGCATACGCAGAAGTGGCGACACGTCAGCAGGGGCCGCGATGACCACGGAGCGGGCTCGCCCTTCGGCACCTAAAATATTCTCGATAAAATCTTTTACCTCACGGCCACGTTCACCAATCAAACCTACAACAATGACATCAGCTTGGGTGTAACGGGCCATCATGCCCAATAACACACTTTTCCCCACCCCAGAGCCCGCGAACAAGCCCATGCGCTGCCCACGGCCTACTGTCAGCAGAGCATTAATAGTGCGCACGCCAACATCCAATACTTGCTCAATTGCTGTGCGTTGTAATGGATTGATGGGCGGGGTAATCAACGGAGCCCGGTAGCCGGTTTCCGGCGCGGGTAAGCCATCAAGCGGCTTGGCGCTGCCGTCTAACACCCGGCCTAGTAACTCAGGGCCAAGTGGCAATTGTTTACTGGCGGAGGTTCCCCCCGTGGTGATGCGAGCATAAACTCGAGCACCGGGCACAATGCCTTCCACTTCTTCCAGTGGCATTAGGAACAGGCGCTGGCCGTTAAAACCGACCACTTCGCTCTCAACTTCTTGCACTTCACCGTTATCATGGCGTTCAATCAGACAAGTTGCGCCGAGGGGTAATTGTAGGCCAGTGGCCTCCAAAACCAGACCCGTGGCGCGCGTCAACCGCCCATAGCGACGGATGGTGGTTGATTGGCTAATGCGCTCTTCGAACTTATCTAAAGAGGTGAGCCAGCGGCCAAGGCGGGCGGTCATCATAATTCTCCCGGTGCTGCCAGACGGCACAACTCATGCCAGCGTGTCGCCAGGCTGGCATCTAAGTCGCCTTCTTCCGCACTGACTTTGCATCCACCTGGGTGAATTTGGCTATCACCCAATAAGCGCCAGCCGTGCAGACTCAAGGTCGACCCCAGGCGCTGTTCAACCACGGACAAGTCATTCGGGTTCACGCGCAATTGAGGTTTACCGGCAAACATGGGTTCTTGCTGAATCATTTGCTGGATTTGGGCCAGCAGCGCGGTGCCATCGCAAATTGCCGGTTGCCCCAGAATTTGTTTTGCCGCCGCCAATGCCATTTGCATTAACCTCGAAGCAATAACACTGTCCAGTGCGTCAAGGGTGTTCTGGAAATCATCGACCAGACTTTGCCAGTGTGCGGTGATTGGGGCCAATTGTTTTTCAGCATCTGCCAGAGCCTGCTGATGTCCTTCTTCCAAGCCGGTTTGGTAACCTTTATCCAGGCCTTCTTGCAACCCTTTGGCAAACCCTTGTTGGCGACCTTGCTTCTCGGCTTCAAGTTGCAGATTCATCAGTGCCTGCTGTTCGTCACCCTCTGTTGACGCAGCCTCTGCTCCTGGCTCATCAGTAAATAACACACTGATATCCGGCGGCGCAGTGGCAGCGGTGGGTTCAGATTGGCTGGCAAAGTCATTAAGTGACCAAGGCTGCCAGGGCAGGGCATTAATCCTATCAGACATAAATATCCTCGCCGCCGCCGATGACTATCTCGCCGCTTTCCGCCAAACGACGGACGATAAGCAAGATGGCTTTCTGCTCGTTTTCGACCAGTGACATTCGTACCGGGCCACGGGTGGCCAGGTCGTCGCGCAGGATTTCGGCTGCACGCAGTGACATATTGCTGAGGAAGCGCTCGCGCAGCGCCTGATCGGCACCTTTCAAGGCAATCAGCAGCGATTCGTTGTCGATCTCTTGCAGTAAACGCTGGATGCTGCGGTCGTCGACACTGACCAGATTCTCGAACAGGAACATTTCGTCGATGATTTTCTGTGCCAGTTCGCCGTCGTATTCGCGAACTGCATCCATGACAGTTTCTTCCTGCTGGGTTTTCATCAGGTTGATAATCTCGGCCGCAGTGCGGATACCGCCCATTTTGCTGCGTTTGAGGTTTTGGCCGTCGAGCAGGTTATTCAGCACTTCAGTCAATTCAGCCAACGCCGCTGGTTGAACACCGCCGAAGGTGGCAATACGTAACATGACATCGTTGCGCAGGCGCTCGTCGAACAGCGCCAGAATATCGGCTGCTTGAGCGCGTTTTAGATGAACCAGAATAGTGGCGATAATCTGCGGGTGTTCGTCGCGGATCAGGTCGGCCGCCATCTGCGGCTCCATAAAGTTGAGTGTTTCCATACCACTGGTGGTTTCGCGCGATTCCAGAATGTCTTCCAATAGACTGGATGCACGTTCCTCCCCCAATGCTTTTATTAGCACCGTGCGCAGATAATCGCTGGCATTCACACTCAGCGCCGCATATTGCTCAGCATCGTCTTCAAACTCAGCCAATACATCAATCAACTGTTGGTGAGAAACCTGACGCATACTCGCCATGGTGGTACTGAGTTGCTGTACTTCACGCGAGGAAAGGTGTTTAAACACCTCTGCCGCGTGGTCTTCACCCAGAGTCATCAGCATGATGGCGCTTTTTTCAGTTCCGGTCAGGCTCATTGGTCATTACTCATCCATTGACGGATAACCAGCGCGACAACACGTGGGTCTTTATCCGCTAGTTCGCGTATACGCTGGGCCTGAACTTCAGCACTCACTCGTTGCTGATTTTTCTTACGTTGGGCCAGCTCTTCTTTAGTTTGTTTCGCTGTTTCAGTAGCTTGCGCGGTCTGCACAATGTTATTGACCGATGCAGTTGCTTTATCTGCCACTTGTTTCTTATCAATCAGTGGGCGGACAAGTTTGCGCCATAAGACCCACGCCACCAGTAAGATGAGCAAGTAGCGACCAATATTAAGCAACTGATCAAAGAACGACGGTTGTTGCCAGAACGGCAGACTATTACCACTTCCATCGTCAGTGGCATTAAACGGTGTGTTCACCACATTTAACGTATCGCCACGAACCGTAGAGAAGCCCATGGCTTCGCGCGTCAGTGATTCCACTTGCGCCAATTGATCTTTGGTCAACGCGATAGGTTTACCCGCCTTATCGCTACCGTAATTGACGACTACCGCGACGGAAAGGCGCTGCACCATACCGGCTTGTTGCTGGGTGTGGCGAATAGTGCGGTCAACTTCGAAGTTGGTGGTTTGGTCATGACGGCTATTGCTTGAGGTTGCAGTCTGTTTGGCTGCGGTTGTGGTCGCTGGGCGATTCGCAGCATTGGCAGTATTCGCCGCTGCACCTGCTACAGGGGCGGCTTGGGGCACTTCAATCGGCGCGACTGGAGTCGCTGAGGGCTGATTGGACAATGCGCCAGGGACACCACCGACATTCGTTCCGCCCAGTTGTTCACTGGTGCTGACTTGTTGAGACCGTACCGCCCCTTGGTTGGCGGCCTGATTCGGTTTGTACTCTTCGTCGGTCTGCTCGCGGCTCGCAAAATCAACCTGTGCGGTGACTTGCGCGTGAATATTACCACTACCTACCATCGGGGCCAGGATAGTTTCAATACGGCGCTGGAAGCGGTTTTCAACTTCATTAGTAAATTTAAGTTGTGCCGCATTTAAGTCGCGGCCAGCGCTATCAGATTGAGTTAATAAGCGGCCAGTTTGGTCTACCACTGTCACATTTGCAGGTGGTAAACCCGCTACGCTGCTGGAAACCATGTAGACGATAGCGTTGATTTGACCATCGTCGAGCGCTCGGCCAGGTTGTAAGGCGAGGGTGACAGAGGCTGTTGGCGATTTTTGTTCACGAACAAACAGTGAGGGTTTCGGCATGGCCAAATGAACGCGCACATTCAGTACCGGACCCAGTGTGCCGATAGTTCGGGAGAGTTCGCCTTCTAATGCCCGTTGGTAGTTAACTTGTTCACTAAATTGGCTGATGCCAAATTTTTCCTGGTCCAGCAGTTCAAAACCGACCGCACCGCCTTTCGGTAAACCTTGTTGTGCCAGACGCAGACGGGTTTCGTGCACTTTATCTGCCGGAATCAACAACGCTCCGCCATTATCAGCAAAGCGATAGGGAATATTCAGTTGTGTTAATTGGGTGACGATATCGCCACCATCACGGTCACTCAGGTTGCTATAAAGGACGCGGTAATCCGGGCTTTTAGCCCATAGCATCAGCGCGACAATAATAGCAACGGCTGCTGCCGCCGCAATCAGCAGTGGGATTTTTGGGTTCGCGCGTAGGCGTGCCAGCGTTGTCGTAAAGGCATTCTCACGATTTTCACCGCCAGTTATCGAGGCATTCATACACGTCCTTGGCCAAGCTGAATAACGTTTGAGTTAGTATTTTTTGTGTAACTAATGTGTTGGAACAAAACAGACTCCCAAATGCTGTGAGCGATAAAGCATCAATAGCTGATATCCCCTTTTATGGGCACGCCATTATTTGCTGTAAGTGGGGAATTTGATGGCTCAATAAGCCGGTATTTTTGTGCCTATTTAGCCGCTTTAGCTCAAAAATGATGTGTTAGGGTGTCATCCTGAAAAAAGTAATACCTGCTTGATGACAAATAACCGCACTAAAGGACCTATTTGCCACGCAGTTATTGACCAACTGAAGCATTCTGGGGATGAGCATGTCTGTTCAAGGTATCGAAGGGGTTTTACAGCAGTTGCAGGTTACCGCATTGCAAGCATCTGGCTCAGCGAAAACGCTGCCAGCTGAGGCCGGTTTTGCCAGCGAGTTAAAAGCGGCTATCGGCAAAATCAGTGAAAACCAGCAGACTGCCCGTACTTTGGCGCAAAATTTTGAGCTAGGGGTGCCCGGTGTCGGTCTTAATGATGTGATGGTGAATATGCAGAAATCATCTGTCTCTTTACAGCTCGGGATTCAAGTGCGCAATAAGTTGGTAGCGGCTTATCAGGACGTGATGAATATGGGGGTTTAACAGGCCCTCTTGTTACCTAATAAAATAACTTGGGCTTTGAGCAATAATATGCCAGCCCAAGAAATATATTGCTCTTGTGATAATAGATTTCGCACCTCATAACAAACTCTCACTGTACATTTATGTAATAATTTGAAGCGGTATTTATCAATCAAATTAGTTTATATAGGTGGCTGCATGAGATGTTTTTTGACCATATTCCTCGTTTCTTTTCCAGTTATTACCATTGCTAGCGAACCTCCCTCTCTTTTGCCCATCCCAGCCATAATGAAAGTGTCAGAAGCAGTTTGCAGTAATCGATATGCCAAAAAAGAACGGATTGCATGTATGAAATTAGTCGATGTATCTATTATTAAGGCTTATTGGGTTGGGAAAATGAAAAACAGCTGTACTTCAAAATTTGGGAGCCCAAACCCGGCATGTATTAATATTAAAACACTGGCAAATGCTTTAGAGAGAATGAGCGGCCAGTATCTTGAGGAATAGGGTTGGATACTCATCATCTTTATTGGGTATGTTACACGATTTCTTCATGTGACAATGCCCATAAATACAGGGATGCGGTTGTGCCATAAGGTGTGTAACGGCGGCGATATTGTTCAAAACGTTCTCGCGTCAGTGTTTTATGGCGATATAAATTCATCATACCGCGGCGGATCGCCAAATCACCCCAACTGAGTATATCCGGGCGAGATAGTGAGGAAATAAGCAGCATTTCTGCTGTCCAAATACCCACACCATTAAGGCTCGATAGTTGGGTAATAACCTCATTATCTGGCAATTGAGAAATAGCCAATAAATCAAGTGAACCATTGAGCGCAGCATCCGCCGCACCTTTAATATACCCAGCTTTGCGCATGGTCATCCCACATCTTTGGATCGCTTCTATAGATGCCGCGGCAACCGTTAGCGGTGTTATATTGCCCAATAATATCACCAGGCGCGCATTGACAGTCAGTGCCGCTTTAACTGAAATTTGTTGGTCAACAATGTTTCTTATCAGCGCAGCAAACAAATCGGGTGATAATGGGCGGGCTATCATTCCTAGCCGATCAATAGCTGCTGCCATCTTTTTATCCCGCCGTTTAAGATGATTAATCTCTGTTTCACCATAGCTATAAAACATACCCGAGGATCCTATTGTGGTGCCAGCGCAAAGCTAAAGCATAGCGTTAATTCTTCGTGGCATACACTCCGTTTTTTGCATGCTATTTATTATTCACTACTAACGGCAAGGAGATGACTAAAGGCGCTGGAGTGTGGTTAAGCAGATTTATTGAAAGAGTCAGGAAGAAAGCGGTGAGTGAGTTAAAATAGAGTACCCACCGCTTAATAAGGAACGGTATCTATGTAGTTTCTGCTAATGAAACTTCCTGATGGCCAATTTTTTGCAGTAGAACTGAAATATCAACGTTATCCACTTTGTCTGCTTGCAAATGCGCCAGGGCATATTCATGCCAGATCCCGGATTGTAGGAATAAAATAAATAGCTCTTTGTCCAGATGATTCTCATTCACCATATTCAGCATGATATTTAGCGCTTCGGATAACAATTTTCCTGGTTTATAAGGGCGATCAGCTGCGGTCAATGCTTCAAATACATCGGCGATAGCCATCATCCTAACAGGAATACTCATCTGTTTATAAGTGAGTTGATAGGGATATCCCTTGCCGTCCATGCGCTCATGATGCCCACCTGCAATGGTAGGTACATTTGCCATTGTACGCGGGAAGGGTAGTTTTTTGAGCATCACAATGGTCTGCATAATGTGCTCATTTATTTTATAGCGGTCTTCTTCTGTCAATGTTCCACGCCGAATGCTGAGGTTATAAATCTCCCCTCGGTTATAGAGCAAAGTTGGTTCTGGGATTTTAAAATCATAATATTCTGGACGCTTGTTTTTATTATCACGATAAATAAGATGCTCTTTTTTATCGGCCAACATCGGTTCTTGTACTGGCAATGAAGCAGTGGGTTGTCGTGTTTTACGTTCCCGTTCTTCATGAGCAATCCCTGCTGTATCGTCTAATGTACGAGTCCAGCGATATTCGGCAATACGTTGTATACGCGCGATAGCTTCATCGGACATAAATTCACCACCGACATTGCAGTGAGCAATAAAGTAAAAATCATCATCCAATTGACTTAATTCAGTCGCCAATAATTGCTGCTCGGCCTCGTTGGTATTGAATTTGGCATGGCGACGCAAGAAGGCAATTTCTTTTTCACGTTTTAAGACCTCAAATCTCATCCTTATTTCATGGATGCGGTCATAGATTAATTCCAGTTTCGTTGATTTATCCACAACAAATTCTGGTGTCGTTATCTTGCCGCAGTCATGTAACCAGCATGCTGTATGCAGTTCTTCCCACTCATTTTCTGATAAACTAAAGTTGGCGAAAGGCCCCTCTTTGGTATTAACGGCGGCTCTGGCGAGCATTTCGGTTATTTCAGGCACTCTTTGACAATGCCCTCCGGTATATGCACTTTTAGCATCGATGGCGCCAGCAATAAGTTCTATGAAGGCATTGAGTAGATTTTTTTGCTCTTGTAATAATTGCTGTGTTTCTACTGAAACAGATAAGCTGCCGACCAGTGCATTAACTAACTGAATTTTCGAGCGCTCACGCTCTGCATTTAATTGATAAGGGTTGAATAGCAGCAAAAAGCCTAAGAGTTGCTTATCATGCGTTTTCATGGGTACAGCAACAAACCGCAAGGGTAAATAAGGTTGCAAAAAATCTTGTAATTGGCTGAATATATTTTCTTTATTTAGTGTGCCGGCAATAGTTTGCCCCTCCAGCACTGACTGGAAAGTGGCGAAGTTATTTTCTTTTATTTCTAATGGAGACATGTCTGCCACTGAGATATTTTCGCCATTCCAGCGGAATGCTGTTGGTGTGAAAACTCCATCATCTTTATTGGCAAGGAAGATAATCCCTCCCTTCATCGCTGCAATTTCAGTTGTTTCACTTAGCAGCCCCTGCATCTGACGAAAGAAGTTGTTTTCAGCCGTCAGCATATTGCCCATAGAAATAAACTGTTTCAGTGTCGATTTCATTTTTGACATTGATTTGTGTAGCTCATCCACTTCTTCAATCATCGAGTGTTCTGACTCACGTTCCTCAAAATGCAAGTGGCTTATGGCGTCGGCATCTTGGCGAAGACGAATAAGTGGGCTAGATATTTTTCGTGAGAAATACCAAACCAGTGGCAAGCTGAGCATCAATAGGATAAATGCAATAAAGGTTGAATGATTACGGATGGAATTCGCATCAGCAGTGAGGTAACTGGCTGGCGTGGCAATAACCAACTGATATTTGTTATCGCCATTATTGATATCAACAACTGAGCCGTACCAGCGTTTATTTTGTGCTTCAAACAGGATGCTGCGGTTGATATCACTTCCTTCCAGATTAGAGCGACTGTCTTGGGTATTCAACAATGTCTGTAATACCGGAACCTGTTTCTCTGAATTATCAACGGGGGCTGTATTCTCTTTAGTCTTAGGTAGACTCGCAATAACTTCACCACGGGAATTGATAATAATGGCTTGGCTACCCGGTGGAAGATTTTGTCTTATTAAAAACTGTGATAGCGAAGCCAGTGAAACATCTAACCCAATGACAGCCTGATTATTTTCAGACCGACGGCTATAGGTAAAACCCGCTTCACCGGTACCTTTGAAAATATAGATAGGGGAGGTGATGAGTGTCGGGCTTGCCGAGGCCAGAATAAACCAATCCCGCCTTCTGGGGTCATAGTTATCATTATCACGTGGCATAACAGCTATTACCTGCTGCTTTTCGTTGAGATATATAAACCTTTTTTCTGGGATGCTATCGAGAAAACGGTTACTTTGAACCATCCATTCGGCCCCTGCTGGAGCATGAAATAATACACGATTAGCGTCTGTCAGACGCCGTAGCATAAATAAATCACCATTAGGATAGGCACTATAAACGGCACTGGCATAGTCATTCTGTTTCAAAATTTCAATGAATTTACCGACGAAAGCCATTCGCTGTTCCAGTGTCGATAATTCTGTGATTTGCATACTGGCAAGGATGTTAACAGACATCATCATGGGGCGAGTTACCGCCTCCAATTCTGCCGCAATGGCCTCTCCGGTTTTTTGATATTGCCTATTGGTGCTAATTTCAGTCAATTTAGTCAGTTGGCTATGACCGAAAATAATAATGACGGTTCCGATTGAGACAATCAGCAAAGTAAAGAGAGCTGCAATCTGGATATGCAATGGATAGCGACTTTTTAGTCCGAACAGATTACTGGGCATTATCGTCACCCCGAGAGATTATTATTTAATCAACTTTAATCATAGAATGTACTCAGGTATGTGACATATTTCCCTTTTTTTCAGTGGCTTATAATTAATTGTATGATTATAAAGACTTTTGTTTATATTAACTCTACATGGCTGGAGGAAAAAACTAGTGACAGAGTTAAATATAATGTTTTAACGCGCAGAATATCTAAAAGCAGTATTTAGCAGTACGGATGATTATCGGTAAAAGAGGTGGGGTATCTGAATAGAGATGTGATGGCATGGGTTAGCAAAATAAGCAAACCATATAGAAGATGGCTCCACTAGAGACTAAACAAGTTCATATCGACTTAAATTAGGTTTAAATAACTATGATAGCTTACCGGGGGGGGATCATTGTCGTGGGGTTGTAAGCGATGATGCCCGCGTATGGCCGTCGGCGCAAATCCAAAACGTTTACGAAAACGTTCTGCAAAACGTGAGGCACTTTCATAACCCACCTGACTGGCAATTAATGAAATAGGCCAATCAGTACCTTGCAATAAACGTAGCGCGCTGGTCATGCGTACATCAATCATCAAATCACGTAATAGTATATTTTCGGCCGCTAATTTTCGCCGTAATACGACTTCACTCATTGCCATATGATCGGCAACTTCTGCCGCAGACCATATTTTATGTGGATCAATGGCCAGGCAGCGCCGTACCTTTTCACTTAATGAATGGCTATCATTGAGTCTAAATTTAACGCCGCGCTGAGCCAGCCATAGTAACAGTTCAAGCATGCGGTGCCTGACGATACTTGGGGGAATATCACCAGAGTCAGATATTGCTTTAAATATATTCCCAAATGTATTAATAAATTCAGGGGCTAAATCCCGCACAGGCAATACTCCTGAAATAGCCCCAAGACCGGCTGATGCAGGATGATTGGCAAAGGTGGCTATCAGGCGAGGGTCACAGCGGAGTTGATGGCTAAAAAATAACCCCTCATCAGATAAGCCATTAATTACATCAATCGTTTGGCCGCTACTGACTGCAACTATTTCACCTGTTCGAATAATGCACTCTTGATTATCCCAGCGAATGATTTTATGCCCACGATTGACCATAATGAGCAAGGGATGCTCAATATAGACTGAGGTGAGTAGTAGCTCTGTGTGTTGAATAACATGTGCAGAGCTACCCACTCCGGGGCAAAAATTAATTGTACGTTCCATCGATATTCATTTCGCAATTTTGGCCTGAGAATATCTTTACGCTTTGAATAGCCGACTAGCAACTTATTTTAATAGAAAATTTACAGTAACTGACTATTTTAGCGAAAAGTATTAAGAGTGAGAATAATAGCCAGTTAGATATGAGTAATTGTTACTGTCAATATAATCCCATGTTAAAAATAATGACCATAAAAATTGATTGTCATGTTAATAATTGCAATTGCATGCGACTATTCAGTAACAAATCGATATTTTATAATTTCTCTTGCTAGAGATTACTGTGTTTCACCTAGTAGTAATGCATGGTCAGGAAACTGGCCGTAAGTATTATTAACAGCCTGCTGCCTTGTGGATTGCCCAACCAGCTCACTTAATGCATCAAGACGCAGTTGCAATAAACGCTTAATCTCGATTTCATTATCTAAAATTACTCTTAATTTCTCCCGTAATAACTCTTGTAGTACGAGCGATGAGCAGGAAGAAATAGTGATGTTAGCGGTTTTTTCAACCGCTTTAAGGTAAGTCATTTCGAGATCAACCAGCGCATCCCAATTGCCCTCGGTCGCCAGCATTAACATTTGCTCGCTGAGGGTCAGGATTTGTTGATAATCGGACAAAAGGTGCTGGTGACGTTCCATTAAATGGGGTCCTAATCAGGTTGATAATTGGGGCCAATTTGCCGCCAGGCATCCGCAATATTTTCGAGCAAAGCGAGCACTTCGGTAATTGCCTGTTCGTCATTATGCAAGTTGGCATGCAGCAAGCGCCGCGACATATAGTCATATAAAGCTGACAAGTTCTGCGCCAGCTCACCGCCTTTTTCCATATCAAGGCCTGCACTCAGCCCATTATTAATAATGTTAATGGCCTTGGATAATGCAGCGCCTTTACCTGAACTTTCCCCCTGACTCATTAATATTCTTGCACGAATCAGGGCGCTTTGCGCCCCGTCGAACAACATCATTATCAATTGATGAGGGCTGGCATTCATTACACCACTTTCCAACCCGACTTTTTGATAAGCCTGGGCACCTGATTGGCTGTACATAGCTATCCTTATGAACTGAATTGCTGTGTCAAGAAACTGGCAGTACTTTTCATTGACGTCATCATTTTATCTAATTGAGTAAATTGCGTTTTATAGCGCTCAATGGTGGCAGTGATACTGGCTGTAGTTGCTGTAACCTGAGTATCCAGATTTTTTAATGACTTACTGATACCGTCGGTGGCACTTTTTAGTGTGCCTTTGCTGCTATCAAGAGCTGTATTCAGTAAATTGTCCATCTGGGTCGCAAAACCCGTTTTTTCACCATCACCAACAAAGAAACTAGTCACGCCATTAGGCTTATCTTTCAGTGCTGCATCCAGTTTGGTTGAGTCGATAACCAGTTTGCCATTAAGATCTTGTGTAATCCCGATACTGGCCAGTGTTTTTACTTCGCCGGGTTGTGATGAGGCCAACTGACTTTTTAACTGGGTTTGGATATTACGTAATGTCCCATCGCCGACCAATGCACCATTACTGGCTGATTGATCTTTACCTTGTTCAACCGCTGTATATTTAGTTAAAGAGGCAAAAGTCGTTTGCAATGAGTTATAGGCGTCAACAAAACTTTGGACCGCAGCTTTGGTGGCAGTCGCATCGCGGGTAATGCTCAATTGTTCTGGTTCAGCTGTTTTGGTCAAAGCTTTCAAGGTTAATGTCACACCTTGAGGAGCATCGGTGATGGTGTTGCTCTGACGGACGATTGATACGCCATTTACGGTCAATTTTGCATCTTCAGCAGCGACTTTTTGCGTCATGCCGCCACTACCACCAGTGCTGCTTGGTGTATAGTTTAGGAAATCATTTAGCTTATCATCACCTGTGACACTGACAGTCATTTCTGATTGGGTACCAGTATCTTTCGAGGTTAATGCCAGATAATAAGTATTATCATCGGCTTTCATGATACTGGCGCTAATTCCAGTTTCCTGTTTATTGATTGCATCACGCATTCCAGTCAGAGATGTTTGCTCACTGGTCAGAGTTATTTCTGTTGGCTTTGTTTTGCCGGGCTGGGTAATAGTGATAGTGCGGGTGGCATTATCGTTGCCTAACTTGTCCGCGCTATTCGGCACTTCTTTGGACAGCAGTGATTGAGCTTTAGCCAAGTTGGCGACTTCAATACTGTAGTTGCCAGCACTGGCCGCGCTGTCAGTCACTGCGCTGAATGCTGTATTGGTGCTACTGACCGCAGTGCTGGTCAATGTATCTGCTTTCTTTAGGGCTGCCGATGCCGTTTCAACTTTGGCTAACGCACTTTGTAATACACTAAATGCGGTCAGCTTGGCTTTATAGCTAGTCTGTTGCGTAGTTAACGGCGTCAGGCGAGTTTGCTCCGCTGCGGATAACTGTGACAATAGTGTATTCAAATCCATTCCAGAACCGGTGCCCAATGCACTGATACTTGCCATGTCTAATCCTTAATATTCAAGTGTCGTTACCATGGTTATCGGCAAAGGATAGAAAAAGTTTACACATAAAATATAAATAGTGATGGGAGGAATAACAGGGGATAACAGGGCGTTATTTCCGCCATTGAATAGGTATGTAAATAAAAGAGGGATAACAATCCAGTAATATAATTTTTTTAAATTATTTTGTCGAATAGCTAAAGGTTCCTTAAAGAGCGCCGATACAAGTTAGGACGGTGATGAAGCCGTGGGCAGTAAGCCCAAACCATAACCCAACAGCATTTAAGGAATAATACTATGGCGGTAATTAACACTAACAGCTTGTCTCTGCTGACTCAGAACAACCTGAACAAATCCCAGTCTTCTTTAGGCACCGCCATTGAGCGTTTGTCTTCTGGTCTGCGTATTAACAGCGCTAAAGATGATGCTGCTGGTCAGGCGATTGCTAACCGTTTCACTTCTAACATCAACGGCTTGACTGTTGCTGCACGTAACGCGAACGACGGTATCTCTATCGCACAAACCGCTGAAGGCGCATTGGGCGAAATCAACAACAACTTGCAGCGCGTTCGTGACCTGACTGTTCAGGCGCAAAACAGCTCTAACTCTGCATCAGATATCGACTCCATCCAGTCTGAAGTTAACCAGCGTATGGAAGAAATCAACCGCGTAACTAAACAAACTGACTTCAACGGTATCAAAGTTCTGGATAACCGTACAGCGGCTGACTCTACTTATGCTTTCCAGGTTGGCGCACAAGATGGTCAAAGCATCGGCATCAACATTGGTGCAAGCTCAGGCTGGAACTTGGCAACTGCTGGGGCAGATGGCACTTCTTCATCACAAATCAATACTAACGGTTCATTAGAAACAGCTTCTGCAACCTACAATACAGCTGTTGCTCTGGCTGACACTACGGGTGCTTTGGCTAAAACGCGTAACACCGCAGTAGACGGCGCATTGACGACTAAAGTTGCTTCTTATGCAACAGCGACAACCACTCATACAGCTGCGATTACTGCTGCTGCTGGTGACCCAACTGCAATTACAGCTGCTGACGATGCATTAGCACTTGCTAAAGCCGGAGCTGATACTACCTTCAACACTGCTGCTACTGCTGCCAATAAAACTTTTTCTGATAAATTGAATCCAGCTGGTGACGCTACGCTGAAAACAGCTATCGATTCAGCATTAAGCTCTCGTGATTCAGCCGTTGCTACCGCGCTGACTGCAAAAAATGCTGCTTACGCTGCTGCTGATGGTCTGGCGACTCCGGAAGCCACTACTGCTGCTAAAGCAGTTGCTGATAAAACGCTGGCAACTGCAACTACGAATGCAGAGTCAACTTTAACTTCTTCTGTTAGTTCTGCTATCAAAACTCCAGCCGCGAAAGCTGCAACTGATGCTGGTGCATTGGTTAACGGCAACCTGCGTAAAGTTGCTGCTGAAGGTTTTGATGTGTTGAAAGGTAAAGTTGATGGCACCGGCGCTGCAACAGGTACTACCCCACTGGCTGATATCGATGCTGCTCTGAAAGCGGTTGATACTCAACGTAGCTCACTGGGTGCTTCTCAGAACCGTTTTGAATCTACCATCACTAACCTGAACAATACCACTAACAACCTGACTTCAGCTCGTAGCCGCATCCAAGATGCTGATTACTCTACTGAAGTATCAAACATGAGCCGTGCTCAAATCCTGCAACAAGCAGGTACTTCTGTACTGGCCCAGGCAAATCAGGTTCCACAAACTGTATTGTCTCTGCTGCGTTAATTTTTTCCCAAACACAGCATTATGCAACCCCGCCTTATTCGGCGGGGTTTTTCTATCGACATTTACACCTCACTCTTAGGAAATAATAGACAAAACTATTTCCTAAGAGAATAGGTTCAAACTGGGCGCTAATTGTTTGTTTTGAGAGGTTTTTACATCTATTTACCGCTCTATTTTTTCAATAATAGTAATACGTTACCAGTAAAAGTGATGGGCATAAGTCAAATAGCCGCCTTTTTATAGGCCTATTCAGACGATTGTCTGACTGACCGGACAGGATAATGGTACGACTCTCTTACCCTTAGGTGCCTGTCTAGTGAGCGATCTGTATACCGCCGAAGGCGTGATGGACAAGAATTCCCTCTGGCAACGTTATGTTCCTCTGGTTCGCCACGAGGCATTGCGTTTGCAGGTGCGCCTGCCGGCCAGTGTGGAATTGGACGATTTGTTGCAGGCTGGGGGGATTGGTCTGCTGAATGCTGTTGAGCGTTACGACGCTTTACAAGGAACCGCATTTACCACTTATGCGGTACAGCGTATACGTGGCGCGATGTTGGATGAATTGCGTAGCCGGGATTGGGCACCACGCAGTGTACGACGCAATGCTCGCGAAGTTGCCAGTGCCATGCAAAAGGTTGAACAACGGCTCGGACGCCCGGCGACTGAGCAGGAAGTCGCGCAAATCCTTGATATCGATTTGGCGGAATATCGTCAAATTTTGTTGGATACCAACAACAGTCAGCTTTTCTCCTATGACGAATGGCGGGAAGAGCATGGGGAAAGCGTCGAACCCATGCTGGAAGGGCATGAGGATGCCAATCCGCTGCAACATTTATTGGAAGGAAATCTGCGCCAACGAGTCATTGAAGCGATCGAGGCCCTGCCGGAACGTGAAAAAATGGTGTTGACGCTGTATTACCAGGAAGAGCTGAACCTGAAAGAAATCGGGGCAGTGCTGGAGGTGGGGGAATCCCGCGTCAGCCAGCTTCATAGCCAGGCGATAAAACGCTTACGCGCCCGCCTGAATAACGACTCTTAATTCATTTTCGCTCAGTGATATCACAGTGTTTAACTTTATTAATGCAGGTCTTCTTATGCCAGGACTTCAGTTAAAAAAGCGGCCGCTGAGCCGTTATTTAAAAGATTATAAGCACGGCCAAACTCATTGCTCACATTGCCATAAACAACTCGATCGCATGGCGCTGGTTTTTCGTGGACAAATTATCAATAAAGAAGCTATTGCCGGTATGGATCAGCCAATCGATGATCAAGTCTGGTCAAAACTTCAGCATGAATTAACCGCATTGTGCCGCTTTTGTAGTGAGATATATTGCAACAGTACACCGGGCTATTTCGATATTATGGCGTTCAAACAGTATTTATTTGAACAAACAGAGATGAGCCATAGTACTGTTCGCGAATATGTTGTACGTCTGCGTCGATTAGATGAAATGCTGGTTGCAACAAATTATCCAGCAGAAAAATTCGCCAGCGAAACTATGCATCAACGTATTATTGATGAATTGCCGAATGCAGCTCATAACAATTACCGCATTGCTTTGCGTAAATATGATCAATATTTGGCATGGCAAAAGAATTACTAAGGTTGATAACAGGAGTTCTTTGAATTGAGAAAACTCTGTGTTTTCACTCAAAGCACTTCTACTATAACGCAAACCGATTAAGTCATTATCCTCAGTGATTCCCCGCCCGGCAGGCCCTCCCTGTCCGGGCGTTTTATTATTAATTATATTCCCTGCGCTATTGCTTACCGACATCTATAATAAAAATCAGTGATTATTAGTGATACTTCTGATAAATCTATGTTTTCCCTCCGCACTTGAGTTGGAGGGGGTGACATGCATTTTTCCCGGGGGGCCTGTGACGCTTCAACATAAACTGGCGCAATTTCCGCGTCTGGACTTAGTCGGTAACGCGACACCATTAGAAAAACTATCTCGTCTTTCTGACTATCTGGGACGTGAAATTTATATTAAACGTGATGATGTCACGCCGCTGGCACTCGGGGGTAATAAGCTGCGTAAGCTGGAGTTTTTGGCAGCCGACGCCTTGAGACAGGGAGCCGATACACTGGTTACTGCAGGGGCAATTCAATCTAACCATGTGCGCCAAACGGCGGCAGTTGCGGCAAAATTGGGGCTACACTGTGTCGCCTTGCTTGAGAATCCTATTGGTACGTCGCAGGAAAATTATCTGACCAATGGCAATCGATTGCTGCTGGATTTATTCAATGTTGATGTGGTGATGTGTGACGGATTACATGACCCAAATCAGCAATTGGCCGAGTTGGCAATCCGCATCGAGGCGCAGGGTTTTCGTCCTTACGTAGTGCCTGTCGGCGGGTCTAATGCTTTGGGAGCCTTGGGATATGTGCAATGCGCATTGGAGATTGCGGCTCAGTCGGCAGGGAATGTCACCTTTAGCTCTATCGTTGTGGCGTCGGGCAGTGCGGGTACCCACGCGGGACTGGCTGTCGGTTTACAGCAACTGTTACCTGAAGCAGAACTGATTGGCGTCACCGTATCACGCAAAGCGCAAGAGCAACGGCCTAAAGTCATACAGATACAACAAGAATTGGCGGCATCACTTGGGATTTCAACTGCCTTAATGGACATCACTCTTTGGGATGATTATTTCGCGCCGCAATATGGCATGCCAAACGAAGAAGGGCTGGCCGCAATTGGGCTATTGGCCAGATTGGAAGGGATATTGCTGGATCCCGTTTATACCGGTAAGGCAATGGCAGGCTTACTTGATGGGCTTGAGCAGAAAAAGTTTCGCGATGATGGCCCAATCTTGTTTATTCATACTGGCGGCGCACCGGCATTATTTGCCTATCATCCGCAGGTGTAGCCTTTGGTTATGGCTTATTCCATTTATAGCTATCGTTATTAGTTTATATTCCTTTATTCTATTAATAACACTGATAAAGTGTTGAATATCAAAAATAAACATGACAGTTGGAGTATGTATGGGCTTTTCAATTGTACGTCGTCGGGTAGTTCTGGGCATGGTGGCTGTTGCACTGGCAACTGGCTTGAATGTGAAGTCTTACGCTGCGGGCGACCTGTTAGATCAGGTCAAAGAACGAGGAACCCTGATTGTCGGGTTGGAAGGAACCTATCCACCGTTCAGTTTCCAAGGTGAAGACGGAAAGCTTACAGGTTTTGAAGTGGATTTCGCTAATGCATTGGCGGAACACATGGGTGTTAAAGCAAAAATCACCCCGACTAAGTGGGATGGCATGTTGGCCTCACTGGAGTCAAAGCGTATTGATGTGGCGATTAATCAGGTCACCATTTCAGATGAGCGCAAGAAAAAATACGATTTCTCAACACCTTATACCGTATCGGGCATTCAGGTTCTGACCAAGAAAGGTAATGAAGGCAACTTCAGCAAGCCAGAAGATTTAGTGGGTAAAAAAGTGGGTGTTGGTTTGGGCAGTAACTATGAACAATGGTTACGCGAAAATCTGAAAGGTGTTGATATTCGTACCTATGATGATGACCCAACTAAATATCAAGATCTTCGTGTAGGTCGCACGGATGCCATTTTAGTTGATCGCCTAGCTGCATTGGATTTGGTGAAGAAGACCAAGGACACTCTGGCGGTTGCAGGCCCGGCATTTGCCCGCCAGGAATCCGGTGTTGCATTACGCAAGAATAACCCTGAGTTGTTAGCGGCGATCAATAAAGCCATTGTTGAGATGCAAAAAGATGGCACATTGACCAAAATTTCTGAAAAATATTTTGGTGCGGATGTAACTAAATAATGCAAGAAAGTATTCAATTGGTGCTGGATTCAGCACCATTTTTATTGAAAGGTGCCTGGTTTACCCTCCAGCTTAGTCTGGGGGGGATGTTTTTTGGTCTGGCATTAGGTTTTATGTTAGCCATGATGCGGTTATCCCGCTTCCTGCCTCTTTCACTTCTCTCTCGTTTTTATGTCTCCATTTTCCGCGGCACCCCGCTCATTGCCCAATTGTTCATGATTTATTATGGTTTGCCACAATTCGGGATTGAGCTGGATCCAATGCCAGCAGCTTTGATTGGCTTATCACTGAATACGGCCGCTTATACATCAGAGACATTGCGTGCTGCTATTTCATCCATTGAGAAAGGGCAGTGGGAAGCCGCCGCCAGTATCGGGATGACGCGTTGGCAAACACTTTATCGGGTGATATTGCCGCAAGCAGGGCGCACTGCTTTACCCCCACTGGGCAACAGTTTTATCGGCCTGGTAAAAGATACTTCGCTGGCTGCCACCATCCAGGTTCCCGAACTTTTCCGGCAGGCGCAGTTGGTGACATCCCGCACTTTGGAAGTTTTCACCATGTATCTGGCGGCCTCGCTGATTTACTGGATCATGGCGACAGTGTTGTCAGCATTACAAAATCGCCTGGAAGCACATGTTAATCGTCAGGATCAGGAGTAGCCATGAGTACCATCGCCGTTAAAGAACTGACCAAACAGTTTAAAGGTCAACAGGTACTGCACGGTATCTCACTTGAAGTGAACAGTGGCGAAGTGATAGCGATTATCGGGCCGAGTGGTTCAGGAAAAACGACTTTATTACGCAGTATCAATCTGCTTGAAGTCCCTGACTCGGGCATTATTCGCGTCGGTGATATAGAGATTGATGGCAGTATTCCGATTAGTAAGCAGCAACGGCAAGTTCGTGCATTGCGCCAGAAAGTTGGTTTTGTATTCCAGAGCTTCAATTTGTTTCCCCACCGTTCAGTGCTGGAAAACATTATTGAGGGGCCGGTGATTGTTAAAGGTGAAAAACGGGCTGAAGCTGAAAAACGTGCTCGTGAGTTGCTGGCTAAAGTTGGGTTAAGTGGCAAGGAGGACGCCTATCCTCGCCGCTTATCCGGTGGGCAACAACAGCGAGTTGCTATCGCCCGGGCATTAGCTATGCAACCTCAGGTTATTCTATTCGATGAGCCAACATCGGCGTTAGATCCCGAACTGGTGGGTGAGGTATTGAATACTATTCGTGCGCTGGCTGAGGAAAAACGAACAATGGTCATTGTCACTCACGAAATGAGTTTTGCTCGCGATGTAGCTGACCGGGCTATTTTCATGGATCACGGCCGAATTGTTGAACAAGGTCCAGCGAAAGAGTTGTTTGCTCATCCTCAACATGAACGGACTCGACAGTTCCTTGACAAGTTTTTAAATAATCACTGAACAGACTGATTTCTGTAATGAATATAAAGTCTTTATGGGGGCAATTTTATGGCCCCCATTTGGGTGGATAGTATTAGAGGAATGCTTCAAGTTTAAGGCGGTGGGCTGTTGTTTTAACTTCTTTCATCCGCCCGTGACCCGGTAACACTTTTTGTTCAACAGTGACCAGTCCGGCTTTTTTCAAAATAGCCACATCGCGGGTGACGGCACTGCGATCCCTTTTTAGGCGAGTTGAAAGGGAGGTGATAGAACCCGGATACATTTTTACTGTCCGTAGCAGAACAATGCGTGCAGCACTTAATACTCGCACCATCTCTAACGGATCTTCGAACGTAATCGTATGCTCTTCCGGCAATGTTTGCCCAGTATCTGCGAGAATAGCGAGTTTTTTGCCTCGTTTGAAAAAATCATCTTCGGTTGCTGTTTTGATGACTAGCTTGTCCATTAACTTCTCCTTAGTGAAGTCCAATCCTTTTGAAAGCAATCCTCTATTTGTTCAAAGCTGATAAAATCAACCGATTCAATTGCCCCTAAATAATGGCGGTGATGATAGCCATGGGCATTGTCATAACCGACGACTCGACCATTATCACCTTGTGATAGACAGTGATTGATATAAGCCAAATTATAACGCGTGATAGCACCGAAACGGTCGACCCATATTTCACGGCGCAATTGGCCATTTCCCCGCCGGCTAGCAATTTGATGGGTCTCATCGATAATTTTTTTATCAGCCATGAATATAATTATCACCTCTGAAAGTTATTGTACACAATATATTCACTAAGAAGAAAGCTAGGCTTATGAGCCGCCTTGCTGTTTGTTATTAATTAATAATGGGTTAGGCTTCGCTAAGCACACAAGGGCATTTAGTCGATGATGCGGGATGTCGCTGGAGGAAATGAAGAGTCTTGCAATGTTGCATCCTATCATGCGGGATATCTTGAAGAATATTCAGCTTGTCGGGCTGAATTCGCCAACCAAAAAATAAGGCCCCGAAGGGCCTTAGCGGATGAAAACTGACTTAATCACTTAATCACTTAATCACTTCATTACTGAAGAGTGGTACCCGAGAAAATTTAGCCAATAGTCATTAGGCTGGCATTCCCACCCGCTGCTGCCGTATTCACACTCAATGAGTGCTCAATGAGCAAGCGCTCCAGCAAAATATTGGTTTCGCCGCGAGCAAAGCCTTGTACTGAGACAATAGGCCCATCAATTTGAGCTATTTGCTCACACAAGATACGCAACTGATCGGCGTCGCCATGGAAGATAACAGCATCGAAGGAGATGCCCGCCGTTTGCCAATCTTGAGTGAGGGTAATACGCGATTTTACAACCGCCGGTAATGTGCGGAACAAGTCACTTTGGACGATATTTTCCGGCCACAGAACTTCACTCCCGACGGCCAGTACTGCGGCTAGTTGGGTTAATGCATCCGCCTTTGTATCTGCCAGGCACAGAATTCGCTCACGCGGGAGCAGGGCGTAGGTATTACGTTCACCCGTTGGCCCTGGTAACAATCGGACGGTACCACCTTGTGCCAACTCACCATAACGCTGTGCCAGCGGAGCTAACACAGTATTTTGCTGCTCATTGGCCCATAGGATCAGAGCTTGATGAGGGGCTTGCAGTGCCTCACGGCCTGAGACATTCTGCACTTGCCCATTATCCTGATGGATTAGCGTATTTGTCACTGCATCTTCGGGGCGGTT
The DNA here is from genome assembly GCF_009831415.1 of Yersinia canariae. Taxonomy (NCBI): domain Bacteria; kingdom Pseudomonadati; phylum Pseudomonadota; class Gammaproteobacteria; order Enterobacterales; family Yersiniaceae; genus Yersinia; species Yersinia canariae. Next base: position 2,757,075 of record NZ_CP043727.1, on the reverse strand, counting down.
ACATAATAAACGATACAAATACAGCGGGCCGCCAGCTTTAGGGCCTGTGCCAGAAAGCCCTTCGCCGCCAAAAGGCTGTACTCCCACGACCGCGCCGACCATATTGCGGTTAACGTAGAGATTACCCACTTTGGCTTTTTCTGTCACCTGCGCAATGGTTTCGTCAATACGAGTATGAATGCCCAAAGTTAAGCCATAACCAGAGGCATTGATTTGGTCAACTAATGTACTGAGATTTTGGCGCTGGAAGCGCACGACGTGCAGGACCGGACCAAAGACCTCTTTTTGCAATTCATCAAAGCTGTCCAGTTCTATTAATGTCGGCTTGATAAAGGTGCCGTGCTGCCATTCTTTCTCATCCAAACTATTCGCTTGCGCGGCTTGATACACTTTTCTCCCTTTGGTTCGCATGGCTTGAATATGGCGCTCAATACCGGCTTTGGCATCAGCATCAATCACCGGCCCGATATCTGTAGACAGGCGCTCAGGGTTACCCATACGGCATTCAGCCATTGCGCCTCGCAGCATCTGTAATGTGTGTTCAGCCACATCATCCTGTATGCAGAGAATACGCAACGCCGAACAGCGCTGACCGGCACTATCAAAGGCTGACGCCACGACATCAGTTACCACCTGCTCGGTAAGCGCAGATGAGTCAACTATCATGGCATTCAAACCGCCGGTTTCAGCGATGAGTGGGGTTGGGCGGCCTTGCGGATCGAGTCTGCCCGCGATACTGCGCTGCAAAATAGCCGCAACTTCAGTTGAGCCGGTAAACATCACACCGCGCACACGAGCATCATTAACTAAGGTGGCCCCGACACTGTCACCTTGACCTGGCAACAATTGCAGAACTCCTTGTGGGACCCCAGCCTCCATTAAGATGCGCACAGCTTGAGCGGCAACCAGTGGAGTTTGCTCTGCCGGCTTGGCCAATACACTATTACCGGCGGCCAATGCGGCGGCGACCTGCCCGGTGAATATGGCCAGTGGGAAGTTCCATGGGCTGATGCAAACGACAGGGCCGAGTGGGCGGTGACTATCATTGGAGAAATTATCTCGCACTAATCCTGCGTAATAGTGCAGGAAATCAACGGCTTCACGGACTTCCGCAATGGCATTACTGAAGGTTTTACCGGCTTCACGTACCAGTATTCCCATCAAGGTTTGCATCTGATTTTCCATCAACTCAGCAGCTCGCACCAAAATGGCGGCGCGCTCGACAGGTGGGGTTGCAAACCAAATCGCCCCGGCACTGGCAGCAGCATCCAATGCTCGGCTCACTTCCGCATCAGTTGCTTCACGGACGTAGCCGACGATATCAGTTGGTTCTGCTGGGTTAATAATCGGCTGTTCTACACCACTATCAAGCGGTGCATCAATCAGCGGTTCTGCGCGCCACACTTGACTGGCACTGGCAAGCAATGCGCTCGAAAGAGAAGCCAGGCGGTGTTCGTTGGCCAGATCCAAACCGCTGGAATTAGCACGCTCTTTGCCATATAACTCACGCGGCAATGGAATGCGCGGGTGTGGTAGCCCCAGTTGGCCTTCACTTGTCGCAATAGCCTCTACCGCACTGACCGGGTCAGCGACTAACTCATCGAGTGGCAGTGTGGCATCTGCTATGCGGTTGACAAATGAAGTGTTCGCCCCGTTTTCCAACAGGCGGCGTACCAGATAAGCCAGTAAAGTTTCATGAGTGCCGACGGGCGCATAAATACGGCATGGTCGATTCAGTTTGCCATTGGCCACTTTCCCCACCACTTGCTCATACAGCGGCTCACCCATACCGTGCAGACATTGGAACTCGTACTGGCCAGGATAGTAGTTTTGACCTGCAAGATGATAAATCGCAGACAAGGTATGCGCGTTGTGCGTCGCAAATTGTGGGTAAATCAGGTTAGGTACTGCCAATAATTTGCGTGCGCAGGCTAGATAAGAAACATCAGTATAAACCTTGCGGGTATATACCGGATAACCTTCCAGACCGTCTACTTGAGCGCGTTTGATTTCGCTGTCCCAATATGCTCCTTTGACTAAACGAATCATCAGGCGACGGCGGCTGCGCTGTGCCATATCAATCACCGCGTCAATGGTGAACGGGCAGCGTTTCTGGTAAGCCTGAATAACAAAACCGATGCCATTCCAGCCCGCGAGTTTGGGCTCAAAGCAGAGTTTTTCCAGTAGATCGAGTGAAATTTCCAGACGATCGGCTTCTTCTGCATCAATATTGATCCCGATATCATACTGGCGTGCTTGTAAAGTCAGAGCCAGCAACCGCGGATAAAGCTCATCCATTACGCGCTCATATTGGGCGCGGCTATAGCGCGGGTGCAGGGCTGAAAGCTTGATGGAGATCCCCGGCCCTTCATAAATACCGCGGCCATTGGAGGCTTTACCAATAGCATGAATAGCTTGCTGATAGGAGAGCAGATAGGCTTGGGCATCTGCCTCGGTCAGCGCGGCCTCACCTAGCATATCGTAAGAATAACGGAACCCTTTATCTTCCAGTTTGCGCGCATTGGCTAAAGCCTCGGCGATGGTTTCGCCGGTAACAAATTGCTCACCCATCAAGCGCATTGCCATGTCCACGCCCTTACGGATCAGCGGTTCGCCCCCTTTGCCAATAATGCGGTTCAATGAGCCGGAAAGTTTGGCTTCGTTGTGAGTAGAGACCAGATGACCGGTAAACAGTAAGCCCCAGGTGGCGGCATTGACAAACATGGAGGGGCTGCGGCCCAGATGAGAGTGCCAGTTACCATTGCTGATTTTATCGCGGATCAGGGCGTCACGAGTCGGTTTGTCAGGAATGCGCAGCAATGCTTCCGCAAGGCACATCAACGCCACGCCTTCTTGGGAGGACAGGGAGAATTCTTGTAGCAACCCTTGCACGATACCCGCCCGGCCATTCGCACTTTTTTGATTACGCAGCTTTTCGGCAATCGAATAAGCGAGCTTGTGGGTTGCCTGCGCCAAATCTGCGGGTAAACGAGCTTGCTCCAATAACATAGGAATGGCTTCGGTTTCCGGGCGGCGATAGGCTGCGGTAATGGCGGCACGGGCAACGGATTGCGGTAACACTTGCTCGGCGAAATCTAAGAAAGGCTGGTGTGTTTTTTCAATGAGTTGCGGCATAATGTCGTCCGCCTCAGATAGGGGGGGCGACTGTGTTGTTGGGAGTTCCGGCAACTCATTGTTATTTTCCAGCCGCTCCAGATAGTTAAAAATGGCCTGTTTGATTAGCCAATGTGGAGTGCGGTCAATACGCTGTGCGGCGGCTTTAATGCGGTCACGTGTCGCTTCATCAAGTTTCACGCCCATTGTGGTGCTACCCATACTGTCTGGCTCCTAAATAAGGGGGATTTACCCGTCATACTTCAAGCTGCATGTGCGTTAGCTGCCTTCGCTCACTCCAGTCACTTAGTCATGTAAGTTCCTGGGGATTTATTCAGTTACCGCTTTCCTGCAAGTCGAATTATTTAGGGAATAGAATTTTAATTCAGACAATATCAAGCATGTTGCAACTTTGTGCAACCGTGTTAAATCATGCGCATAATCGAAGTGTGAATTCAGTCTTGTTTTTAACAATTTCCATAAAATGAACATTATTTAAAAATGAAGTAGATGAGTTAATAACACTAATAATAGTAGGTGTTGCCGGGGTTTTACCTCAAGTGGCACTCGTTTTGTGATGTCGGGTGTAACTGCCTACAGTGTTTAATGTGATGCGGAGTAAGTTTTTTGTAAAAAAATTGTTTAAATTCTTGTGAGGAAAGAAAGGACTCCACTAGGATAGCAACCGCGAAAGGGTCATTTACTCGCGAATAGTTGTGCTGTTAGTTTATTTCAGCTTTTAGTATTCATCTTTGGTGCAACTCAGTGTCACGTTCCGACAAGCCAGAGATAAACATGATATCGCGTTGCGCGGTAAGCACGAAAATAGCGGGATATATTAAAACGATAATACGCACTATGGAGACGTTGCATGACCATGAACACACCGATGTTGGTGACTTTTTTAGTTTACATTTTTGGGATGATACTCATTGGCCTTGTAGCCTACCGGGCGACCAATAGTTTTGATGATTATATTCTGGGTGGACGAAGTTTAGGGAGTGTGGTTACCGCATTGTCTGCGGGGGCTTCCGATATGAGTGGCTGGTTATTGATGGGGTTACCGGGGGCGATTTTCCTGTCTGGCATCTCTGAGAGCTGGATAGCCATCGGTTTGACCATTGGTGCTTATTTTAACTGGAAATTAGTGGCTGGCCGTTTACGCGTTCATACCGAGGCCAATAATAATGCACTGACACTACCGGACTATTTCACCAGCCGTTTTGAGGACAAAAGTAAGCTGCTGCGGGTTATCTCAGCCGTTGTTATCCTGGTATTCTTTACTATTTATTGTGCTTCAGGAATTGTTGCTGGCGCACGATTATTCGAAAGTACTTTTGACATGAGCTACGGGACCGCATTGTGGGCCGGTGCTGCGGCCACTATCGCGTATACTTTCATTGGGGGTTTCCTGGCGGTGAGTTGGACTGATACCGTGCAGGCGACATTAATGATTTTTGCCCTGATTCTGACACCGATTATCGTCATTTTAGCCGTCGGTGGTGTTGATACCTCAATCATGGTTATTGCCGCGAAAAATCCGGCAAATATCGATATGTTTAAAGGGTTAAATCTGGTCGCCATCCTTTCTCTGCTGGGCTGGGGCTTGGGCTATTTCGGTCAGCCACATATTCTGGCGCGTTTTATGGCGGCAGATTCCCACCGCACTATTCGTAGTGCTCGGCGTATCAGTATGACCTGGATGATTCTGTGTCTGGCGGGGACTATTGCCGTGGGCTTCTTCGGTATTGCTTATTTTGAAAACAACCCAGCGCAAGCGGGGAGTGTGAGTCAAAATAGTGAGCGAGTCTTTATTGAATTAGCCAAAATCCTATTCAACCCGTGGATGGCCGGTATTTTGCTCTCTGCTATTTTGGCCGCAGTAATGAGTACCTTAAGTTGCCAGCTACTGGTATGTTCCAGTGCTTTAACGGAAGATTTGTACAAAGCGTTCTTACGCAAAAAAGCCAGCCAGAAAGAATTGGTGTGGGTAGGTCGTGCCATGGTGCTGCTGGTGGCGTTAATTGCCATCGCATTAGCGGCGAACCCCGATAACCGGGTTCTTGGGCTGGTGAGTTATGCCTGGGCTGGTTTCGGTGCTGCATTTGGGCCAGTGGTTCTGATTTCTGTCATGTGGCCACGGATGACCCGTAATGGTGCGTTGGCGGGGATGCTGATTGGTGCTATTACGGTTATTGTTTGGAAGCAATATGGTTGGCTAGATTTATATGAAATCATTCCTGGTTTCTTGTTCGCCTGCATCGCTATTGTGGTGGTGAGTTTGCTGGGAAATACCCCGAGCAATGCCATTACTGAACGTTTCCGCCATGCAGAAGCGGAATTTAAAACTGTTTAACATGCCCGTGACTTTTCAAATTGCTGGCGTGTTGTTGGTCAGGTTCAATAACCCTGATCACTGACGAATGTAAGCTTGTCGTGATTAATGACCATCAACAATAGATTTATTTTCACCTAATACAGCCCTCTGTAAAACCGGGGGCTTTTTTATTAAAAAATATCGCCAAACGTTAATTGACGCACTGATCCGTATCATGATGAATTTATTTACTATTTAACCCCGCAGAAACAACTTGCCACAGTTTGCTTAACAATATTCCTATTCAGCCTCTTGAATTTCTTTTTTGCAGAATGATAATCACTATCGTTTTACTTTTCTTTACGTTTATTGACGATGTTCTTAATCGGATATTTTCCTTACTGCCCACCGCAGGGGTGTTTAGCATGTTTGTCCCATTTCTTATTATGTTTCGTGAAGGGCTGGAGGCAGCGCTGATTGTCAGCCTTATCGCCAGTTATCTTAAACGCACTCAACGCGGTCAATGGATGGGGGCAGTATGGGTCGGGGTCATCACCGCTGCAGCACTTTGTCTGGCCATCGGCATCTTTATTAATGAAACCACGGGTGAGTTTCCGCAAAAACAGCAAGAACTGTTCGAAGGCATTATCGCCGTAGTGGCGGTTTGCATATTAACCTATATGGTTTTTTGGATGCGCAAAGTGTCCAAGTCAGTCAAAGTTCATTTAGAAGGGGCAATTGATCATGCCCTGAATTCGGATAATAAAAAGGGACGTGGTCAGGGATGGGCATTAGTGGCAATGGTGTTTTTTGCGGTTGCACGCGAAGGTCTTGAGTCCGTCTTTTTCTTATTAGCGGCTTTCCAGCAGGATGTCGGAATAGGGGCTCCCATTGGTGCAATATTAGGCCTGAGCTGCGCTATTTTGGTGGGCATGGCTATCTACTGGGGGGGCGTTAAGTTACACCTGGCTAAATTCTTCAAATGGACCAGTCTGTTTATTCTATTTGTTGCCGCAGGACTTGCCGCTGGTGCAATAAGAGCCTTCCATGAAGCCGGTTTGTGGAATCATTTCCAAGACATTGCTTTTGATTTGACCAATGTGCTCTCCACTCACTCATTATTAGGGACTTTCCTCGAGGGCATGTTTGGCTACAAGGAAGCACCGACCGTCAGTGAAGTCGCGGTCTACTTTATCTATTTGATTCCGGCATTGATTTTCTTTTTCCTTCCACCACGCGCCACGGCGGCCTCAACCGTACCGGATGCGCGGAAAACTAACTCATAATTCAGGGATTTATCACATGTCTAACCGGCTCTTCCGTCGCACAGCTTTACATGCCGCTTTACTGGCTCTGCCTGTTTTCGCCATCAGCGCGCAGGCTGCTGATATTCCTCAGGTTAAAATCACTGTCAATGATAAACAATGTGAGCCAATGGCACTGTCCGTCCCTGCCGGCAAAACTCAATTTATTGTCCATAATGCCAGCCAAAAAGGGTTGGAGTGGGAGATCCTAAAAGGGGTCATGGTGGTTGAAGAGCGTGAGAATATCGCGCCCGGTTTTACCCAGAAAATGACGGCCAATCTGGAACCGGGTGAATATGATATGACTTGTGGTTTGCTGAGTAACCCGAAAGGTAAGTTAACGGTCACCGCAGCGGCAGGTTCTGATACGGCAACCAAGCCCGATGCCATGGCATTGGTTGGCCCCATTGCCGAATATAAAGTGTATGTAACACAAGAAGTTGCTCAGTTAGTTACTCAAACTAAAGCTTTCACTGATGCTGTGAAAAAAGGTGATTTGGCATTAGCCCGCAAACTCTATGCGCCCACTCGTCAGCATTATGAACGCATCGAACCCATTGCTGAATTGTTCTCTGATTTGGACGGTAGCATCGATGCCCGTGAAGACGATTTTGAACAAAAATCGGCTGACCCAAAATTCACCGGTTTCCACCGTTTAGAGAAAATCCTATTTGGTGACAATACCACCAAAGGGGCAGATAAATTTGCTGACCAGCTCTATCAAGACACGCTGGAACTGCAAAAACGGATTACCGGCCTGACATTCGCACCGAACAAAGTGGTCGGCGGGGCTGCAGGTTTAATTGAAGAAGTCGCGGCCAGTAAAATCAGTGGTGAAGAAGACCGCTACAGTCGTACAGATTTATGGGATTTCCAGGCAAACGTCGATGGCGCACAGAAAATTGTTAACCTGTTGCGGCCGTTACTGGAAAAAGCGGATAAGCCGCTGTTAGATAAAATTGATGCCAACTTTAAAACAGTTGATAGCGTATTGGCGAAATACCGTACCAAAGATGGCTACGAATCCTATGAGAAGTTAACCGATGCTGATCGCAATGCGATGAAAGGGCCCATTACGGCACTGGCAGAAGACCTTGCTCAACTGCGTGGCGTATTAGGTCTGGACTGAGGCATTTAAATGAGTAAGAAAACCGGCCCGCAACACGGGCCGTATCAGCAAGATAACGGGGCGGCTTTGCCGTCCCGTCGGCGTTTACTGCTGGGGATGGGCATGATGAGTGGTGCGTTGGCGCTCGGCGGAGCAAAAATAGCCCGAGCAGCCGATTGCCCTGCGCCAGAGGCTGCCCCGGCACAAGATGAGCGCTGGCAGCAGCAACCTTTTTATGGTCAACATCAATCAGGGGTGCTAACCCCACAGCAAGCGGCGATGATGCTGGTGGCATTTGATGTCTTGGCCACGGATAAAGTTGCATTAACCCGGTTATTCAAGTTACTAACCGAGCGAATTGCTTTTCTGACCACTGGCGGGCATGCACCTTCGGTTAATGCGAAGTTGCCACCATTGGATTCGGGCATTATGGGGCCAGAAATTTATCCCGATAATCTGACCATCACGGTTTCTGTCGGTGACTCACTGTTTGATGAGCGTTTTGGTTTGCAAGGGCAAAAACCTCTACGACTGCAGAAAATGACGCGTTTCCCTAATGATTCACTGGATGCAGGGCTGTGTCATGGTGATTTGTTACTGCAAATTTGTGCTAATACCAATGAAACTGTGATTCATGCGCTGCGCGATATTATCAAACACTCGCCGGATCTTCTCAGTGTCCGCTGGAAGCGCGAAGGGTTTATTTCGGCTCATGCTGCTCGGAGCAAGGGTAGGGAAACACCCATCAATTTATTGGGCTTTAAAGATGGAACAGCCAACCCGAAAACCAGCGATAACCCACTGATTAATAAGGTAGTATGGGTTCAGGAGAATGCTGGGGAACCCGCGTGGGCAGTCGGGGGGAGTTATCAGGCAGCACGGATTATCCGTTTCAAAGTGGAATTCTGGGATCGCACTCCATTGCAAGAGCAGCAAACTATTTTTGGTCGTGATAAACACAGTGGCGCGCCTTTGGGCATGGTGCATGAGCATGACGAACCGGATTACACCAAAGACCCTGATGGTAAAGTGATTCCTATGGATGCACACATTCGGCTCGCAAATCCGCGCACGGCTGAAACTCAGAATAACTTGATGCTGCGCCGTGGCTACAGTTATTCACTGGGTGTATCTAATTCCGGGCAATTGGATATGGGGCTATTATTTGTGTGCTACCAGTCTGATTTGGAAAAAGCCTTTTTAGCGGTACAAAAACGGCTGAATGGAGAAGCGCTGGAAGAATATGTAAAACCCATTGGTGGAGGGTATTTCTTTACCTTACCGGGGGTGGCAGATATGAATCATTATCTGGCGCAAGGCCTGCTAGAAGTTTGATATTGAAGATAAAAGAGATTGAGCACCGCCATCGCGCGGTGCTTTTTTTCTTACGCTTAACTGACTAATTTCGCGGTAATCTTTGCAACATGCTCACCCTGGAACCGCGCGATAGCGAGTTCTTCAGCGCTTGGCAGGCGGGAACCATCACCGCCTGCAATGGTTGTCGCGCCATAAGGGGTTCCCCCACGAGTTTGCGACACATCGAAGAGTTCTTTGGCACCATAACCAATCGGGACAATAATCAGCCCGTGATGCGCTAATGTGGTCCAGGTTGAGGTGATGGTGTGCTCTTGCCCGCCCCCGGTCCCGGTGGAGGAGAATACGCTGCCGACTTTGCCGTATAGTGCGCCGGAGGCCCACAGCCCACCGGTTTGATCAAGGAAAGTGCGCATTTGCCCCGCCATATTCCCAAAGCGGGTTGGCGTACCGAAAATGATGCCATCGTAATCCGCTAACTCTTGCGGGGTTGCGACTGGCGCTTTTTGGTCGGTTTTTCCTCCTGCCTTGGCAAAAGCGTCAGCGGGCATGGTTTCCGGCACGCGTTTAACAGTCACTTCAACGCCACTGACTTTTTGGGCACCCTCGGCGATTGCGCCGGCAAGTGTCTCGATATGTCCATACATGGAATAGTAAAGCACTAGAATTTTCGCCATCTCGCTTCGCTCCAATCATATTTATTGAATAATGCTGATGATGTCATCATAGTCGCTGCTTATGACACTTATTAACCATACGCCAATATACTCAGGCTGCAATGTGGAGCGCACAGAAAGTGCAGGTCATAAGAAATAACATTCTGGTTACATTGGTTTTTTTAGCTTTTATTGACCATTGTCTGGCCGCCAACCGGCGGCCACGGGTACATAATCACTCTTGAGTGCGCTGGCGAGCTGACCCTTACGCAACCGTACAATTTTGTTAGTTCTTTTGTACCCTGTTGCTGTGAAAATACCTCTGGATAGCCCTTTACGCCTCTAAGCGCTAGACGCCACTACAAATTGCGTAATTTCTTTTGTAACCGTTTTTGTTGCCAGCGTTCAACCCAATTACCCAATAAAAACAGATTGATAGCTTTCAAACCTAATGGGATGCTTAAACCTAAAACTACCCACCAGGCCCACATATAGCCGGGGGAGGTAAACCAGTTAATGGCAAATAATATCGCGCAAAGGATAACTCCCCGCAGGAGTTGGCGCAAAAATGACATTTCATTTTCCACGGCTTCACGCGCATCCAATACTCGCTGGTCAACAGCCTCACCAGACCCCATTTGTGATTGACTGTAATCAGGGGAATAAAGCTCGCTCACTTTTAATTCCATCACCGCCGCAATGGCACTTAACGTCTCAAGACTGGCTTGCTCACCATTCTCAATTCGCTGAATAGTCCGCACGCTGAGGCTGCAAAGCTCTGCTAATTGTTCTTGTGACCAGGCCCGAGCCTGACGTAATTCACGAATACGATAAAGATTCATTTTTAACTCTCCGGGGTTTGAAGACATATCAACAAACCTAAGCGCAAGTGTGAAGCCCTGCCACGACAGCAACCTGACAATAGCATGACATCTTCCCGACACCAGACCTGGGGCCACAATGCCACCTATTTGGCGGGGCGTCGGCAAGTTCACTCAATCCAAATCATTCCCCAGCATTGGGGGACTTATCACAGTTACTGGCTGCCCATATTGACAGCGCGAAGTGTGGTTAATATCTTCAATGATAGTAAAACTCCTGTATTAATTTTTATTTGGAGTTAAATTTCCACTTCATCTGACACGATATGACCAAAACTATTAATTAATAAGGAACACCGTTGATGATTCACATATACCATCAATATAAGAAAAAACTGAGCGCAAACGCCATTTTGTTGAATGCGCTAACTCTGTTAGTCACGTTTTCTTTGCCCTACGCCAATGCTGAGCGCTACCCCGATGTGCCCGTCCCCTTTAAATATGGTACTGGTGCTCGGATTGATAACAATTTATATGTCGGTTTAGGCAGTGCGGGTCAATCCTGGTATCACCTTGATACCGATAAAACCCAGGTTGGCTGGCAAAAAATAGCGGATTTTCCAGGTCAACCCCGCGAACAAGCTGTCACGGTGGCGTTAGAGGGAAAGCTGTATGTCTTTGGTGGTGTAGGTAAAAATGCTGTCGACGATCCCCAGATAAGCGCCCTGAATGATGTCTATCGGTATGACCCGCAGACCAATCAATGGCAGCGGTTGGCAACACGCGCACCGCGCGGCCTGGTCGGAACAGCCGCGGCCACCTTAGATGGCTCTCAGGCCCTGTTGTTAGGGGGCGTTAACAAAGCTATTTTTGACGGTTATTTCACGGATCTGGCCGCTGCGGGGAGTCATGAAACACAAAAAAAGGCGGTTATTGATGCGTATTTCAATCAAGCCCCGGCGGACTATTTCTATAACCGTGATGTATTAATTTATGATCCGGCAAAAAACCAGTGGAAAAGTGGTGGGCAGGTGCCATTTTTGGGGACGGCTGGGTCAGCTATTACCGCTGCAAATGACAAGTTGATATTAATTAATGGTGAAATTAAACCCGGCTTAAGGACTGCGGCAGTATGGCAGGGCAAAAAACAAGGGGCGGAACTGCAATGGCAACCGCGGCCTGAGTTAATGGGGAGTGAAAAAGGCGCGGCACAAGAAGGGCTGGCTGGCGCATTTGCCGGTGTTAGTCATGATGTGGTGCTGGTGGCCGGAGGGGCTAATTTCCCCGGTGCCTGGAAGCAATTTAATGCCGGCCAGTTGTACGCCCATCAGGGGCTGAAAAAACAGTGGCAACAGCCTATTTATGCATTAGTGGATAATCAATGGCAACTCGCAGGCAAATTGCCGAAATCACTGGGTTACGGTGTATCCATTCAGGACAAGAATAAAGTGATTTTGGTCGGAGGAGAAACCAGTGGCGGTGCCGCGACCTCTACAGTGACCCAGTTATCCTGGCAAGGCGGGAAATTATATATGGAGTAGCCGCCAATATAAGTCATTGGCAAAATGATAACGCTCTGTATTGAGCTTTTAAGCATAATATAAGAGCGTTATGGCACAATGTGAATCTTCCTGTTTGAGTAAGCTACAAACTGACTTCACAGGAGAATAAACATGAAAAAAGCAGCACTGTCTCTGGCAATTATCGCGGTGTCATTATCGGCTCAGGCGCAGACTTTCAGTGTCAAAAGTAGTGACATGCCCGAAGGTAAACCCTTGCAAATCCAACAAGTTTTCAAAGGATTTGGCTGTGATGGTGGAAACCAATCGCCGCAACTTTCATGGCAGGGAGCTCCCGCCGGAACAAAAAGTTTTGCCGTCACGGCTTATGACCCTGATGCGCCAACAGGGAGCGGCTGGTGGCATTGGACGGTGATAAACATTCCCGCCGATACCCATGAATTAGTCACCAATGCCGGGCAACGTACAGATATTGCCGGCTCGACCAAGAGCACTTTGCCAAAAGGTGCTATTCAGGGGCGCAATGATTTTGGTTACGCCGGATTTGGTGGTGCCTGCCCACCGGCGGGGGATAAACCACACCGCTACAAGTTTACGGTATGGGCATTGAAAACAGATAAATTACCGCTGAATGGTGATGCCAGCGGCGCATTAGTTGGCTTTATGCTCAACAGCAATGTTATTTCTAAAGCCGAATGGGTTGCCACCTACGGCCGTTAATTCTTAAACCAAGAGCAGAAAGTATGCAGCAGATAAACCACAGTCAGATGGCCGTATCGAGCGCTGAAATTGTTGCCCGCCGCGCGCATACACTGCATCGGGTGACGGTGTTTACACCCGCGCTCTGTCATGTCCGGCAAGGCAGTAAATTGGTGCAGTGGGGTTCGCAGGCCGCCAGTGCCGGGCAATCGACGATGATTTTGTTTCCCGCCGGAACGGAGGTCAGTATTGCCAATACGCCGGATCGCGGGCATTACTGTTCTGATATGGTTTATCTGCCGCAAAGCGTGTTGCGCCAGTTCCGCCAATGGTACGGGGCGCTGGCCGTCACACCGGCCGCCACAGCATCTTTATGTGTTCCTCTCGATGCTAATACGCGCAGAGCTTGGGATAACTTATTACTTAACCTGAAAAACCATGCGCCGGATGCAGTGTTACAGCATTCGGCCATGGGAGTGTTATTAGCCTTACACTTAGCCGGGCATATGGGAACATTATTAATAGACCGACGGGATAAGCTGGCTGAACAGGTGCAACAAATTATTCTGCTCGACCTCGCTCGTGACTGGAGTGTGTGCGATATTGCGCAATCTCTGCATATGGGAGAGTCCACGTTACGGCGTAAATTAATGCAAGAGGAACGCCAGTTTCGGGTCATTTTGGAAGAGATGCGCATGGGATGTGCGCTGCATGCGTTACAAACGACATCACTTCCAATCGGTGAAATTGCCGCGAAACATGGTTATGTCTCCGCATCTCGTTTTACTTCGCGTTTTCAGCAGCACTTTGGCTTAACGCCAAGTCGATTACGAGAAGCGATAACTGCTCCTTAAACACCTAATATCATGAAAAACCTTATTTTTCGCGCGGCGGGATGGCGGAGAATAACCGCGAGAGAAAAAGGTGCCAGAGGGGACTGGCACCCGTCACAGAGTGTTATTTAACGATTATTACTGTCATACAGGTGAGTTCTGCGTTTTTTCAAGATGAAATAGCCGATGGTCAAAATAACAAACCACAGTGGCGTCACAATCAGCGCCTGCCGGGTATCACTTTCTAACGTCAACAGCACCAACACAAAGGCAAAGAACGCCATGCATACCCAAGACATGAAAATCCCGGCGGGCATTTTGTAGATGGATTTTTTATGCAGCGCTGGGCGTCTTTTGCGATAAACCAGATAAGAGCAAAGGATGATAGTCCAGACGAACATAAACAGAATCGCCGATACAGTGGTGACCAGAGTAAAGACAGTCATGACGTTCGGAATAAGGTAAATCAGCACCACGCCACCCAACAGGCAAATACAAGAGAATGTCAGGCCAGAGGCGGGAACCGAGCGGCGCGATAATTTACCAAACTGCTTTGGTGCGTCACCTTCTTTCGCTAAACCGAACAGCATACGGCTGGTGGAAAACACGCCACTGTTGGCGGAAGAGGCCGCAGAGGTCAACACCACAAAGTTGATAACACTGGCAGCGGCGGGCAGGCCGACCAGAACGAATAACTCAACAAATGGGCTTTTATCAGCAACCACTGAGCTCCATGGTGTCACAGACATAATCATAATCAATGAGAAAACATAGAACATGATTATGCGGATAGGAATGGAGTTAATCGCACGTGGCAATACCACCTCTGGGTCTTTGGTTTCAGCGGCAGTGGTCCCAACTAATTCAATACCGACAAACGCAAAAACGGCAATCTGGAAACCGGCAAAGAAGCCACTGATTCCTTTCGGGAACATGCCGCCATCATTCCATAAATGGGTAAATGATGCGGTCGTGCCTGATGGGGACTGATAACTCATTAATACCATGGTCAACCCGGCAAAGATCAGCGCCACAATTGCCACAATTTTAATCATGGCAAACCAGAACTCCATCTCACCAAACATTTTTACTGTTGCCAGGTTTAGCGACAGCAGCAGCAAAACGACTAATAATGAGGCGACCCACTGTGAGAAGCCGGGGAACCAGAATTGCGCATAAGCGGTGATGGCAACAACATCGGCAATACCGGTTATCACCCAGCAAAACCAGTAAGTCCAACCGGTGAAGAAGCCCGCCCATGGGCCTAATAGGTCAGCGGCAAAATCACTGAACGATTTATACTTCAGATTCGAAAGCAGCAATTCACCCATTGCTCGCATCACGAAGAACAACATAAAGCCGATTATCATATAAACGAAGATGATCGACGGCCCGGCAAGGCTGATGGTTTTACCCGATCCCATAAACAAGCCGGTACCTATGGCACCACCAATAGCAATAAGCTGAATATGGCGATTGGAGAGACTTCGTTGAAGGTGCTCCTCAGGTTCCGGCACAGGTTCTGCCACTATCTTGGATTGGTCTACCATCTTTCCCATTCCCTCTTCCTGTATTTGTGAAGTTGTTGAGCTCTATGTTGGCTCTTTGGTCTTACCCTGTCTGTCTGTCTGTCTGTCTGTCTGTCTGTCTGTCTGTCTGTCTGTCGGATTTTTGTATGTTTTAAATACAACTTTCGAATTATTTAATATCTTCGCAACAATAATTGCACAATACGCCTCGTTTTCCAGTGTTTATATTTCACACACTGAATTTTGTTAAGTTCATCACAGCGCATGGAATTACAACATGAAGTTACATAACTAACAATAATAGCAAGTGCCTGATGCATAATTAATCCACGGAGATGAATATCACTTGGTATAAAGAGAAAAATCCGATGAAGTGTTTGACAGTAAAGACTAACAGGAGAATAATTATCGCCGTTGGGTCGTTAGCTCAGTTGGTAGAGCAGTTGACTCTTAATCAATTGGTCGGCGGTTCGAACCCGCCACGACCCACCAACAAAACCATAAATATCAATAAATTATAAAATCCTCATTTAAAATCCCCAAAAGTAGTGGCGACAAAATGGCGACAGAAATCTGTGGCGATGGCGATTTTTTGACACTAAAAAATTCGCGAGTTTGCAGGTTATTTTTTGCCAAATAATATAATTAGAAATTGAGCGTAGATTGCTCTTGAGCAGTTGGATGTAGCGGAGTTTTATTAATAACATATGGAGTCATAATAGAGCGAATAAATGTCTCTATTGTAATAAATGTATGTCCACAATTAATATTGGTACACCGATTATATCTCTCTTTAGTTTCGGAAGATATTTCACGACTGGATCAAGTATGCCTGTGCAACGGCAAATAGGGCATCGCGTCATAATAAACACCTCAACGTTCATTTGAGCTTATTGACTATTTTAAATTATTCAAACTAATAAATAATTTGTTTATATTCAACTGGTTATGTATAAATGGCTTCATGGCTTATATCTGATAGTAGAACTTCAAGTTCGAGGTTTGTCGTATAACCGTTATTATTGAGCGAATGAATAATTTTAGTCATTATCCGCGGCTGGCTATCTTTCACCGGCTTAAACCCCTTAACTTTGACGGGTGTTTCCGGGTATAGCTTTGGCCTGCCAACGGCTAAAGTAATAGAAAACTCAGCCACACCACGTTGTAATTTATCGCGTTTTGCCTGAGCAGCGCGTATGGCTTGTGCTTTGGTGGCATAATCGCGCCAGAACCTCTCTCTTCTATGAATGGGAATAATCGCCAGTAGCAGAGGTGTTTTGTTAACTACCACATGTTTTTGTGTGGCAAGAATGGTGTCAATGTTTATTGCTAAGCAATAATCCCACTCTGCCAGTATAAATTCGCAGAAGCAGCAGAGTGGTCATCAGCATGAGCTATAAGGGTGGGATATTTTACTCGTTACTGAAAAACAAAATGAAGAACTCCAGCAACTAGGAGCAGAAACGCGGTGTATTGTAAGTAGTACGCTGACATTGTTTTCATATTAACCTCCTCGGGGATCATTACAGTTAATAAGCAAATTCTGCGCCACATATAAACAATTGATTAACTGAGTATTTTTAATTATTTTAAATAAATAAACGCACTGAATTGGGGAGTAAGCCCCATTTTAGGGCGTATAAACGACTATTTTTTGGGGATGTCTTTCTAAAGAGGGCCGGGGGAGTTAACCTCCCCGATAACGGATACTAAATTATAGTGGTTTACTAATGGATTACATTTACTGCTAGGCAGGTTTTTGAGCAGAGAGTAAGAATATCATTGGACGTTCTTTTTCCTCATCCAGCGCAGGACAATCTGTAATTTGCTGTGCTGCTGGGCCCCACTCCTCTAAATATCTAATAATGAAACCATGTTCGATTAAAAGATTAATATAAGTTCCTAACGTTCTATGTTGCTTAATTACACCTTCAGCTAACCAGTTTGTGACTCGCTCACCTTCAGCCTGATAGCTATTTACTGGCCATGATTTTTGCCCATCATCTGCAATTAACCAACCGGGTTGCTTAGGCGCGGTGTAGATAGGATGTTCTGCAGAAAAAATGAAATTTCCCCCCGGAAGCAAGGCGTTATAAATTGTAGTCAGCAACTCTGGAAGCGCTTTGATGTAATGTAATGCTAGAGAACTGTATGCTAAATGATACATCTGCTGTGGTAGTTTGGTATTTTCCAAATCTTCTTGGCGATAAGTAATGCCTTCGTCAGCAGTCATTTCTTTAGCGCGATTTAACATTCTCTCGGAAACATCAATGCCTAAAACTTCAGCCGCGCCTTGTAAACGTGCATATTGGCAAAACCAACCATAGCCACAACCTAAGTCGACAACTTTACGTCCAGCCAGTGGTGGCAGGATTTTACAGATAGCTGACCACTCCGGAGCACCATCTAATCCATCGACTGAACGGCTAAGTTTGGCGTAGCCTGAAAAAAAATCCTGATTATCATAAATATTCTGAGCCATTTATATTCCTCTTTAAATATCATTTATGTTGCTCGATAAAAAGCGTCACAAGTTTATCATCAATATGATGATATTAAATATGACGAGAAGAGATCTGAATCTTATTTTCACTTGAGATGTATTTTCATTGGCAAGAGTGAGAGTCGTGTTGAGATTATAATAACAAATAGTTAAAGCGATTTAATGTGAATGCCGAATAAACTCGACAGAGTTGACCTCCTGTTAATTATCAAAAAAATAGACTAAACTTTGTACAGTTCGAGTTGGCAATGTATTGTTAACCGTTCTTGATAGAAAGTTTTTGTTTGCTGTTTGCCAAAGACTGATAAAGCATCTCTATACTACCCATGTTGTTGGATATTATGGTCAATTAAGGTGTTTTATTGCTGACTGGATGCTTCTCTTACAGGAGATAGCGATGACTCCCGTACAAATACTGATTATTTTGGTGCTAACACTTTTTGCATTGTACCGTCAGTCGGTCAGTCACGAGGTGTCGTTAGGCCCCGCTCGTTTTAAATGGGCTTGGGTTTATGGGATGGTCGGGCTGGTAGTGGGTGGCACATATATGCCAGCTACCATGACTTCCTGGGTTGTATTAGGTAGCGGTGTTTTATTTAGTATCGTCATCGGTGTTTTACAAGGCCGTCTCATTGAGATCTGGCGTGAACCGGATGGACGTATTTTTTGCAAAGGAACACCTCTGACCATCACTTTATTCCTACTGCTCGTGGGATCAAAATGGATTATTGGCACACTGCAGTACCTTTATAATCAACCAACTGAGCAAGGCGGATTTGGTGAAATTCTGATTATGATTGCAGTAATGGCTGCATTTCAGGTCGAAATCGTGCGGCGACGTATCCGGGTCTTATATCCGGATAACCCGGTTGACTCGTTACCTGAAGGGCAATAAGAAAACATTCTCTCAGCTAACAGTCGAGGACTGACTGCTAGCTGTTATAAGATCGTAATAATATTCTGAATGTCTCTAAATCAATCGACAATAAAAAGTCTGGCACCAGAGATGGTTGAAGAACGATGAGCTTCTGCGTGGTCAGCGACTTGATAACTCATACCCGCTTTTAATATAAAAATACGCCCATCAGCGAGTTCAGTATTTAACTCACCGTCAATGCACAGCAAAATGTGCCCTTTGGAACACCAATGATCAGCAATGTATCCTGCACTGTATTCAACCATGCGAACCCTGATACCCCCAAAATTTTGAGTTCGCCAATATGCAATCCCTTGGTCCCCCATATGTTCGGTTTTATCCACAGTCGACCAATCAGTGATACCGAATGGGATATCCACTATATTCATTTAAACTCCCAATAATACACGCGGGTGAGACTCAGATTAGCTCACTAGTAATAAGGAATACACAGTCTATTACTTTATTGCCAGTCCAAATTTTATAAAGTGGGCCATACTATGAGTGACATGGTAAAACGGAGTTATCAAGCCTATGAAAAATCCCACAATTTTCCAGTTTTTCCATTGGTATTATCCTGATGGAGGCAAATTATGGCAGGAGGTTGCTGAGCAAGCTGAGCATATTAGCCAGCTAGGAATTAATTACGTCTGGCTTCCTCCCGCCTATAAAGGCGCTTCAGGCGGGTATTCTGTCGGATATGATACTTATGACTTGTTTGATTTAGGTGAATTTGAACAGAAGGGAACTCGGGCAACGAAATACGGAGACATAGAAGGGCTATTCAATGCAATTAATCGCCTGAAGGAAATGAATATCAAGGTCCTGCTTGATGTTGTATTCAATCATAAAATGGGTGCCGATGAAAAAGAACAGATAAGTGTCCATAAAGTAAATCCTGAAAACCGTACTGAGATTGATGATGGCGTTATCGATGCTCAAGCTTATACCCGGTTCACCTTTCCAGGTCGCCACGAAACGTACTCATCCTTTATCTGGGATAAACAATGCTTTAGCGGTGTTGATCATATTGAAGAGTCGACAGATGAGGGTATTTTTAAAATTATAAATGATTACAGTGAGGATGGCTGGAATACCGAGGTTGATGACGAGTTAGGTAATTTTGATTATCTCATGGGGGACGATATTGATTTCCGCAACCCTGCTGTCATGGGCGAGTTAAATTATTGGGGAGAGTGGTTGCTAGAGACATTACCAATTGATGGTTTTCGCCTGGATGCAGTGAAACATATCCCCGCATGGTTTTTCAAACAATGGATTCAGCACGTCCAAAATAAAGCGAATCATGATTTACTGATTATTGCGGAATATTGGTCACCCGATATTGAAAAATTACAGCAATATCTGGAACGCGTTGAAGGGGCGGCAATGTTGTTTGATGTGGCCTTGCACCACAAGTTTCACGAGGCATCAAATCAAGGGGAGGATTTTGATCTCACACACGTGTTTAGTGGGACATTAATCGAAGCCGATCCAATGCATACAATCACCATAGTGGCAAACCACGATACTCAACCACTTCAATCTCTGGAGGCCCCTGTTGAACCTTGGTTTAAACCGCTAGCCTATGCATTGATTTTAATTCGTGAGCAGGGAATTCCTTGTATATTTTATCCTGATTTATTTGGCGCTAACTATGAAGACACTGGGGATGATGGAGGGACTTATCAGATAGAAATGCCGGTTATTGCCGAATTAAAAAAATTAATTCAAGCTAGAAAGCGCTTTGCACATGGCGCGCAAAGTGACTATTTTGATGATAAAAACTGTATAGCTTTTGTCCGTGCAGGTACAGAGGATGATCCCGGTTGTGTTGTTGTTCTTTCTAATGGTGCTGAAAATGAGAAAAAAATCACGTTAGGAGAAAACTTAGCCAATAAAGAGTTTGCTGATTTTTTAGCTAATCACTCGGCTATTATTACCACCGATGATTCCGGTGAGGCTGTATTCCCAGTGAATGGGGGAAGTGTGAGTCTTTGGGTGCAGAAAGAGTTTCTACAATAATATGTAGTGAGCTAGCGCTGGATGAGTCAATAACCCTCTGACTGAAATAAGAGTTAAGCCTTTATTGTTCCGCAGGTTTAGCTCTTATTCATTATTTTCGAGTGATTGTTATTGTCAGGTGGTGGATATTCCGCCAATGATAAGGTCGATTCTGGCTCATGCTTCTATGATTTCACTGACTATTTGGTTTGCCCCATTTATATGGTCTGAACTTAAGCGATTTTATGGCGTGTGCTAAGATTGCCTTCTCAAAATATGAGGTGTTCAATCATGGTATTTGTCATTCTTTGGTTTGTTATTGCAGGGTTAAGTGAATATTTGGTGTGGGGTTATCCTCTGGTAGCCGTGTCATTAGCACTGCTTTTCGTGGTGCTTGGTGGGTATTGGATTTACCGAATCAGGAAAATTCAGGTAAGTGATGAGCCATCGGATGAGGTGAGATCAAAATCCATCAGTAACCTGAACCTGATTTTCTCAGTGGTCATGCTTGCTATTCATGCCCTTCTTTTATTGCTATTACGTTGACTAAATTATGTTTTATGGCATGGGCAGTTGTTAGCCGTGCCATCGACTCCATGCAGATATGAGTATCCAGGCAGCAATAACCCAACATAACACGGCTGCCGTTAATGCCGTGGGTAAACGCAAGTGTCCAATAAAAAAATAAAGTGATATCAGATAGATAAAGTAAGGAATGATTGCCCATAAACCAAAGATGATGGTGATACGCAATGCCTGGATACTGCGTTCGCTACCAACGACATAATGTGCAATAAGTGCGAATGTCGGAAACAACGGGATTAAGCCAGCAATGTAGTAATTACGCGTTTTTGATAATATTCCTATCAATACCACAACGGCGGCACCGATTAATGCTTTTAGTAGCAGGCCCATCATTGCCTCAAACGATTATAAAACAAGCTGCCGATAGAGTATATTTCAATGAAAGAAAAGAATTTTCTATATCGACAGCATGATTGCATAGGAATATTGCACGTTATCACTGGCCGTTATTGGCGATAACCGCTTTTAATTTGAGCAAGTGTATTGGTGAAAACTTCAGCTTGAGCAGTGTCTTCAATATCGGCAATAGAGCGCTCGATATTTAAAATTACTTTTCCCGCATCGGCTTGGCCGATCGCTTTTAACAGAAAGGTCACAGTAGCTTTCAAACATGCAACTTCATTTGCTAAAGTTTCTGGGTCAGCAGAAGTGGTAAAGTCTGGATTACTCATTTTTTTTCCTGAAATGGTCGCTTTCCTGTGGACAGGACGATTTGGGAGACCCGCACCGCAGTGAGCATAGGTGGCATTATTAAACAGTTATTGCATTATATCATAAACTGATGATTAGCTTTGATAACATGTGCGCAATCTCCCAATGAAGAGCAGCATGCCGGTGATGTTGTGGCTAACCAATGTTTTTATTCATGCTGAATGCATTAACTTAATTAAGTTAATTTTGTTCATAAAAGGCATGTCTTTTTTGTAATGAGTAATTTGTGTCAAAAACACTCATTTTTAAGGTGAATAAGAGATGTGCAATAAATAAAAAATAAGAATAATTCCTATAAATGAAAATAGGGAAAAATTATATGATTATCAGTTGTATCAATATGTTGTGTTAGATGACATAAAAATTATTTTTTTGAGGGATAATAATTACGATTTGTATGAATGAATGCGTAACGCCAAGAAAAATCTTAAAAAACTTTCCTTTTTTATCATGTCATTAATTGATATGCCTGTGATTTTATGCACATAGTAAAAAAGATGATAAAAATAATATCTGTCAAACAATATAGATATGAATTTGCAATTATTCTGTATTCATTCTTTGCCCGAAAACAAGTAATATCATTGCCGTAAGTCAAGCGTGATTAGGTTACTCCCTTATTTTTTGGAGAATTTTCTTTGATTAGCGTTCTTCTTGTTGATGACCACGAACTGGTGCGCGCAGGGATACGACGCATTCTTGAAGACATCAAGGGTATCAAAGTAGCGGATGAGATGCAGTGTGGTGAAGATGCGGTAAAATGGTGCCGTAACCATATTGTTGATATCGTTTTGATGGATATGAATATGCCCGGTATTGGCGGGTTGGAGGCAACGCGTAAAATTTTACGTTTTTCCCCAGATACTAAAGTTATCATGTTAACTATTCATACCGAAAATCCGTTACCCGCGAAAGTTATGCAAGCGGGTGCTAGTGGGTATTTAAGTAAAGGTGCTGCACCTCAGGATGTTGTGACGGCTATCCGAGCGGTTCATTCAGGGCAACGTTACATTGCTTCTGATATCGCGCAACAAATGGCTTTAGGGCAGTTGGAACCGCCGACCGAAACGCCTTTTAGTTGTTTGTCAGAGCGCGAGTTACAAATTATGCTAATGATAACAAAAGGCCAAAAAGTCAATGAGATATCGGAACAACTTCATCTGAGCCCGAAAACAGTGAACAGCTACCGCTATCGTATGTTTAGCAAACTGAATATCAGTGGTGATGTTGAATTGACCCATTTGGCTATCCGTCATGGGTTGTTTAACGCGGAGACGTTATCTAATAGTGACTGATTGTTTTGATTCTAAAGGGTTTTTGAAAACTGTCACCAGCCAGCCTGGCGTTTACCGTATGTATGATAAGGCGGGGACAGTTATTTATGTCGGCAAAGCTAAAGACCTTAAAAAGCGTCTAACGAGTTATTTTCGTGCTCATGTTGCAAGCCGGAAAACGGAAACATTGGTTAAGAATATTGCTCAAATTGACGTCACCGTCACTCATACGGAGACGGAAGCACTCCTGCTTGAGCATAATTACATTAAACTTTATCAGCCCCGTTACAATGTGTTGTTGCGGGATGATAAATCGTACCCCCTTATTTTCCTCAGCGCGGACAAACACCCGCGTCTCGGCATCCATCGCGGAGCAAAGCATGAAAAAGGGGAGTATTTTGGACCATTCCCAAACTCCTATGCTGTCCGTGAAACGTTAGCATTATTGCAAAAGCTTTTTCCTGTCAGACAATGTGAAAACAATGTCTATCGCAACCGCTCTCGGCCTTGTCTGCAATACCAAATTGGCCGTTGCTCGGGGCCATGTGTGGCGGGGTTGGTGAGTGAGGAAGAGTACCAGCGTCAGGTTGATTATGTGCGTTTGTTCCTGTCAGGCAAAGATCAACAAGTCTTGACACAACTGATCTCTCGCATGGAAGAGGCCAGCCGATTGCTCCATTTTGAAGATGCGGCGCGTATTCGTGATCAAATACAGGCTGTGCGACGAGTTACAGAGCAACAGTTTGTTTCTGGCGACAGTGAGGATCTTGATGTCATCGGTGTTGCGTTTGATGCCGGGTTAGCCTGTGTTCATGTGTTATTTATTCGGCAAGGAAAAGTGCTGGGAAGTCGGAGTTATTTCCCCAAAGTTCCTGCTGGAACGGAATTGAACGAAGTTGTTCAGACCTTTGTGGGGCAGTTTTACTTACAAGGGAGCCAGGCGCGCACACTTCCCGGTGAGATTTTGTTGGATTTCACTCTTGCAGAAAAGGATCTTTTGGCATCCTCTCTTTCTGAATTAGCGGGTAGAAAAATCCAGATTCAAAGTCGTCCTCGAGGTGACCGAGCTCGCTATCTCAAGCTGGCCCGAACTAATGCCTCCACGGCCCTGGTTACGCGTTTATCGCAACAATCAACTATCCATCAACGGATGAAAGAATTGGCTAAGGTTCTTAATCTTGATGAGATAAATCGTATGGAGTGTTTTGATATCAGCCATACGATGGGAGAGCAAACAGTTGCATCTTGTGTGGTATTTGATGCAAATGGCCCTGTACGTTCGGAATATAGGCGCTACAATATTAGTGGTATTACTCCGGGTGATGATTATGCGGCGATGTCTCAAGTGCTTAAGCGCCGTTATGGCAAAGCATTAGATGATAAAAAAGTCCCTGACGTTATCTTTATTGATGGCGGGAAAGGGCAGTTATCCCAAGCTTTTGACGTTTTTGCTTCACTAAATGTTCCGTGGGATAAGAAAAAGCCTTTATTAGTCGGCGTTGCGAAAGGAAGTGATCGCAAAGCAGGGTTGGAAACACTGTTTCTGGCTGCTGAGGGGGAGGGCTTTTCATTACCGCCAGACTCACCCGCGTTACATCTGATTCAACATATTCGTGACGATTCTCATAATCACGCAATAACGGGTCATAGGCAACGCCGTTCAAAAGTAAAAAATACTAGCGCATTAGAAATGATAGAGGGAGTGGGCCCTAAACGGCGGCAAATACTGCTGAAGTATATGGGCGGACTGCAACCTTTACTTAATGCTAGCGTCGAGGAAATTGCAAAAGTGCCGAGTATTTCACAAGCATTGGCAGAAAAAATCTACAATGCATTGAAACACTGAAGCTAATGTTGCACCATACTCATAATATCCACACCAGCCAGATAGTTATCGTAGCATTATGCAATTGAATATACCGACTTGGCTTACCTTGTTCCGTGTTGTACTCATCCCATTCTTCGTTCTGGCGTTTTATCTGCCATTCGTCTGGGCTCCGATGGTTTGCGCCATCATATTCGTGTTTGCAGCAGCAACTGATTGGTTTGATGGCTTTTTAGCCCGCCGCTGGAAGCAGACAACCCGTTTTGGGGCTTTTCTTGACCCTGTTGCGGATAAAGTTATGGTGGCCATTGCGTTAGTGTTGGTCGCTGAACATTACCATGTCTGGTGGATTACTTTACCGGCGGCGACGATGATTGCTCGTGAGATTATCATTTCTTCCCTCCGGGAATGGATGGCTGAGATCGGTAAGCGTAGTAGCGTTGCGGTCTCATGGATTGGTAAAGTGAAAACAACAGCCCAAATGGGTTCACTTGTAGGATTACTTTGGCGACCTGACCATAATGTAGAGCTTGCGAGTTTTGTGCTTCTTTACATTGCCGCTGTACTGACATTTTGGTCAATGTTTCAATATTTAAACGCTGCATGGAAAGATTTGCTCGAACCTTGATCGAAGCGCCGGAAAAAGCAGCAAACGAACGAATTAGTCAGATAATTTTATTGACTCATTGCGTCAGGTAAGTAGAATGCATCGCATCAGACGGCAGCAACGAAATGTCGAAAGATAGCAAAAGAATCAGTAAGTTCTGATGTTGCGGGAATAGCTCAGTTGGTAGAGCACGACCTTGCCAAGGTCGGGGTCGCGAGTTCGAGTCTCGTTTCCCGCTCCAAATTAGTAGGTTGGCTATAAAGCGAACCTCAGTAGTAAGGTAAAGAAAATAAGGCGCGTTGGCAGAGTGGCCATGCTACGGATTGCAAATCCGTCTACCTCGGTTCGACTCCGGGACGCGCCTCCAGTTTTCCAGAGCCCGGGTGGTGAAATCGGTAGACACAAGGGATTTAAAATCCCTCGGCTTATGGCTGTGCGGGTTCAAGTCCCGCCCCGGGCACCATGGAAACAAATCTAAGTAAAACAAAGTAGTATGAGTATGTCGTTAACCGCCGAGAGGCGGTTTTTTTGTGCCTGAAATCACCTTTCACCATTGTTTCGCCATATCACTTCGCCATATCTTGCCCGCCCACAACAGGGACAATATTAATTTTTCTATCATATCTTGCGGTCTGTGATGCGTTTTTGTGCCCTGAGATTGCCTGCTTGTCATATAGCGAACCAGTTAGATCTGAGATACCTTTTGCTTTCAGATCGTGGAAAGTGAAATTAAACTCCAGTTCTGGATATTTCACAGCAGCCGCTTTTTTTGCTTTCATCCAGTGGGCATTAAAACTATCGCGGGTGAAGCGTGATCCTGATTGCTGGTGTAACAAATAGATGCTCATAACACCTTGGTTTAGAGGAAGGGTGCCAGCCTGCCGTATAGACTCATGCAGCCTAGGTGTCCAAGCTTTAATTTGGGCAACGCCAGTTTTGCTTTGTTGTATAAGTATACCATTCTCCAGCAGCTGCCCTTTTTTCATATCTAAAATATCCGCTTGCCTGGTACAGCATAAATAAGCTAACTCCATAGCTACTTTTACGACCGATGGAGCAACATCATAAAGTGCAGTGTATTCTTCATCGGTTATATAGCGAGTTCTGGCTTTTTCTTTAAATTGCTTAACCCCTTGGCAAGGATTTAACTTTACTTTCCCACGCTCATATCCCCAGCGAAACACCCTCGACATGAAGGACTTTTCCCTGTTTGCCTGAATTCTGCTTTTTGCTCCGCGTTTATCCATATACTTTCGAATATGCTCTGGTTTTATGTTGTCTGGAGACATTTTTCCAAACACGGCTATTATTTTTGATGAGTATTTTCGATAATCTTTTTGTGTCTCGATGGCCAGTTCACAGAAATCACCTGACAATAGAAATTCATTAATCAAACCAGTAAATGTCGAATCCTCTTTTTAGCTAATCATTAATTTTTCAAAGGCAACCCATACATCAGCCTGGCTGCATTCAAAGCTACATAGTCGAATTGTTCTCCCGTCTATTGCCCTGAACTCATATGCAGACTTGCCTTTACGAACCCGTGGCGGCATCCAGTTATCTGTTGGGTTCTTGCGTGGACGTGACATTAAATAGCCCCATAGTTAGGTTGATCTTCAGGCACGTTCTGAGTGATATTGCGGGAAGAAAGAGGGTGCTCAACATGCGCCCATGTTGTACTGGGCCTACCATCTTTGCGTTCGATGAAAAAAATGCCATTTTCTCGTAAGCATTCACACTGCTTCTTGGGTTGAACAAAACCAGTGATCTCTTCCAATTCAGCGCGAGTTAGTAATTTTCCGCTATCTTCGCTCATGGGGTTTACTCCACACAATTTGGTTAAGGCCCGCCGCAAACGGGCCGTTCTACTAATCTATATCGCTGCTGGTGGCCAGTGCGAATTTGGCCATCAAATTCTCTCCTGGCTTTTGAAAGCACACCCAGTTGGTATTTGCTCGTTTGCCTGATGGATGCCCAAATATGGGCGGTACCGGCGACAGTTTGATAATGTCGCGAGTAGGGATATGCACTT
Source organism: Yersinia canariae (assembly GCF_009831415.1). NCBI lineage: Bacteria > Pseudomonadati > Pseudomonadota > Gammaproteobacteria > Enterobacterales > Yersiniaceae > Yersinia > Yersinia canariae. The sequence continues at coordinate 2,729,403 of NZ_CP043727.1, read as the reverse complement.
CATTCCACTTAAAGATAAGAACTCCCCCGGCACGTAATACACGGAACGCCTCAGCAAAGCCTTTGGTTAGGTCGTCTTTCCATGACTTACTGAGAATGCCGTATTTCTTCCCCTGCCAACCCTCTGGCCCACAGTGTGTGAGGTGGGGTGGATCAAATACAACGATTTGGAAAGTGTTATCGGCAAACGGTAACTGGCGAAAATCAGCCACAATATCCGGCCTGATATCTAAGTTCCGACCATCACATAGCGTATGACTTTCAGAGCGGATATCGACGAACACAGCGCGGGGATCAGCACGGTCGAACCAAAACATGCGGGAGCCGCAGCACATATCTAGAATTGACTTATCATCATGCCTCTCCTACGATGATTGGCAGTAATCCAGCTTCACTACGAACGGCCTCGATCGCTTCTTGTGGATAGCCCCATATATTTCCTTTGCACAGGCTGCTGCGTTCCGGTCCTAGATAGTAAGCATCAATACGCTCACCCCTGCAGATGTAATTCCGCATCATAATAACCAGCGACCGTAAAGTTCCACCGTGGTTAAATCCCTTCCAGTGGCGGTTTTCAAAGTGGGTATAAATCCGCTTACCGGTATATTCATCAATCAAAAAAACCCTGCCGGTGCTGTTCAGTTCGAGATGGGCGACTCTCTCCGTTCTCGTGTCAAAGAAGAACCGGCGACCATAGGCGGCAATAATCCCGATCAACTGATTGGCATGATCAAGGCGCTGTTGCTTCGTTGATTCGCTGCTTACCATAACTTCTGGTTCAACCTTTAGCCGTAGGCACACTGGACCGTCTCGGAAATTACCGTCAACTATTCCGTCCAGTTGGCTAATTTCCCGTTTGGTTAGGTTGTGCATTTTGGCGATACAGAAATCCCCCTTAAGAACACCGGCCCCCGGTGCGCGAGCAGATGTTTGGCCGTAACTGTAGCCACGATCATTAAGCCACGCTTGGCATGCGCACCAGGCTTGAAAGTCGCCTTTTTGTTCGAACAACAGTTGAAAGCTCATAGGTCACCTTGATGTTTTCTAGTGGCCACCCGCAGACGTTCAAAGATTGCTGCCGCAAAAATCCTTTCCTCCCCCAGATCACACGCCGAAAAATACTCATGCGCTGCTGTCACTGCTGCCTGATGCTTATCGATAAGCGCTATCTTTAATGCTTCAAGATGGCTGCGTTCCAGGTGATTAGCTAACGCTTCGGGATCGCATTCGATAGGGCGCAACCAGTAACAAACGGGACCGTCTTCTGTGTCATGAATAGAAGCGAGAAACCAACCATCACCTGCTGGTGGCGTGGGGTGCCACATGCTGAGATCACAATCGCCAGCGTCGTATGCGGCCTGCAATTCTTCTCCGTTTTCTTCGCACTCCATCCAGCTGATCGCACCCGTAACACGATTAAGAGCTTTCCACGCATCGAATTCACCTTCAACGCCGAACTCATTACCATTTGCTGGCCCAAAGAAATCAGGATGTGTCCAGAAACCCAAGGCATCACGTTCAACTGGTGCTGCTGTAATTGTCTTGATCATCATTGTTTCCTCGCATAGAGAACGCCATCAACGGGCAGGCATTCATATTCAGGTGGTAGGCCTTGTTGCTGGATGTCGGCTATACAGTTCTTATCATCCGGATAGACGTAGCCTTGAGGCTCGTACTGGCACGGCTGGAAGGTGTAGCAGACGAGTAAGAACAGGCCGTACATCATGATTGAGTGGCCGCTGTCAGCTCATTGAGCCGCGCCGCGAATACAACACGTATCTGGCTTGGCGTCATGGGTACTATTGCAATGTCAGCCAGAGGGATACCTTCAAGCATCGGCAATTCCTTACCGTCATCGATGTCCAGTTCTTGGCGTTCGGTGGCCAGCATGATCAGATCGCAGTAATGAACAACAGAGGACATTTCGGCAGGAAGCCCAAATTTTTCGCGAATAGCCATATCAATCCGATGCTCAATAACTTTGTAATCAGGCAGTAGGCGTTTAAGAGGGGAGGGAATATCTCTGCAATACGCTTCGCTAGCATCATGCAATAGGGCTTCAAGGGCGAACTCTTCCGGCACAATTTGGCTCATTAGCCAACAGTGTTGGGCTACGGAATAGAATACGGGTAATTGCCCAGCAAAGCGGCAGTCATTGGATAAGCCTTGAATAATATCTTTATCGCTAATACTGCTAGGGATAGGATTCAAATAATCAAAAGTCAATCCTGAATAAGTAGTGATACACGTCATAAATATACTCCACACGGTTTTTAGGTAATACCCCGCCAAATACCCCATTGCTGGGACATTTGAAGTGATACTATTTAATTAAGGTTTAATTAATTACGCTTTAAATTTACCAATAAAGGTTTCAACTTCTACGCCTTTAAATTTAGCGGTAAGCAATTCAAGAAATTCAACAGCAATCTTTTCTTCTTCCGCTTCCAGTTGAACAATGCGTAATACTAAAACGGGAACATTGCCACCAGTGAGAATGCTATATCTCAATTTAAAACGACGTTCGCCTAATCCCTCATAGGGAATACATTTAAATTCAAATGCGGCAGGCATAACATCTTTGCTTTTGGCTTCAACGCTTTCCATTACAGATCGTTTCGCGCTGAAATCTTGGTCTTCATGATCGGCTGAGCTGGTTTGTTCAATAGTAATGCGGCGAACTGCACCCACGGCTTTCTTTATATCTAGCACAACACCATCAGCATCAAAGGCCAGTAAGAACTCACGATAATCTTCCAGCCATTCAGCAAGTTCTTTTTGAGTCTGTTTGCGGCCATCAATGTTAAGCAGTTCGCGGAATGGGGCAGTTTTCTTGAGTGACAGACTGGCAGTATTATCCGCATGTCCGGGATTAGATAACGTGCCAATATTAAAGATGGTTTGTGCGCGCATTTCATCAGCATCAATAAAACAGCGAACACCTTCACCAGCATAACCAGAAGAATATTTTACATATTCATCAATGCTGCTGGTTTCCATCGCACCACGGAAGCGGTAACGCTCAAGATTGAATTGCTCAAGGCTTTTAACTGAGACGCTAGCCGGTAAAGCAATGGTATCGCAATCTGTATCAGCTAATTTCCGTTCAACTAATGTCGCTAATACCATATCGCGAATTTCAGTGATAGCTGATGAATCTAATTGTTGAGACATATAAAGTCCTTAAGAATATAAATAAATTATGACCAAGTGATAAGTAATTAATTTACGGTTTTTAATTTCCCGTCAGACTCACCATTAATTGTGAATAACTGCCCCTGATCTTCTTGCATAATTGCCAGCTTGCCGCCTTTGCCAACATACATAGGCGTTTCGGTGGTATCTTCTTCGGAGGACTTACCGCGCGGAGTAGGGGTGGTGAATTTCAGCTTATGGCTGATCATGACGCGCTTTTCTTCCATTGAATTACTCATGCGAGATAGATCAAATTCAATGGTTACCTTGCCTTTGCCGCCATTATTTAGAACGCCTAACGCGGCAGCATTTAAAGCAGCTGATATTTTATTTTCGAAAATACCGGCATCCAGCTCACCAAGAAATTCCGGCACCACGGTTTTTCTTTCTTCGCTCATCGGGGTGATCCTCTGTTATGCAGCTTACGCTGCAGGTTAGTTACTCCACACACAGAGAAGAACACCGAGCCGGGGGCTTTATACTGCACAGGTTAAAAGGGATAACCCGACCGGTGTGCTTCTCTGTGTGAAAAGGGCGGCTGGCCATAATCTGGTGTTGGCTGGCGCAGCCGCTAAAGACACAGCACAGCAATGGAACAAGGTTGTGGTTTCCGGCGCTTATCTCCGGCAGCTGCAATTGCACAGGCCAGCTCTTTGGCAAACCACAATCAGATGAATACTTAACGAATACTCATGTGATTGTGAGCCTGATTACTTTCCACCTCAGGCGGCGGTGGTATCTTGGAAGTTCTCACACAACCAAGAGGGGCTTTATATGACTCATATCCATAGTCGGGAATATATGGAAGGTGGTAGTGTCGTTACCGTTGAATGTTCACATCAAATAAACGTTCTATTGATGGATGATTCTAACTACAACTCTTATCGCCGAAACGGTCGGACAACTTATTACGGTGGCTGGTATACACATTTTCCTGCCAATATTTCAGTTCCACACTCTGGAAATTGGAATGTTGTTTTGGCTTTACCCGCAGGGCATCGAGCAAATATTAATTACTCAATTAACGTTATCAATTAGCTAGGGGCATAGCCCTTGCTGATTCAATTGCTTCATTTAGAGCGGAAATGATTTCTTTGGATATTCCGCTCTCAATGTTGGTTTCGACTGGCGACATAACTCCGCCCTTTGGGCTATTGCTATACACCCACAGTGTCTCACCAAAGCGATCCTGTACGATTACCTTCATCTTTCTGCCTCCAACTTATCGACTATAAGGATTTACCTAGCGAATCATCCGGTGTTTCGTATGCCACCGGCAGCTACTATGTGGGCGTCCTGCCCGTTCGCTGTTGATGGATTCAGTATTAGTAAACTTACATTTAAAGTCAAGAATAAAAATTAAGTTTACTTACTTTTATGGATGGGGCATAAAAAAGCCCGCGCTTGGCGGGCCTCTTTAAGAAGATATACGTGATTATGGTAGGTCGATTATTATCTGCTTTACTATACCAATCAATTTACAGGTGTCATCTACTTCAATAGGCTTGAATTGAGGGTTTAACGGCATTAAATATTTATTAGGGCCATCAATTACAAATTTCTTAATTGTTGCTTCGTGATTTCCATTCGTTTGAGCTATAACGATTTTTTCATTAACATCTTCAATAAATCCATATTCTGGATCGACTATTACAATAGCCCCTTCAGGGATGCTCAGTGAGCTTGATGATGTCATTGAATCGCCTTTAACTCTTAAAGCAAATGCAAAATCAGAAATTTTAGCTGTAGTTTCAACCCATTCAGATCTAGCCCCAGTTGAGCTAAGTGCTTCAGTCCAGGCTCCGGCCTGCACCCATGAAATAACGGGTACAACTTTTGATTTACTGGCCATGGCCTTTATCGAAGGTTCTAACTCTCCCTTTCCAGATAAAAGCCACTCTGGTGAACATTCAAGCAATGAGGCAAGTTTCAGCAAGCTATCGCTGGATAGACCGGTAGCATCACTTTCCCATTGAGTTACGGCAGACGCAGAAATGCCTACATATTCAGCGATATCTTTCTGGGTCAGCTTCAACTGCCGCCGCCTAAATTTGATTCTTCCGCCAACTGTATCCATAGCATCCACCATATAAAAAAGACGTAAGTAATCTTACATTCAGTTGACGTAAGTAGTCTGTGAATATACGATGTAAGTATGCTTACTTTTATGGAGGTAACTATGCATAAAACTGACGTTCTTGAGTTCTTCAAGGGCACATCGAAAACCGCTATTGCTCTTGGTGTTTCGCATAGCGCTGTTTGCCAATGGGGTCACATCATTCCAGAAAAGCAGGCTTTAAAAGCTGAAAAGATTACGGAAGGGAAATTGAAGTATGACCCATCCGACTATCAAAAGCCTACGGCACCAGCGGCCTAGGTTAAACCACCAGATAGGAAGAAACATTGTGGATAACAAAGACTTTCCAACTCAGCCGGATATCAGCGATGCGATACACCAGTTGATCACCCAAACGCCGGGTAAGTATGACGCCATGGCCAAACAGTTATGTCCGCTGTCCGGTACCGAGAATGCATTACGTAACCGGGTGCGTCAGTTGGCAGGGCAGGTGGTTCCATTGGGAATGGCGGTAGAGATGGAATCAATCTCTGGCCGTTCTGACATTACCGAAGCTATGTGCAAGCGAGCTGGTGGCGTGTTCGTGAAACTGCCCGAAGTGAATGATATCGGCAATGAAGAATTGCTTATCAAATTTAACGACTTGCTGGTGGCCTTGGGTGAATTTGGCAGGGCGCATAACGAGTTTACTGCTGATGGTGTTTTAGATCGCGATGAGAGTAAGAGATTAAAAGCGAAAGGGTACAGAGCACAGTCGATTATTGCAGAAATTATTGCGGTATCAGAGTTGCTTTGGGGTGACGCCCCAGAATGCGGTTCCGGGGCGTCGGGTGCATTAACTAAACGTGTGGAGTAATTAACGCATGAACATTGTAGCGGCTAAACGCTCATCCCTGCAACTACGTTGCTTACCTGTTACTGGGAGAGAGTCATTTCGTTATGTGATGAGAATACCCGGCCTTTGGATATGTGTCACCCACAGCGCGGCTGATTATGTTGTGGATACATTCCGATATCTTGCGCTGCCAGCACCAAAGGTAGGTCAGGTATGAAAATTAACTCTAATCTTCTTCGTGCGGCTCAGGTCTGTGTGTCAAAAGACATACTTCGCCCAGCATTGGTGGGTATTCACATATCACAGAAGTATGTGGAGGCGACTAACGGCCATGTGGCGATCCGCATGTCTCACGGCGTTAGACTGAAAACACCGGTTATTATCAATATTTCCGGAAAGATACCCGCCCGAGCCAGCGTTACCGACATTCGTCTGAAAGGCGAACATATTGCCGTTCACTATGACGAGAATGGCTTGCGTGTAGGGATATCACTGATTAGCACCATTACTTTTCATGAGTTCCCTAATCTGGATAAGGTTATACCACAAGCTAAAGACGATGAATTAACGCCAGCATTTCAGGTTGGTTACCTTGCCTACTTGTCAAAAATGTTCGGTACCCGATATCTGCATGGTGCCAAATTCCAGTTTTTTGGTTCAAGAAAACCTTGCTGTGTCAGGTTTTCCCGTAAGTGCCGAGAAGATTATGGAAACCCTTTATTTATATTGATGCCAATGCGCCAGCATGAGGGGGACTACGATGACTAATCCCGGCTCAACCACTACTAACCCCGTCCAATTGCTTGATCGGTACTACAACGATAAGCGCGGCATTCGTGTTCACGTTATTGGCTACGACAGGGCAGGTGACCGCGTCATCTTTCTACGTGAGCAGCAGGGATATAAACCTGAATGTGCTCAGCCAACTGACCGTTTCAGAGAAGATTTTACACGGGTGGATGTATGAGTCTTGACGCTATGCGCTGGGCCAAAAAAGTCAAAACAGGAAGGTCGTCGGCCAAATCCGTGTTGACTTGGCTTGCTGATATGTGTGGGGCGGATCATTGCGCTTTCCCATCTATTGCGGCATTGGCTGAAGCTACTGAGTTAGATAAGAAAACTGTTCAATCCAGCCTCCAGCATTTAGTTGCTTTAGGCATGATTGCCGACACAGGCGAACGCCGTGGGCGCACAAAACAAGTCATTGTTTATAAACTAATTGGCGTTGATGAAAGCATTGCTGATGTTGAACACACCCAAAAACGGGAACATTACCGAAAACGGGATCGTTTAAAGCAACCTCCTGTTGAGGTAAACACACCCAAAAACGGGAACATTACCGAAAACGGGATTGTTTCAACTGAGGTAACACACCCAATTTTGGACGATAACACACCCAAAAACGGGATACGGAATCTTTCAGGAATCGTTAAAGATCTAAAACCAATACCCCCTATAGCCCCCCAGCCGATTGATCCGGAAGTAGAGCTGGTCACAACTGCGAGAGGGGTACTTCAATTTTTAAATCGTTTAACAAACGGCAAAACCACTCCAAGCCGCGAAACGTTGGCGGATATTCAGGCCCGTTTGCTGGATGAATATACCGAGGCTGAATTACTGCTGGTTATCGAATGGCGTGTTGCAGAACTTCTTAACAATCCAAAGTGGGCGCGGTTACTGACTGCACCTGAAATATTTAGGGCAGATAAATTCTCTGGCTTCCTGTTGGGTGCTAACGCTTGGGTTGCAGCTGATAGGCCATCACTGGACACCACTGTTACCGAAAACATTGATTTTGAAGAATCATTCCAAAGGTTGCTAGGTAGCCGTGGTCGCCCAAGGAATGCTGCAGAAAAAGCGGCTCAGGCAGAAGCTGATAAAGGTCGTCTTGGCTCAATTCCAAATATTACTTCGGCAAAAATGCAGTGGCGGCCAATTTTGGTTAGAGCTTATGCCAAGCATGGCACGGGGGCGATATGACCTATCAAATCATTTATGCAGATCCACCGTGGACCTACCGTGACAAAGCGAATAGCGGTAAGCGTGGTGTCGATTTCAAATACGAGACTATGAACCTTGCTGATATCTGCCGCTTACCTGTGTGGGAGCTGGCGGGTGATAGTTGCTTGTTAGCGATGTGGTGGGTACCCACTCAGCCACTGGAGGCGTTAAAAGTTGTTGAAGCCTGGGGCTTCCGGTTGATGACCATGAAGGGCTTTACTTGGCATAAGACCAACAAGAATAAGGGCAACAGTGCGATCGGCATGGGCCATATGACCCGCGCCAACAGTGAAGATGTGTTATTTGCTATGAAAGGCCGGTTACCTGAACGCTTGAATGCCGCCATTTGTCAGCACCAGACCGCACCACGCGGCGAGCACAGTGCTAAGCCTGATATTTTCCGCGATCTGCTTGTCTCTCTGTTGGGCGATGTTCCCCGCATAGAGCTGTTTGCCAGAACACAGGCCGAGGGCTGGGATAGTTGGGGCAACGAGTGCATTAATAGTCTGGAGCTAACCCCTGCCACCATTCGGACTGCACCACAAAAACAGCTACAAAATATTCCTGAAATTATTCCGGTACCGGAAACCGGTAACACCGTCTGGCCAGTCGAAGTAAATCTGTATTTCAACAAAGTACCTGGTGCCGCTGAATTACCGGTCGATCTGCAACATAAAATCTTAGGCAATATCAACCGCATGAAATTAGACGGTATCCCACCTGATGCCATCATTGCCGCCGCCGCAACACTTACCGTCGCCATGGGAGCAACAGCATGAAAGAAATCATCGTAGATAATTTTGCCGGTGGCGGTGGTGCTTCCACTGGAATTGAAATGGCTATCGGTCGCAGTGTTGATATTGCAATCAATCATGATCCAAATGCTATCGCCATGCACACCACCAATCACCCCGACACACTGCATTATTGTGAATCGGTATTTGATATTGACCCAATAGCCGCGACCGCCGGCCAACCTGTTGGCCTGGCATGGTTCAGTCCTGATTGCCGTCATTTCAGTAAGGCCAAGGGCAGTAAGCCAGTTAAAAAAGAGATCCGTGGTCTGGCGTGGATATTGATACGTTGGGCACTGGCAAAGCGTCCACGCGTTATGATGCTTGAAAATGTCGAAGAGTTTAAAACGTGGGGGCCGCTGCTCACTGCTGAAGACGGTACCGAGCATCCTGATCCTCGTCGTGCTGGTGAGACATTCGCGGCATTCGTTGGGATGCTGACCTCGGGGATTGATGCCGGACACCCAGCGTTGCAGGAATGCTGTGACGTGTTAGGGCTTGATATCAATGGTGCTGATGCTCAGCGTTTGGCTTCTGGTTTAGGCTATTTAGTGGAGTTCAGAGAACTTCGGGCCAGTGATTATGGTGCGCCAACCATCAGAAAGCGTTTCTTTATGGTCATGCGCTGTGACGGGCAACCGGTCGTCTGGCCGGAGCCGACTCACGGCGATCCAAAATTATTGGAAGTTCAGAGCGGACACCGTAAACCGTGGCGCACCGCAGCCGAGTGTATTGATTGGTCAATCCCTTGTCCGAGTATTTTTGAGCGCAAGAAACCGCTGGCAGAGAACACCTTGAAGCGTATAGCGCGAGGTATTCAGCGTTTTGTTATGAATAACCCCACGCCGTTTATCGTGAAATGTAACCACACCAGCTCTAAAACGTCTTACGACTGTTTCCGAGGCCAGGCTCTGGAACAGCCTTTGCAGGCCATAACCAAAACCCCTGGCTTCTCATTAGTTGCCCCAATCATTGCCCGTATCGGTCAAACCGGTTTTGGTGGTGACCGTATGGCATATGAGGCAGGCAAACCGCTAACCACAGTCACTAGCAAGGCTGAACATTTACTGGTTGCCCCGATCATTGCTCGTCAGTTTGGAAACAGCGTAGGCCATAGTGTAGAGGAACCCAGCGGCACGGTAACGGCTGGCGGTGGTGGTAAATCTCAGTTGGTATCTGCGTTCTTGGCTAAACACTTCGGCGGCAACTATACCGGCTCAGGCGCTGATCTGAATCAGCCAGCCCACACAGTAACGACGGTTGATCATCATGCGCTGGTTACTTCAAATCTGATTAAGTTGCGCGGCACCTGCAAAGATGGTCAGCCAGTAACTCAGCCGATGCCAACTATCACGGCCGGTGGTCTGCATGTCGGAGAGGTTAGGGCTTTCTTGCTTAAATATTACGGTAACGAGAAAGAGGGAGTGAGTCTTAACGACCCGCTGCATACCGTGACCACTAATGATCGCTTTGGACTGGTGACAGTTGAAGGGATTGATTATCAAATCGTCGATATCGGCATGCGTATGCTGCAACCGCATGAACTGTACGCCGCGCAGGGCTTCCCGAGCTGGTACATCATCGACATGGATTATACCGGTACTAAATACGCCAAAGATAAGCAGGTAGCTCGCTGTGGCAATGCGGTGCCACCACCGTTTGCCGAAGCGCTTGTGCGGGCAAATCTGCCTGAAATGTGTATCGAACGTAAAGAGGTGGCAGCTTGAAACTAACCCTGCCATTTCCACCCTCTGTGAACAGCTACTGGCGCGCCCCGAGTAAGGGGCCGTTAGCGGGTCGCCATCTTATTAGCGCTAAGGGTCGTCAGTTCCGAGTTGAGGCTTTGGCCTGCATTCTGGAGCAATTACGGCGGGTACCAAAAGCGATTACTGGTCATGTTGCAGTAACCATTAACTTCTACCCACCAGATCGACGCATCAGGGATATGGACAACTATCTGAAAGCGCCCTTGGATGCCCTTACTCATGCGGGTGTTTGGATTGATGATAACCAGGTGAAAAAGATGGCGCTTGAATGGGGGCCAATCATCAAGGGAGGAAAGATTGAGATACAGATCAGCGAGGTGAATATAAATGTTCACCTTTAATGTTGTATTAATGTACAGTGGTTGTGCAGTTAATCGCCTCTCTAATTATGCGGAAATTAGATTGGAGAGGCTTAAGAAGGCTAATGTGTGGAGTATAAACGTATGACAACTGTCGTAGGCATCCCCGTATCTAAATCTGTAGTGACCATGAGCAGCCGTGAAGTGGCTGGTTTGACTGGCAAGCGCCATTCTGACGTAAAACGGGACATTGAAGTCATGATGACCCAGTTGAGTGAAGATATGAGCATATTTGCTCAGACCTATCTCGACAGTATGAATCGCATCCAAACCGAATACTTATTAGACCGTGACCATGTTGAGTGCCTACTTGCCGGTTATAGCGCCGTAATACGTATGAAGGTAATTCGCCGCCTCCGGGAATTAGAAGATAAAAACAATATTCCTCAAACTCTCCCCGAAGCGTTGCGTCTAGCCGCTGATCTGGCAGAAGAAAAACAACAGCTTGAAAATCAGCTTTTGATTGCCGCGCCAAAAGTTGAATTTGTCGATCGCTACGTTCAGGCTACTGGCTCTATGGTATTCCGGAAGGTGTGCAAGCTTCTCAAGGCCAAGGAAACCGACTTCCGGCTATTCCTGATCGAGAATCACATCATGTACCGGCTTTCTGGTGAGCTAACTCCGTATCAGCAGCATATCGATTTAGAACGCTTCGAAGTTAAGACCGGCACCAGCACCGTCAATAATCACGCATTCACCCAAGCCAGATTCACTCCAAAAGGCGTTAAGTGGATTGGTGGCTTATGGGCTGAGTATCTTGCCAAGAAAGGTGCTGCATGAGGGCATTATTAACCCCGTTCATCCAGCGTGAACTTGGTGTTGTGATATTAAAGCCAGGTGCTGAGTTGCTGCCATATTTATCCGGGCGCTTGCTGGTGGCCACAGAGCCAGAGGAATTTAAATCACTTCCCGCTGGCCTGTTGCCGGTTACTGAGCAGCTTTTAGCTAATGATCCGCGCCTGTTGTCATTCTTTGAGCACGAAAGGGTGCTTAATGCTGCTGGTGGGCCTCGAGTGTTGGAGTCTTGGGTTGAACGGCTTAAAGGCTGTCAATGGCATGATCCGGATGATTCTCATGTTCAACATCTCACAACATTACGTTATGGCCAGTGCGCCATTCGTTTGTGCTGGCATCACGATAATAAGCTGAGAGAGCAAACCCATCCCCGTTTAAACCAACTGGCCACCAGCAATCTGATCACCTGGCTGATATCAATAATGTGCGGCTATTTCCGTTTTTCAGAGGGCCACCAGCTAACGATGCCGGAGCTGTGTTGGTGGGCAGTGGTCAACGAGGTTTCCGATCTACTCCCCGACTCAATTGCTCGGGCCAGTCTGCGGATGCTGCCAGAGGTGGTTAAGTCCGGCCCAACTAAAGAGAGTGATATCACCTGGGCACCCAATCCGACACAAATCATTGAAACCAAGGTGGAGCAGGTTAAGAAAGTGCTGGCGCTGAAAATTGATGATGAGCCACCCGCCAGTTTTATGCGTATCCCGAAGCGCTCCCGGTGGGTAAGCGCCAAGTGGCTTAAGTGGGTTAAATCCCAACAGTGTTGCGGGTGTGGCAGTTCTGCTGACGACCCCCATCACATCATTGGTTACGGGCAGGGCGGTATGGGTACCAAGGCCCACGACCTTTTCACTATTCCTCTTTGTCGTGGTTGCCACGATTCACTGCATGCTGATATGCGAGCGTGGGAAGCGGAGCATGGTAGCCAGATAGTGCTGTGGTTTCATTTTATGGACCGGTCAATCGGTATAGGGGCTTTAGCATGAGAGATATTCAGTTAGTTTTGGAACGATGGGGCGGCTGGGCTGCTAATGAAGATAATGGTGTTGGCTATTCCCCTATCGCCGCTGGCTTTAAAGGACTTTTGCCAAGTACCTCAAAAGCGCGATTGTCATGCTGTGACAATGATGGGTTGTTAGTCGATGCTGCGGTGGGTAGACTGAAGAAAGCTGGGCGAGATGAAGATTATAACCTGATTGAACAGCACTATAAAAAAGGGATATCAAAATCAGCAATGGCTCGGAAACAGAAATGCTCTGAAGGGAAGATTAGATTAAAACTCATGATGGCCGAAACTTTTGTTGATGCTTGCTTGATTATGGCTGGGGCCAAGTTAGAAATGGATGAGTGGACACATAATTCTAGTAGTGGATACATTTGACTATCGCCCTTCAAAACTATAACAAGGTGCTGCTACGGAAAATCTACTCGCTGGCGCTCCTAAATTCCCGCAGAGCGCAGCGTTATATGACACTAAGGAATCAAGTTGAGCGCTGAATTCGAAGTTACAGGTCTCTTTTACGAGTCGAATGGTTTCAAGTTAAGAAAGTATCTCGATCTAAAGCGGGTCAGCATCATTCTTGATGCCCCTGATCTCATGGTTGTAATGATGAACCCTGGTTCTTCTTTCCCTTTGGATGGTAAAGATAATAACTCCTTACCATCAGAGGCACGGCCAGACACCACACAACTACAGATTATGAAAGTTATGGATGCATTGAAGTTTAATTATGCACGAATTCTGAATTTGTCTGATCTTCGCACGCCTGATTCAGGCGAACTGTATCGTTTCTTGAAGTCCGATGAATGTAGTTTAGTAGAGCACTCCATTTTTTCGCCCAATCGTCAATCTGAGCTGGAGCAGCTTTTTGTCGTAGATGTACCGGTTATTTTTGGCTGGGGTGTAAACCAAGCTTTAGTTCCTCTAGCCAGGCTGGCAATAGAAGCTTTGCGTATTATTAACCCTCTCGGAATTTTAAAGCCAAACACTAGATACTCGTACTATCACCCACTGCCGAAAATCTACGCAAAGCAACTTGAGTGGGTTCAGCATGTAATAAGTCAAAGTCCTCGGACGTAGCAAAGCTGCGCCGTTGTTTGAGGCGTTCTGCTAACACCTAACAGCGGACTTCAATACCTGCACAGTTAAATGTCTGCAATTGGCACTAAGCTGTCAGGCCCGAGGGGCATGACGTCTGCTATCAGCTGTGAGTTCAACTGATGGACGCAACACACTTATTGAACCGTTCTGCGGGTGATTCATAGTCTAGCGTTTTTCTCGGTCTTTCGTTGAGCTGTCTGGCAACGCTGTTCAGTCTCTGCTGACTGTGAACCGATAAGTCAGTTCCCTTTGGAAAATATTGTCTGAGCAACCTGTTCGTATTTTCATTTGAGCCACGTTGCCAGGGAGATTGAGGATCACAGAAGTAAATCTGGATGTCTGTTGCTACAGTAAACCGGGTGTGGCTGGTCATTTCAGCTCCCCGATCCCAGGTTAATGTTTTATAAAGCTCAACAGGCAATTCCCGGGCTTGTCTGATGAGTGCAGATATAACCGTTATGGTCTTGTTGTCCCTGATTTTGGTCAACATAACAAAGCGGGAATGGCGTTCTACAAGGGTGACGATATAGGAGTTTTTCGAGCCCTGGATCAGATCACCTTCCCAGTGACCAGGTATGGCTCTGTCTGCGGCTTCCGGTGGCCTTTCGCTGATAGGTATCGCATTCGGGATTTTCCCTAATCCTTTCCCTTTAAGTGATGACGTTCGGGATCTACGAACCGCTCTTCCGCTTCTGAGGCATTGCTGCAGCTCTTTTTTTAATGCCCCCCGGGTTTGTATAAAAAGCGTTTTATAAATCGTTTCGTGTGACACATGCATTTCCTGATTATCCGGATAACAGCGTTTCAGCCAACCGGCGATCTGTTCCGGCGACCAGTCCTGATGCATCTTCTCTGCAATGATTTTACACAATGTGGGGCTTTCAATTAGCTTGCAAGGTTTTGGTCTCAGAGCATTTTCCCACGCAGCAGTATCGGCTTTTGCTGCACGGTATTGCCTGGCACCTCCATGCCTCCTGACCTCGCGGCTAATTGTTGAGGGTGCTCTTGATAATTTGGCAGCGATGTCCCTGATACTGAGTTTTGCTACCAGTCCTCTGGATATCTCCTCTCTTTCATCAAGCGTAAGCGCTAATCGATGCCGCTTTCGCACGGGAGGACGGTAGCCACCTGTCTGATGGATAGTGGGCATAATAGAAGAATGGTATCTGTCGAACATTCTGGCGATATCATGCAGAGAATCACCTTGCTTGTATCTGTCCCAGATAATCGCCTTTTGTTCTGGCGTGTAGTAAATGCGAGTTCTTCGTTTCATGGCAACGTCCCCCTTGATCAAGGATAGCGTTGCACCGACCCGTTGAACTCACAGCGAAGAGCGGAAGTTGGCAAAACAATACTACCATCACGGTATACTGATCTGCAGGGAGCAGGTCAATCGCCAAGCTAATATTTATCGTTTAGCTGCCTTTGATATATCAGCAAGTCCAGTTCGGGTGCCTCCCCGGATACGCGGGTCAACATTGCATGGACCTGCCCTCTGTGATGGGTTTGATGATTAAACCAGTGAGCCAGAGCAGACCAGATTACCTGCTGCTTAAGTTCTGGTGTTGAAGCCCGCCGGTAGGAGACTATGCCAGCTAAATCGGTTTCTGATAATCCTATGATAAAACCAACGATCTTTTTATCTTCTTCTCTTCGCGCCATTTCCAGACCGGGAAAATCACTGTTGAACAGTATCTGGTCCAGCCGATACCCTGTTTCAGGTAATGCGTTTAAACGATGTCTCCATATCCTGTCCGTCACTAGCATGTGATTCAGCGTCGCCTCGATAGACCCAAAAAAAGCGCCGCAGTTTTTACGGTAAGCATCTTCTCCAATCTTTCCAACGCTGGAATATAACCGTTCATTCGCCCAGGCGTTGTAGCCGGCTAGAATGTTGAAATGCATGTTGAGTGAACTCATAATTTCATCCATTTAAAAGAACAACCGTTTTAATTATAGTTGTGCATTTAGTAGCGCAATAAAGATACTCTGACCCGTTCCTTTTTAGTCAATGCTGTGCGGACTCAGTAATGTCTGCTCAGAGCGAAAAGCGGAAGTTGGCTAAGAAGCTTGCAAGGCTAGTGGGCTACAATGAAAGTATAAGTGAAATCATTGCGCAATTATCCATAAGGAACGTGACGTTTTAGCCAGCTTCAGACAATAGATTAAAAAAACCGCCTGACGGCGGCTGAAATCTGTTTTGGTAACGTGGATAATTATGTGGCTTTAACTATAGCCAAGACGAAACCATCCCATCCCTTTTCACCAACAGTTTGTATTGCTGTAGCTTCAAGTCGCTCGTCCTCCGAAATCATCTGAATAAACTCTCTCAGACCTCTCACGTTAGGATCCTCACTATCAGAATCAATCACATTACCGCCGCGCACAGAGTTATCACCCACAATTACAGTACCTTGCTTCGACAGTTTGATTGCCCATTCCAGATAATGTGGGTTATTCACTTTATCTGCATCGATAAAAATAAGGTCAAAGGGTGCTTTAAGGGTGGGTAAGACATCCAGTGCAGCACCAGTGTGAAGCTCAACGCGCTCAGTCAGGCCTACATTGTTTATATTCTGGCGCGCAACCTCTGCATGATGCTTATTAAATTCAATGGTAGTTACGATCCCATCTGGTGGTAAAGCTTTGGCCATCCAGATCGTGCTGTACCCTCCAAGCGTTCCTATTTCAAGAACACGTACAGCACGTGTCATTTGAATGAAGATGGCCAGCATTTTCCCTTGTAAGGCAGATACATCGTGTGTGGGTAATCCTTGATTTGCGTTAATAGCGAGAATGTATTTTAAATCTGATCCTTCAGGGACGAGCTTTTCAGCAAACCAGGCATCTACATGTGCCCATTTATCAGAATCTCGGGAGGGGTAATCTGGGATGCGCATATAGTTCTATTCTCCTTAAATGACTTATAAGAAGTTTAGATGCTATTTGTTACAGTTACTGGCACGTTAACGCCTGTTTAAAGGTTAAATCTAAAGAGCCAGCAATGTCCGCCTTTGGTACAGAGCGGACATTTCAACTTTGCCCTGATGCGGACATCTGAACTTAGCTTTGACAAAGTGTGTAGTGGCTCAATGATAATGTCTATTTGTGGCTCATTAGGAATGTCCAGGTTATAGTTTCAAACCTGTATGTCTAGTCAACGACTCACTTTTCCTGATGAGGAGTTTTCTGAGGCTATTCATGACGCCGGAATGTTCACCGTGAAAGAAATCAACCGCCTCAAAATTCTTCAGGATGTCATCGATCGCAACCTGCGTCCTGGCCAGGCTGCTGAAATGCTCGGTATTACGCCGCGCCATTGCAGCCGTCTGCTGAAACGTTATCGTCAGTCCGGGCCATTGGAGATGAATAACCAGAGTCGCGGCCGCACAGGAAACCGTCAGCTGCCCATATCACTGACTGAGCTCGCGCTTAATATTATCCGGGAACGCTACCCCGATTTTGGACCGACGCTGGCAAGGGAAAAGCTCGCTGAAAATCACGGTATTGTCCTCGGTAAGGAAACGCTCAGACGGCTTATGATAAAAACCGGACTCTGGGTCCCCCGCAAGCAACGTGCGCCAAAAATTCAGCAGCCACGCTATCGCCGGGCTTGCTGCGGCGAACTGATACAGATTGATGGTTGCGACCATCACTGGTTCGAGAACCGTGCGCCCGCCTGTACTGCTCTGGTCTACGTTGATGATGCGACGAGCCGCCTGATGCAGCTTCGCTTTGTTAAATCAGAATCTACCTTCACCTATTTTGAAGCCACGCGGGGCTACCTGGAAAAGCATGGCAAACCCTTGGCGCTATATAGCGATAAAGCCAGCGTCTTCAGAATCAACAATAAAAACGCCACCGGGGGCGATGGTTATACCCAGTTTGGTCGTGCGATGCACGAACTGAACATCCAGACTATCTGCGCTAATACCAGCTCAGCCAAAGGCCGTGTGGAACGGGCCCATCTGGCGCTTCAGGATCGCCTGGTAAAGGAGCTCCGGCTCAGGGGTATTTCCTCAGTGGATGCAGCCAATGATTTTGCAGATGAGTTTATGGCCGATTACAACCGGCGCTTTGCGAAAGCACCCCGGCATGATTTTGATGTTCACCGGCCACTTGAAACTGACGATGACTTGGTAGCGTTTTTCACATGGCGGGAACCACGCCGTGTTTCAAAATCCCTGACGGTGCAGTATGACAAAGTGCTTTATCTGATTGAAGATAATGAGTTAAGCCGCAGGGCTATCGGGAAATATATCGATGTCTGGCATTACCCGGATGGTCGTAAAGAACTCCGCCTTAATGGCGATGTTCTTCCCTACTCCACCTATGATCGACTCCAAGAAATCGACCAGGGCACTATCGTGGACAACAAACGCCTCGGGCGGACACTTGAATTTATCAAGCTTGTTCAGGATAAACGTGATAATAACCGTTCGCAGGCACTCCCTGCCGGAGATGACCCATCGCGGAGACGGAGAAAACCCACAGAGAAAAAATCCCAGCGCTCACTAAACGGCGACGATATGTTAGAAGCGTTGAAGACATTGCAGTCACGTTCTGAGAAAATTTTCGGTAAAAGGAAATAGCTTCAATGATATGATATACAAAGGAAAGCCCCGAAAAACCTCGGTAAAGTTCGGGTGTCACAGAACCCCGAACCGCTTCACGGCGTTGGAGGTGATTTTAGCCACTAAAAATTTGATTCCAAACACCAAGAAACCGAGTACCCAAAACGGTACAAAGGCACAGTATTACTTACACTGCACCTTTTAAAATCGCGTGATTTTTGAACTAATGAAAAGGTTCGACGGCATGAGTAAAAACAACTGGTATTGATAAGGTGAATTATGAATGAGCGAATGTTTATGTATCAGGGAATGATGAATACTTATAAAAGTATTGTTGAGAAAAATCATCAAAGTTACCTTAGGAATTGGCCATTACTTAGCAGTTCAATATCTGTACAAGTCGGTGGGTATGCAGGTACTGATATATTTATATTTAAGCATGTCGGTAGAATTAATCAAATATTTCATGAAAAGGGAATTGGTGATGATATTAACAAATCGGTAGTCAATGTGGATAAAATAACCAACGAAAATAAGCAAGAAGTAAGGTACCTTATCGAACAATATCTTGATCTGGATGATAAAGATGGTGTGTTGTTTTTATCCGTAGATATTCCTTTTCAAGAAGAATATTATCTATTAATGAAGAAGCATGAAAAAGTTATGGGCATAAAACCAAATAAAATATTTTTGAGTCACAAAAGTGCTAATAAAGATTTTGTCAGGAATGTAAATACATCCCTTAAATCAATTGGTTACTCAACGTGGTTCGATGAAGAGTCAATGAATGCAGGTGCAAATCTAAATAGAGCTATTATGAAAGGGTTCGCCGAGTCTTGCTCTGTTGTGTTTTTTATAACACCTGAGTTCAAAGATGAAAAATATATAGGAAATGAAATTGACCATGCTGTTGATGAGAAATTAAATCGCCCAGAAGAGTTTGAGATAATCACTATAGTTGTGGGCGACTGCCCAGTTCCTAAAATTTTAAGTAAATATGTATGGAAAAATGTAAGTACAGAAATAGAAGCCTTAACGGAAATTGTAAAAGCATTACCAATAAAAGTCAGAGAAATATATTAATTGGATAGTTTGGTAAGCACAATGACGTTATGCTAAAGAGGCCGCTGCGAGAATCTCTCCCGCAGCGGCCTTTTCAATATATAGACATTTCTAACGAGCCACCGATTAGACAATTCCATTGAGCTTTGACAAAGCTCAATGATAATGTCTATTTGTGGCTCATTAGAAATGTCCAGGTTATAGTTTCAAACCTGTATGTCTAGTCAACGACTCACTTTTCCTGATGAGGAGTTTTCTATGGCTATACATGACGCCGGGATGTTCACCGTGAAAGAAATCAACCGCCTAAAAATTCTACAGGATGTCCTCGATCGCAACCTGCGTCCTGGCCAGACTGCGGACATGCTCGGTATTACGCCGCGCCATTGCAGCCGTCTGCTGAAACGTTATCGACAGTCCGGGCCGTTTGGCATGAACAGCCAGAGTCGCGGCCGAACTGGAAATCGCCTGCTGCCAGCATTACTGACTGAGCTGGCGCTGAAGATCACCAGGGAACGGTATCCTGATTTTGGACCGACGTTGGTTGACCGAATCTCTCAAACTTGAAGCAACCCGAGGCATGTAATAAATCTGCGTAGCATCACGTTGAGCTGTTACTCCACTTATTCACACCAACCCTAACCCTACAGGTTTATTCATAAATTAGTAATCTGCATGTTTCACACTTTTCAAAAATGCTTTCATATTTTCATTCGGTTGCTCAATTTCGAAGTTACTTCCATATCGCTCTTGTAATTTTGGCCATAACTTACTTAATAACCCTCCCCTGCGATAAAATGGATGTATCCAAACGGTAGATAGGTACGGGGAATTTACATTTGAATTGTTTATTGTGACTAGCCCAACTAAACATTGTCGATAACCACTATTATCAATTGATTGTATTTCTTTGATGAACGGATACGCGATTACATTAATCCAGCCATTATCGGTTGTATCCCATTGCATTCCGTCATGACATTCCTTTGACTGATAGCGGCGTAAAGCTACACACGCGAGCTTCTGCCAATATGGAGAATTAATTTTGATCTCTTCATCATATGACGCGCCTACTGGAGCGGGTATTGGTCTGATTAATCCAGCATGGCATTCATCATAGAACTTCATGTCTGCCTCAAAAACGGTGTTTGCGTTGGTTTGCTCCATGTGCGAGCAATTCAAGAATAGCTCTGATAGTAGTGTGTCTACGCTGTACTCTTTATTGATTATTGTCGGCTGAGAGTTTTTCTTATTAAGGCCGCGAGTAACGGTTTTATGATCAATGTTAACAACATGGAATAATCCGTCGGGGAGGCTAGCAAACCACGATGGGGCATCTGACCAGAATAGTATGCCTTTTGTACCTCTTAAGCATTTAATTAAGTTAATACAGGCTTCTTCACTAGTTCTGCCGTTAATGTGAAGCAGGTTAGGAATAAAGTAATATTTATCCGTGTTGGGGTACTCAACTTCGCAAAATTTCTGTACACAGTCTAGTACCTGGGACCTACAGAAGTCATCATAGCTGGTAATAACTAAGGGGATATCCTCACTACTATTTTCATTATCAATCATGCAATCTATAGCGAGACTTACTGCTTTGCGTATCACTTCAGTTGAATCTAACGACTCTAAAAAATTTGTTTTGTGTGTGCGAATATCCATGTATGACCTGCGCTATTAAAATTCAAGAATGAACGGATTGTGATCTGGTTTTAACATAGTGCTTTTATTCGTTGCTACAATGATTTTTGCAACTATTGTACCAGGGCGGAATACAGGGCATGGCCCTTTAAACTAACATACCATGTGCCAGCAATGTCCGCTATTGGCACACAGCTGCCGTTCAAATGTTAGATATCTTGGTCATTTGGTGATGATGCTTAGGTATGTTGCGATCGGTCGCCCAGTAAAATTCACAAGAGGCGTCAAGTCAGATTCAGTCACGGCGTCGAACTCAGTACCTGACTGGGTATTGCAAAAGCATGTTCTGAAAAGGCTGTTTTTTTAAACTCCGATGGTTGTGGAGAATACCGGCATGCCTAAAAACGCAACATTGAATGGGTGAGATACCAGAAAAGGAGAGGAAGACGGGGCCGCGCGATCGCACGCCCCAAGAACAAAAGTGAGTCTGTACAGGATCGCCGATCACTCCTCGGCGGGTGGAGATGATTTTGGCCCCGTGAGCGTTTTAGACACTTCTTGGCTTATGAGACCGGCTGCGGTTAGCCAATGCAGAAACTCCAAGGATTGCCGGCTGTCATACATGCTCCACCTTAACAGGGAATGCTCGACGCCGATGATGTTAAAAATAATCAGTCTATACAGCTGTCTCAAGGCCTTCATCCTGGGATGAATGTCTTGAATAAAAGCGTCATAGTCTCCCGGGCTGCGTTCGCCGCCATAATGTGACAAGTCATTGCGCAGACCAGCGCATTTTGTGCAAAATTTCCGGAGTCGGTCAGGGTCAATATCGAAGGCCACCGGTAAAAGGACCTTATACAAGCGTTTCTCAAGCGGGGGCTCTGTGGCTTGGGTAAGCCGATCTTTTAACCAGTGCTTATCTTTAGAATTGAATTTAACTTTATCTTCGATTTCTGCCAGGATTCGCAGGCTTTTCGCGGCCTGTTTATCTGGCACTTCTTTCGCCGATGATAACTCGCTTCTGCGGCTTAGCGCCTCAAGTCCCCAGACCATGTTGACAAACTGATGCTCGAGATAAAGGTGCCGGTTTCTCACGGTACCAAGATAAAGATGAATACCTGGCCCCAGCGCTGCCCTTTTTAACAACCACGTATCCAGAAGGGCCCCAAACCGAGCTTTGATCTGCTCAAAGGAGAGCGCGTATTTACCGGTTGTTACATCATCCTCCGATAAGGACGACCAGGAAAAATAGCACTTGGCATGCAGGGTCTCGCTGCCTTCAGCCCATAAAAACTCTGGCCACTTAAAGGCATAGGTCGCGTTGATCATCAGGGAAATAAACTCCTGAAAACCCTTTAACCAGTTTAGAAGCACCTCTAAGGTTGTCACCTCATGATGCACATACTCGAAGCTGGTGCCGAGAGTCACATTAACATTCTGACTTCTGTTATGAGGATAAGACCCGGTGATGTGATTTTTGAGGCTCAGAGCGCCCTGGGTCAAGGACCACGATATGTCCTGTTTTTTTTCAACGGTGAGAGACCATATATCCTCAGACTGCTCTGACATATTTATGTTACCCGCCAGGTACCACTCTTCAAGGTCATGTAAGGGAAGACTGAGCCCCACTAACTTGTCGAGTGCTATGGGGTCGTCCGCAACAAAACAACGTACAGCGATAAGATTATAGAATATTTCCTGCCCGAGATAGCCAGCTCGAGCTTTCAGCTCGGTAAGCAGCACGGTTCTGCCCGTTTGCTTGAGCACACCCCGAATGGTTTTATTCTCAACGGGGGTCCAGCTAAAAATATCAAGAGACATCGCGTCTCCTGGGAGCTTTGCTAGCATTTCAAGCTGAATTTTCCCGTTATCCTCAATTGTCAGATGGCCAGGCACAGGCTTTTCGCTCTCTTCTCCTTCCCACTCGAAGAATCCTATTTCATCAATAATCATTTGATATTCTCCTAAGCCGGTACGGTATAAACTCGTCTGTTGCTTTAACATTTAGCAGCTATCAATACGCAGTTATAACTCAGGCACTTCGGGATCGGCATCTTAGACTTTATTTCATCATCGTTACTCTTCGAGAAAAACAACAGTGCCAGATCAGGTAACGCCGACAGGGATTTATTTCTTTCTCTGCGTTACCTGCTTTTTATATACTCCGAGTGATAATGCCCGCCATTGCCCAATTCGGAGGAAAAAATATGAACTAACATCACACCCAAACCGTCACTGACGTACTGGATACATTGAAGGCGTATCGCGACGATCTACATAATTCCGAGCTACACCAGCCGCACTGGCCACTACTGGAACGGTTGATTACCCATGAAACGCAAATGAGTCCCGTGTGGGAAAATATTGCGCGTCAGGGGCTCATTCGGTGTCAGCCCCAGGGAGTGACGGAAAACATTCCGTAATGCATAACTCATTAAACTGAAGACAGATGCCCCATTACTATGAACGTCCGCAATTGGCTGACTGTCAGATCTGATTGAGCCTAGAGTACAATAGGTGTCAGTTTGAACTAATACAAAAAAACCATAAAAAGCTATTCGTTACGAATTTTACATACTATTGTGATAAGAGTTGGTTGTGCAGTAGCGCTTATACAGTCAAATAAACCTCGCTTCGGCGGGGGTTTTTTGCTCTCTACATTCGTCTGAGCATCACTGAATAACGGGTTCATATCTCAATCTATTCAGGCCATTGTCTCACCAATGGTTGGTGCCCCCTGCATGGTGGTTCCCCGAATATTGTTTTGGTCGATCCTGTTTTTTTCAGTTAAGTTATTAGCCCAATTTTCGCTGGAGAAGAGCAATGATTGTAAGGACATGGCATGGATGTGTACCGCTTGAATATGCTGAGGACTTTGCTGTACATCTTGATTTAACGGGAGTCAGGCATTCTCAGGAAATCGTAGGTAATAAAGGTGCTTTTGTAAGAAGAGTTACCCAAGGGAACTGGGAGCATTTTTTCCTCGCAACATATTGGGAGGATATTAAGGCAGTTAAAGCTTTCGCAGGTAACGACTACCATATCGCTGTCACCTACCCTGACGATGATAAATTTTGCCTGTTGTCGGACCCCTATGTTTTTCAGCATAAAGTAGAAGTTATTCATCCACTTTGAGTAAAATAATAAGCAGCCTGCATTTGGTTGCTTATTCTGTTTTTTCAATACCTCATGTCCAGCTTTCCGTATTGGAGCAGCACACTCAGTTTGAATCTTTCTTAATCTTGAAACCACGTGACTTCATCCTGCGCAGACGTATTTTTATGTTTAGATACTCTGCATTGCCGTTCAGTAGGGTTTTGAAGAAGAACGATTTAACCAAACAGTAGAAGAAATCAGATCATCACTTAATTAGCCTCAATGCATGTAGTTGAGGTTTTCTGTTTTAGCCCATCAGTCACCTAATCACTCCACACACATTACTCCGCATGAGTGGCTGCGCTGGTGGGCTAAATTCCTCAACTACGCGCCCAACCCGCAAAGCGGGAGGGGGAGATATGAAAATGAGCAATATTGCTTCTAATACTTCCTACCTGGTGTCGGGTGGTAGTTTTATTTTTTGGTTAAAAGAGCTGATCGCTGGGTTCACTCCGGATGAATGGACGGTGATTGGCGTTCTTGGTTCGTTATTTTTTATGGCTCTGACATTCCTACTTAATGCCGGTATCAAGATTTGGGACCGTCGTCACGGCTATAAACCGGATGGTGAGTGATGGCCTCGACAAAAAGTAAATTAAGCACGGCTGTCCTGGCTCTGATTATGGTCGCAGCACCAACCACAATAATTCTTGATCAGCTTTTGGATGAGAAAGAGGGTAACCGGCTTTCATCTTATTCAGATGGAAAGGGGATCTGGACTGTTTGCCGTGGTGCTACTCAAGTCGATGGCAAACCGGTAGTGAAAGGGATGAAGCTATCAGCGGAAAAGTGCGCAGCGGTGAACAAGTTGGAGGCTGACAAGGCCATAAGTTGGGTTAAGAAAAATGTACGGGTACCGCTGACTGAACCACAGATTGCCGGTATTGCTTCGTTTTGTCCCTATAACATCGGCCCGGGCAAATGCTTCACTTCCACATTTTACCGAAAACTTAACGCCGGAGACCGTAAAGGCGCGTGCGCTGAGATTAAACGCTGGATACATGACGGCGGTAAAGATTGCCGTATTCGCTCTAACAACTGTTACGGACAGATAGAACGCCGTGCACAGGAAAGCGAGTTAACGTGCTGGGGGCTTGATGAATAAAGCCATCGGAATAGTTATTACCGTGCTGGTGGTTGTTGTGTCAGCCCTGCTATTTAACAGCTACCGCCTCTCAAATAAGGTCGAAAAATCGGAAACGGAGCTGGTGGCTGAACAAGCCACTAACACGGTGCTGGGCAATATCATCGATTCATACCAAGCTAATGAAGCCGCCAACCGTATCGCTACGACCCGCCAACTCGAAAACGAAAGGAAACTACGCAATGAAAGTGACGAGCGGCTCCGGCGGTTCAAGGCTTCGGCGGAGAGTGATAATTGTTCTATCAAGCCTCTGCCTGACGCTAGCATTAGCATCTTGCAAGAATAGCCCCGCGCATAAGTCAGCCGAATTAATCCAGTTGTGGCCCCCTGAATCAGCATTAACTGAATGTGAAGTGCCTGAGTTCGTTGGTACCACTTGGGGCGATAGTGGGTTGTATGCGCTGGTTTTGAAACGTGAGCTACGGATCTGTAAAGGTCGGCTCGATGAAATCATTAGCTGGCGGCAGAATGCCGGGAGGAAAAATTAATGATTATTGGTCTAAGAAGAAATATGTGGTCTGATTAGTGCCTAATAAGCAAAAAAAGGATATGAGGAATGAATGGGCTAATCAGGAAGAATTATCCAGAACTTGGTCAAGTTAAGGGGCCTTACGTTCATGCTGTAAAACATAGCGAAACTCTCTATATTTCTGGTCTGACTGCTTTTGGAACCGCATCTCAAGGGAAGTGTATTGCAGATCAAACGGAGGAAATCTTTACTCAGCTTCATCGTATAGCTTTGGCAGAAAAAACTTCTCTTAGTTCATTAATTAAAGTGACAGTTTTTGTGACTTCACTGGAAGATATAGAACAGTTACGCATTGTGCTATTTCGTAATTTCGGGGAGCATCTTCCAGCAAGTTCTTTAGTTCAGGTTACACAACTATTTTCAACCGATCTAAATGTAGAGATTGAGGCGATTTTAGCTCTGTGAATAGCATTTAACACCTTACGATATATAGATTCCTGCGCCACTGGCCTTATAAGCCGGTGGTTTTTCATTTGAAATATTTATCTAGTGGGTCGAAGTATCTGTACTTTCTGCAGAAAGCTAACCAGTAAACCAGACCCAGCAAGCCACCAGCAGCTGAAAGCTTGAAACAAGTTATTTTTTGGTATGTAAGAAACTCAAAAAATGAGTATTCACCTTTCCATATATCAATCAGAGCACCACCAATAATCAGATCTAGTACCAGATAGATTGCTGGGATAGCAGCAGCATACGCTGCTGTAAGATAGATGAGTGCGAATAGTCGATACTTTGTATCAATGTGCATGCAAAAAATCTCTTTAAAAGAAATTGTAATACCAACCTATCCAAGCATATTAGCAACTTTCACAGAGCTTCGGCATAGTCCGAGGCTTTTCTATTTGGAATGTCTGATAAAAGATCCAAGGGTGCCATCTGTAGTGTGACACCGTATGAGCACGGGCCGATACCAGAGGTTACTATGCCGCCAAGAATAAAGAAGCCTTGTAGACACAGTGGCTGTGCAGCGTTAACTATCGATGCAACGGGCTACTGTGATAAGCACAAGCCAGAACATGCCAGTGATGGATGGAAGCGGCATAAGCCAGGACAGTCACGACATGAGCGTGGGTATGGTAGGCCGTGGGATCTAATACGTCCTCGCATCTTAATGCGAGACGGCTACCTGTGCCAAGAGCACCGGCGCAATGGAATTGGCAAAGCGGCAACACACGTGGATCACATAGTTGCCAAGGCTCACGGCAGAACTGATGACGATGACAACCTTGAATCACTTTGTGCTTCGTGCCACTGGAAGAAAACTGCCACAGAGAGGATCAAATGACCTATCAAGAACAAACATTGCTGATGATTAAAGGGCATATCACAACATTACCCCCGGAACAGCAGAGCGTGGTTAGCGACTGTGCTGCAACCATTCGAGACGTGTTGGCAAAACATCCTGATGGTGAAGGGCTTACAGCTCTTGCTTTGGTTGGTGCCGAAATTGAATTAGATACCCACGGGAAGTAGACCTAAAAATGACAATCAATATCATTAACGTCACTAATGAGAACTATTATCATCTATAAGCAGAGGGAGGGGGGGGGGTAAATCCCTAACCCCTTTCGCCCTAGGGTACTGCCTGTCCCGGTAGATTTTTACGCGCATGTAATAAGATCTTTTTTTTTCGACATTTTTTAACATTTGGAGTGTTGCCTATGAGCGCTGGAATTCGTGCTCCGGGCGGTGGTGCAAAACCCCAAAACGGAGTGCAACAAAAAGGTAGTGTCACTCGTGCCGTTTCACCGCCTGATGAGTTAATGGGTGAGATGGCCATCGATGCATGGAACCGGACAATTCGAATTCTGATAAAACAGGGTTTCGAAATGCAGGACTGCTATTTGCTGATGGAATATTGCAATACGGTTCAGATTCTTTATGACGCCAATCAGGAAATAAAAACTGCCGGACTTTCTGATGAAACTGCGGCCGGTGGCGCTAAATTAGGTTCTGCGGTCAAAACTCGCGATAAGTGCATTTCTCAATTAATCAGGCTCAGTGTCGTTTTAAGACTGGACCCAACAAGCCGTGTTCGAAGCGACCCGCCAAATAAAGATAAGGTTCCGGGTGATAACGCATTTAACCAATTTTAAAATTGGGACCGTGGTCCCAATCGAATAGTTACATCGATAGGGACACAATCACGGAAACATTCAATGGCCAGCTACCCGAACGTAAATGCCGCCCAGCAATACGCTCGGGATATTCTCAGCGGTAAAATACTTGCTGGGAAATATATTAAGCTTGCCTGCCAGCGCCATCTCGATGATTTAAAAAACAGTATTAATGATAAAACTTACCCCTACCGATTTGACAGAGATCTGGCAGAAAGGGCCTGTTGCTTTGTTCAATTGTTACCTCACTCCAGTGGCGATCTAAAAGGGCAAAAGCTAAAAGCTGAACCTTGGCAATTATTTATCTTTTCATCGATATTCGGGTGGGTAACCAAGAAAGGCAAAAAACGTCGTTTTAAAGAAGCTTATATCCGTGTAGGCCGTAAAAATGGAAAGTCATTCTTTGCGGCTGGCATTGGTATGTATATGTTTTGCGCTGATGGTGAGAATGCTGCTGAGGTTTATTGCGGTGCCACCAAAATGGCACAAGCTAAAAAGGTTTTCACGCCAGCCAGCCAGATGGCAAAGCTACTGCCGGATTTTAGAGCCAGATTTAACGTCGCTGTGTGGGCTGAAAAGCTCACCCGCGAGGATGGGTCTGTATCCAGCAAGATTTTGACCGAAGCGGTACAGGCAATATTGGGGGCGGTGGCATTCACTGATTCGCTGGCATTGATTGCAGCGGTTTTTATTCCGGTCACCGCTAAATGACTGGTTTCCGGTTCATACTCAAAACGCGCGCCATCAGGAAAAGTGATCACAATGGCATCCGCCGATTGTGACGGCGCGGGATTGGCATCAGAAAAAATGGCGGGCAGCACAAAACCGGTGGTGAGTTCACCGCCGATACTGAGCACCATGACTTGTTCACCCACGGAGGGCGCAGACCAAAAACGCACCCGACCGGCGCGCAGGGTTAACCAATTGAGCCAATCGGTTTCAAGGTTGCCGATTTTGACCCGGCACAATCCGTTAGCGAGATCGACCTCTGAGACGATGCCAATACGGATAATGTTAGCCAACAGGCGTTTAAGACCAGCAATAAGGATATTCATGCAGTCAGTCTGCCGCCTACGGGCGCGCGCGGCATGTGATGGGTTTTGTGTGAGGGATGGCATAAAAGGTTCCCCCAGAGCTTCAAATTAGATTTTTACATATAGCATTTAATTAAATGAAAGCAATAAGTTAAATAAAAAAGTAAGAGAAATTAGGTTATTAAATAATGCAATGCTAGTTAATATTGTATTTAATTAATTAACATTGCATTTAATATAAATGTAAAATAAATTATTAAATAAAACCTCATTATAATAATTATATTTCTTGGTTGATGGTTAATAATCAATCTGAAATATGTGTAATGTATATTCTAATAACTATTATACTAATCTTGCTTGTTATTTTTAATGCCTAGTATTTTTGTTTTTCGCGTAGAATTATCACAGCAATTTATTTGGAGTTTGTATGAACTTTGATAATAAACTTATAGAACTTTTTAAGTTGCCATTATTCAGTGCTGAGTTGAAGTATCACATGTCCAAGCGTGACTATATAGATTTAACTGTAAAAAGAATGAAATTAATTTTCAAAGAGAAATTAATTCACAATGATATGTGGCTTGGGCAGGGTAAAGAAGTTAAGTTCAATGAGTTGTGTGAAAGTATAGGTTTAATTGGGGCGTTCGACCACTCATTAGCAATATCGATATCTACCCATCTGATTTCTGGGAATGTTATGTTCACGCAGTCTGACCCTATTCAGATGGAGAAATATCATGATGAAGTAAATAACATGCACTGCATATACTCTATGTGTTGTTCAGAAATTGCCAACGGCACTAACGTAAAGAATCTGGAAACTACGGTAACCTATGACCATAAACAAAAAAAAATGCGCCTTCACTCCCCAAGCGCTGGTTCATGTAAGTTTTGGATAGGGAATGCTCTCTACAGTGCATCTGTGGGTATGGTATTAGCGAGACTTATAGTTAATGATATTGATCATGGCCCTCATTGGTTTCGAGTTCCATTAAGGGATAAGGACGATGGGGTATTATTTCCTGGTATAAATATCATCGCCGTAGGCCCTGAAGGAGGGATGCACGGAATACAGATGGCTGCAATTCGATTTAATCAGGTTAGTATTCCTCTTGATGCTATGTTGCAACGCTATTCCAGCATATCTTCTGACGGCGTATATCATAGCGAAATGGATCAACCACAGCGTTATATAAATTTATTTGAAACTTTTTTACAAGAAAGACTAATTCCATTGTATATGCTAATAAAATCCTCAGCGACTGCACTTAATATTACATTTAAATACTCTCAAAATAGAATTATATCATATGAGCCAACATGTAAAACATTAATTATGGAGCCTCTATTTTGCCAACGATTATATCCTGAATTATTAAAGTCGGCTGCGATTATGATTATGGGAAAGATAATTGTCAGGATGTTTATAAACTCGTGGGAAAATAAGCATTCTTATAAAGAGTTGCAAATTCTAGCCTCCGCAGGAAAGTATATTGGAACATCGTTGGGTTTGGATGTTTTGCGTCAGTGTCGTTTGATGTGTGGGGCCTTGGGATTTCATCATTATAATAAAATTATTACATTGCAGAATGACGCAGAGGCAGCATTAACTTATGCTGGTGACAATTCAGTAATGTCATATCAAATTGCAAAGCATATGGTTAGAACACACCGATTTAATAATCCGATGACTGTTCCCGCCAATCTTGCTCAAGAAATAGAGAAGAAAGTCGTCGCTGATTGTCAACATAACCCATTATCGCATGCTGCTGCACAAATATTATCTTACTCTTACGGGTTAGATTTGGTTATTCAGGAGATACAAAATTCAGATATTTTAGATGATGAGCTGTTATTGGATTTAATTAATGTCTTTTCACCTTATCTATCTGAAAGTCCAAGTCCTATAGTTCCTACAATGGAGAAAATAACCTATCTGATTAACCTTATCTCACCTCCACCTGAACTAATAACAGCACCAATAGCTAATGCTGACTATACAAAGGAGTTAACTTCGAAGTTATATACTGAATGATGTGATATTTACTCACCTGTATCATACTAATTAATCACTATAGGAATTACACTATGAATACAACCAATATTAATATAGACAAACAGGATGACAGAATTAAATCTCAGAAAATAAGAAAGGCCATAAGTAATCACTGCAAAGAAATGGAGAGAAAATATGGTATATTAAAGCACCAGGATGCATTGGGTCTTGGTATATTATCTTTCTCTATTGGGATTTTTATCGTTAGTTCATTATGTTATCTCAATGGGTATATCGCATGGTGGGGATGCATCATAATTAATGCCCTTTGCCTTTCTGTGGTACATGAAATTGAACATGATTTAATTCATAGTTTATATTTCAAAAGGAATCGTGTCATGCATAACATAATGATGGCCATAGTATGGAGTGTTCGCCCTAGTACGGCTAACCCTTGGGTTAGGCGAAAAATTCACCTAAGGCATCACCAAATGCCAGGAACATATGAGGATTTAGAAGAAAGGCTGCTTTCTAATGGTCAGCGCTGGGGGCTGCTGAGACTATGGATGATTAGTGATTTTATAGTTGCTACAGCTGTAGTGATATTACAAGCTAAATCGAGGGAAGAAAAAAGAAAGTTATTTAAGAAGGCACTTAAGGCATTTTTCCCACTCTCAGTTTTACACTCATTAATTGCATATTCATTTATTATATTTCACTTGATAAATATTGTTTCACCTTTACTTGGAGTCGCAATAACTTGGTCAGAAATGACGCTAAAAGTATTCAATGTTATTGATGTAGTAATGGTAATAATCACGGCGCCCAATATCCTGTGGTCGTTTTGCTTACATTTCGTAAGCTCAAACATGCATTATTATGGTGATAATGAAAGTGGCAATACTATTCAGGAAACGCAGGTGCTTAATCCTTGGTGGCTTTTACCGTTCAACCTATTTTGTTTTAACTTTGGCAGCACTCATGCAATACATCACTTTGTTGTAAATGAGCCTTTTTATATCAGGCAACTATCAGCACCATTTGCACATAAAGTAATGAAAGATATGGGGGTAAGGTTTAATGATGTTAAAACATTTAATCGAGCAAATAGATGGGGAGAAAATATAATTAAATAATGGACGAGAAAAATTCACTTACCAATAAGATCCAACGCCAGATCCCCAATCCATTCACTATCGCCGTCAGTAAAGCCCAATAACTGACGGCACTCATATTTAACCGTTGGCCCGTTCTTTGTGACTTTATTCCGCAAGCCGTAGTGATGCACCCGCACCAGATTATTAACTTTGCCACTGAAAGTGACAACAGCTTCATCGG
Organism: Yersinia canariae; assembly: GCF_009831415.1. NCBI lineage: Bacteria > Pseudomonadati > Pseudomonadota > Gammaproteobacteria > Enterobacterales > Yersiniaceae > Yersinia > Yersinia canariae. The sequence continues at coordinate 2,696,887 of NZ_CP043727.1, read as the reverse complement.
CGTTGGATTCATTTTTGATAAAATGGGCGGTGCGCAGTTTGGTAAACATCTTACGCTTGACGCTGCCTTGTTTATCGCGGCGCTTTTTCTTGCGCGGAATAAAGGGGGATCCGTCTGGGTTTTGTTGTGCCTGAATATGTTTTGCTGGCGCTGACGCATAAACGCACCGCGCGGGTATTTGCCATCAACGAATTAGCCCTTTACAGGAACGGCTAATGGAATTAAATGATTGGGTGGGTGAGGAAGTGGTGAGCTTCCGCCCCTATGAATTATTAGTTTCTGCGGGCTAACTAGCACGGGGATGTTTCAGCGCTATCTAGTATTTTCCCTCCGACTGAGTGTACGGAGTCCGTAGTCAGCTTCCAGCCCGCGATTTGCTCGTCATTGAAAATACCGGGATTAAACAGATACCCCTGACCCTCACGCGCGACCGCACGTCATTTCGGCGTACCGGCATCATCGGTGTCTCGTGATATTGCAGCGCTTGAAAAGGAGCTCAACCAGCAGCTCTTTTACCGAAGTACACGTGCAGTAACACTGACAGAAAAAGGTAGCTACTTCCGGACTCAGGTCAGGGAGGCTCTGGACCTGCTGGACAACGCCGCTGAGCAGATCGCACAGGACAGCCATCACATCAGTGGAAAAGTCAGAATCAATGCGCCGGAGGCGCTGGGCAGGCTGCATATCGCAAATCTCATCAGCCGGCTTTGGGTCAAGTATCCAGAAGTGTCAGTCGAATTAACCCTTACTGATAGCTTCAATGACCCCATCCAGGAGGGAAATGACATTACTTTTCGGGTAAGTACGGTCGATGATTCCGGTATGCTCGGAAAGGTTATCTGTGATCAGAGTTATATTGTTGCAGCCAGCCAAAGCTACTTGAAGCAGCACGGAACACCGGCACGGCCGGAAGATCTCCTTAATCACAACTGTCTGCTGTACCGGGGAGTATCTGGCGCGCAGCGCTGGTATTACCGGACATCGGTAAAAGATAAGTATAATAATATTGATGTTAGTGGTGGGATCAGCAGCAATAATGCCGGGGCACTGGTCGCTGCTGCGCAGGATGGAGCAGGCATTGTGCTGTTTCCGACGTGGATTTTCAGCCCGGACCTGTTTGAAAGCAATAGCCTTACAAGACTACTACCTGAATGGGATATCTCTTCGGAGCCCGTCCCGACCTATATTCACGTTCTTTATCCTGAAAATAAGCTTCGTTCTCACCGCACGCGTGAAATCCTAAAATTCCTAGTTGATGAAATTGGTTCTCCACCATACTGGGACCGGTATTTTAAGAACGGTCAGCTGTAATTCTTTGTGAACGTCATGGCAGTGGTATCATTAAATAATATGCATAGAAATCCCTTACCGGCGTGCCCGGTTTATTCCAAGACTCCTTCCTTAAGCGCGTGGAATAGATGCCGAAAATCTTCTCAGTGGTTTTCGCCGTAGGCAATGCGCATGATGTATTCTTCACGGGGAATCAGCGCACCACCTCTGGAGAAATAGATAGCGGTTGAATACCAATCAAATTGCGGATTGAGAGCCATTTTTACAACAGCTCTCTGGGGATCATAGATAATTAATAATCTTTACGGATAGTTAGACGCATTGGAAAGTCAGATGAGCAACACCATTAACCAGCAAATGAGTATCTATATCAGTCTTCACTTCTTTCATGGCTTTATTTTGTACCCGACAAAAGTCTGATGCTTTTTTGCTGGCTGCGCCAATAGCACCTTTAATTCGGCCTGCTGCCGGTGCCGCTTCAACCTCTGTGAAGTAATCTCCGTTATCTAGCTTTTTGATATCTGACTGATATGTCAAACCTACGCCGTGAAACTGTGTTTTGTCATTTTGTACTGCACATCCGCTTAAAATGGCACTGAATATAACGGTTACTGCAATGATTGAAATTTTCAAATGAAAAGGTTCCTTTATATGTTTAATTGGCCATTATTTTACAAGGAGTGATGAAACAATAATTAAACCAATGATAATTTACTTACTGGTATATTTTTATCAGATTGAAATTTAGAGTAATTTTTATATATTAAAGTGTTAGATAATCAGTAATTGAGACTTTATTAACCAGTGGGATGCGCTGAAACTGACCAAAACAAATTTGGAGGCCATTGAATCAAGGTGCTGAACAGGTTTAGTCATCAACTTAGGCCGTGATCTTGATAAGTGCAAAAAGAATGTAAATGTGAAACAAAGCAGTTATGAGGTTATCAATTAAAAGGTTGTGGGAGCTACGCGCACAGGAAAATAGACCTTTGCAATCCGCGCTACAGCTATCACCGCTTATCTTCATCAACCGGGAATCTGGTACAGTCACCAAAATTACAGGTATAATCCCACACATTATTCAACTGGTTTAGAAAATAAGATGACAAAACTCACCTTACAAGAGCAGATGCTAAAAGCTGGATTAGTGACCAGCAAAAAAATGGCTAAGGTTCAACGAACGGCTAAAAAATCACGAGTTCAGGCTCGTGAGGCAAGAGAGGCGGTGGAAGAAAATAAAAAAGCACAACTTGAGCGCGATAAACTGCTAAGCGAACAACAAAAACAAGCGGCTTTATCTAAAGAGTATAAAGCTCAGGTGAAGCAGCTTATTGAAATGAACAGAATCGACATTTCAAAAGGCAATATTGGTTTTAACTTCACAGATAATAATTTAATTAAAAAAATAGTTGTGGATAAACTGACTCAAGCTCAGCTGATTAGTGGGCGTCTCGCCATTGCTCGTTTGGTTGTTGATAACGGTGGTGAGAGTGAATACGCTATTATCCCCGCGGTCGTAGCGGATAAAATTATGCAGCGAGACGCGAACAGTATTGTATTAAATAGTGCGCTTAGTCAGGAAGAGCAAGACGAAGAAGATCCGTATGCCGATTTTAAAGTGCCAGATGATTTGATGTGGTAGTTAATGTTTTGCCGATACTTATATATGAAAAGTCCTTCAGGACTTTTCATTAAGATTTAATAGCCAGCCAGTTTATGAATAGCGCAAAAATATGATATGCATGTTTGTCATTCGGCTAAAACGGGCAGGCGTGATGAGCATTGATCCGCTCTTCACTGATGGGGTGAATAAAATGCAATTCACTGGCGTGTAGCATTAGCCGCGGTGTTTGTTCTGTGCCTGGCAGCAGGCGGCCACCATACAGGTCGCAGCCCAAAATAGGGTGGCCCAACTGCTGGCAGTGAATCCGTAATTGATGGGTGCGCCCGGTCTCCGGGGTTAGTTCAACTCGCGTCAACGGCAGTTGCGTCTTGTCTTCCAACTCGTGATAAAAGCGCTCAACGACCCGATAATGGGAGCGAGCGGGCTTGCCGTGGATTGCGCAAATCGACATCAGCGGAAACAGCGCCGGGTCTTTAGCAATCGCAGCGTCGATCACTCCTTCGTTGTCGTCCAGATGTCCGCAAAGCAGAGCGCTGTAGATCTTGGTTACTGTGCGCTGACTGAATTGTTGGCAGAGGGCGGCATTGATAGTCTTATTGCGGGCAATCACCATCAGCCCGGAAGTTCCGAAGTCAAGGCGGTGGACCAGGGTGCAACCCGGGAATATCTGCACCAGCCGATGATGTACTGAATCGATATTCTGCGGGTTTTCCCCCGAGAGGCTGAGCAGCCCCGAGGGTTTATTAATAAGCACCAGGTGATCGTCCTGATAGAGCGTTTCTATCTTGTCATAGCAGGGCGGGGCAATAAAGGTATCGCGAATCGTAGACATCAGGCTGACCGGATGGAGAGTGGCAGCAGATAATAACGAATTTTCAGTCGACAGGCGAATCTGACTGTTCACCTAATAAAGAACTGATTGCAACTTTTCATGTAGATGACGACACCATGCTATTTCACGATTATATCTGTTGCCAGTGTAAGCACAGCGATTTTAGCTCCTTAAATCTTGAGAGATCGGATATGAAGTGACCAAAATCTCCGGCTCGGTTGGTTATTTGTGCAGGTCAGATATAGTTAAATGTATAAAAAAGCCCCATCAGGAAATGATGAGGCTTATTGGTTATCCTCGCGCAGAGCTATTCAAATGATTATTTTGATTTAGCCAACCAGTTTACCCTTTCAGTCGTTTCTCGCCGGACCTTTAAGTTTAAAGCATTTGAATCTGTTTTAATTTCGATTGCCCTCAGAACCCAAATCTAGCAGCTTATTAAGCTGGTCGATTTGTTGCTGCCACTCACGTTGCAAGATGATTTTTTGGTGTTTAGGTTTACGCGCTAAATCCTCGGCCAGTTTGGCTTCCAGTTCCAGTAAGGTTGTCAGCAAGCACTCTTCCTCACTCTCTCTTGGCGCGGTAATGACTTCAGTGGCAACGGCTGAAATTGAACTCGATGTCATAACGACTTTATCGGCCAGAATGTTGTAGACCGCTGCTAAGTCGTGCCAGTTCTCAAGCCGCTGTTGGTGGATCAACCAAAAGTGATTGCAACTTTGTTCAATCAGTGTGCGGTCATGCGAGACTAATAATACTGCGCCGCTGAACGTTTTTAGCGTTTGTGCCAGTTCCTCCTTACCTTCCATATCGAGGTGGTTGGTCGGCTCATCCAGTAGCAGCAATGAATAGTTCGCTAGCGTAAGCCCGATAAACAACAGCCGCGAGCGCTCGCCGCCGCTGAGGGTGCTGACCTTTTGCTGGTGGCGCAGATAAGGGAAACCCGCGCCGATAAGTGCCATTTTCCGCTGGTCTTCCGTTAATGGTGCAAAAGGCACCAGTGCGTCATTGAGCGAATCGTTATCATGTAATTGCTGCAGGCTTTGATCGTAATAGCCCACACGGACCTTGGGATGGAAAACTATGCCCGTGTCGGTGGTTTCTGGTTGGTGAAACGCTTGCCATAAACGGTGTAATAACGATGACTTACCGCAGCCATTGCGGCCAACTAGCGCGATGCGATCGCCACTTTTTACCCTGACCTCGTCCAGTTCGAACAGAACTGGTGCTCTTGGCGCAGGGCGTATCTGTAAATTAGACAGCGCCAACACGCGGTCAGCGGGTAATGCTTCGCCATGGAGTTGTAATTGCCATTGATGACTGGCCGTCAGTCGCGTTTGCTCTCCTTTCATTCGCTCGACCTGTTTTTCCATCTGTTTAGCCTTACGCGCCAGTTTTTCGTTGTCATACACGCTGCCCCAGATAGCCAACCGTTTGGCACTCTTCGCTACGCGGTCGATCTCTTTTTGCTCGGACTGATGGCGATTGATATCGGTAATGTCTTTCTCCTCCAATGCCTTTCGCGCGGGAGTGCAGGGCAGACGAATGAATTGCAAAGTTTTATCGCGCAGGATCCAGGTACAGTTGGTTACGCGGTCCAGCAGGCTGCGATCGTGTGATACCAGTACAAAGCTGCCACTCCAGTTTTGTAGGAACTGTTCAAGCCATAGTAGCGTCGGTAAATCCAGATGGTTACTGGGTTCATCCAGTAGCAGTAAATCGGGTTGGCGCACCAGTGCTCGTGCCAGTAACAGCCGCGTATGCTGCCCGCCACTCAGGGTTCCAGCAGTTAACGACCAGGAGGTTTCATCAAAACCTAGTGTGGTGAGTAGAACTTCGGCTTGCCAATGTTCAGGTTGATGCAGGCTGTCTGGCAGGTGATTGATAACCGCATCTTTCAATGTGGCATTGTTCAAGGCGGGGGGCAAATGCTGTTCCACGGTCGCCATCACACATTGATTTGCCACAGTGATAGCGCCAGAAGTTTCAGAAAGTGCGCCGCTGAGGATTTTTAAAAGTGTACTTTTGCCACAGCCATTATGGCCAATCAGGCCGATGCGATCGCCTTTTTTCAGACTAAAAGAGATCTCAGTCAGCAATGGGCCGAACGTGTTGTTGTAACAGACAGATTGTGCAGAAAGTAATGTACTCATGATGCTTATCCAGATTTTCAGGCATTAAAATGCCTATCGTCGAAAATTGCTGACGATAACCGGTAAGCCGGAGGGAAGTTCTCAGATTATTAGTTTGCTTCGCTCAAGCAGGTTATCGCAGTACGATACCGGGGGTGCTTGAGCTATGACGATCGCTAAGGACGAGCGAAACTAAAAACATTTCACGGGTCAACATGGCAATCCTCCTTATATATATTGGTGTACGAATAATCTGATTATATTGTGGAGATGGTTATTTAGTCTACCTTTTTGTCTTTTAGTATTTCGTATATCCCGCATTTTCTGCTTACTTAAATTCGTTATCAGGAATGAGTTTTATGGACTGGAAACTTTACTCGCTTTCACGGGAAAAATAATGAGCACCTGCTCGCGCTTTATTGATCAGGTGCTATGAGGATGGCCTGTGGGAGCCATAAATTTTATGCAAACGGAGGTTGTTTGCTTAAAATTTTATCAATGATATTTAACACTCCGGAGTCATTATTTGAGTCTGCCTGATATTTCGCTATTTCTTTAATACGAGCGGGTGCATTTGCCATGGCGAATCCAAAACCGGCATGCTGTAACATTTCTACATCATTGCCGCCATCACCAAAAGTCACGACTTCTTCGTCTTTCACACCCCATATATTTTGGAGCAATTTAATGCCGTTGGCTTTATGTACCCCTGGTATTATAAGGTCAACTGAGCCATGCCCACTGGAAACAGGGGCTACAATGCCGGCTAATTCCGTTTCAATGAACTGCATAAAATCAGCCAATTTTTCATCGGGCAAGCTGATTGCAAATTTGAATGCGGGCTCATCTATCTGATTGAAATTATCAACAATGTTAAGGCGATGATAATATTTGCTCATGGTGGTGAAGAAAGCGTTATCTGATGAACTGAGCATATGAGCTCCGTTTTTTCCGCAAACGATGATATCAAGGTAGGGTATTGGTAGTAATATTTTTAGAACCTTCTCACGGTTTTCATCCGACAGCGCCCCGCAAAATATTTCTGCATTTTCATTACTCACATAGGCCCCATTCTCTGCGACAAATGCGATTTCATGAGCAATGTCCGGGAAGAATGAAATAAGCTGATAATATTGATTGCCACTGGCGACAACAAATTTTATTCCATTATTTTTCAATTGCAAATATTGCGTGCTAAATCGTTTCCTATCAAAACTCATCTGGTCGTTAAGAAAGGTTCCATCCATATCAACAGCAACAATTTTAATGCTCATTTTGCTTCCCTCTATAACATATTGAAGATATTAGCTTGATATAGAATATCTTAGCGTTATTTGTCTAAAAAAAAGCTAGCAAATTTTTGCTAGCGGTAAAATTACCATACTCAGTCACAATTTTTTTCTTTAGCGAAACTTTTAAAAATAATTTTCTGCTGTATCTATTCTTGAAGCGAGGGCAACTCGTTGACATATTTTAGCTTGAATGCACCAACAGCAATAACAAGGAATGTGAGTGCCACAATAGAAAATGCAGTGTAAAGGTCAGTTAAGTGGGCAATAAAGCCAATCAGTGCAGGCCCGCCCAGCACGCCGAAATAACCTAATGTTGCGACCATGGCTACTGACATATTAACTGGCATGACTTTTTCCTGACCTGCCAGTGTTATTAGCACGGGAACAATATTTGCGGCCCCAATTCCGACCAGAGCGAAACCAAGTAGTGTGAATTTCCAGTCAGGTATAATGACCGCAACCGCATAGCCGCTCATGGCGATAATGCTGCTCAGCACCAATACACGTTTGCGCCCCAAGAGGCTAACAACTTTGTCACCAGTGAAACGCATAATTGACATCGTTACACCAAAAATGGCAAATCCCCAGCCAGCATGCGTAATATCAAGGCCACGATCGTTAGTCAGGAAAACACCACCCCAATCTAATATTGCACCTTCCGCCATAAAACAAATCATGCACATTAATGCCATTAACACGAGGCGGAAATTAGGCCTTGGTTTTGTCATTCCCACCGCATTAGGTTCTTTATGATCCCCAAAGGGGATTAATTCACTGAATACCGTGGCAGTAATAATAGCGATGACACCAATAGCAATAAATGTCACTGTTAGCGGCATTAAGCCAAGTGTAAACAGTATTGCTCCACCGCCTGCGCCCGCGATTGAACCAATACTGAAAAGGCAATGAAAACCTGACATGAGTGGTTTATCAGATGACTGCTCAACCAGTGAACCTTGGACATTCACGGCAACATCCGCGAGGCCAATACCCGCACCAAAAAAGAATAGGCATAATGCCATAAAGGGAAATTGGTCAATGATTGCCAAGGTTGGAAGGAAGATACAGGTGAGGGCGATGCCTAATAACATGATTTTTCTGCATCCCAAACGACCAATAAGTTTCCCGGAAAAAAGCATAGCCAATAGTGACCCTGTCCCGAGGCAAAGCAGCAGTAATCCTAATGAGCCAGCATCAAAATGCAGGCGATTTTGTGCATAGGGCACCAGCGAAGCCCAAAGCCCCATAGCAAATCCTGCGACGAAGAAAATGGCTCGCGTAGATGCTCGTTTAGCATAAGTATCCAGAGGGGTATTGAGTGTATAGCTAGACATTCTGTGGTGACCTTTCTCTGGTGAATTGTGGCGAAATTAAGTTCGTAATCAAGGTTAAATTACTTTATAAAAGACTTGTATTAAGTCGTAAAATATAATGATGCTACTCAAGATGTCAAGGACATTCGTGTTGGGCGAAATGCTTGTCACTGGGGATGGGATCGGGGGGAAGAGGCCAATATTGATGTGAGATTTTTATGTCAAGGTGGGATTTCCACCATAGTGGATTAGGTGAGGGTTAGCTGTTAAAGACTCTAAAATTATTGTAGGCGTCGAGAGTATATTCTGATATGCCATTATGATAATCAGATTTTATTGAGTCGCGATATACAAAGTGAGGGAGGTGTTTGCTGTCAAACTTTTTTAATAACTCAATGGATAACTCATCAATACATGTCTGAGTGATTTCATTTCCTGATATTGCTATGGTAATGGGGTTAATAATCGCGATTAAAGATGAAGTAATATGAATCAGTTTTTCAATCTCGGGGTTAAAATAAGAATTTGTTTCGGCGGTTAAATTATCGTAGAAAGGTAGCTTTGAAACTTCACCCGCAAATTGGCTCGCACCACGTAGCATCTCCCCAGAAATAACGATACCACAGCCAGCACACTGTCTTGGGGGCATGAAAATATAAGCAATGGGATCCTTTATATCACGGCAATTATTCCGATAAAAGCCAAATGCAGTGTAATTCATATCATTACCGACTTGGACAAAGATACCAAACTGTCTATTTAGCTGTTCAGTGATGTCCAGCCCTTCAAGGTTGGTAATATCGCAGGTTAAGACTTTCCCATCAACGACAACACCCGGTAAGCCAAGACCTAGTGCTTTGATATTATGATGTTCTTCTACTATCTCTTGTATGTGGCTAATTAACATATCCGCAGTAAAATTATTATAATTTTCGTTATATTCCTCAATGATTTTACCGTCAGCAGAGGCCAGTGAAGATGAGATAATACCTGTGTCATTAGTGCCTTCGGCATAAACACTTAATATACTAAAGTAATTGGAATTATATATATAACGTTTTGCTGGCCGACCACCGCGGGATTCATCGAGAGATTCTTCAATAACCTCTCCTTGAGCACACAATTCATTCAGGATTGTACCACAGGTAGCCAAACTTAACCCAGTTTGGTCGGATATATCGCCTTTGGTTGCAGATACTAATGATTTTAATGTGCGAGTTACCAGCATGATGTTTTTTTTCTTCATCTGTCTGGTTGTATTAATCGTCACTGTGGTCATTTTTATTCACCAATAATTTAACTGGAAGAAATATAACATGTTCGTATTTATGAATAAATAATTATCATGGACAGTGCAGTGTGAGGCAGTGATTAAACCTCCAATAAGTCATTACTGGTGTAGAGATATTGCATAAGGTGTTATTTACCATTTGTTGTTGCGGCGCTAATCTTGTAGGGCGCAGAACAGATACGACCAGGCGAGTTATATTAGGGTGTCTGACATATGTTAACGGGTGATGGATAGGAATAAGGTATGACAAGTAAAAAAAGAGGGATGGGGTATATTGCTATTGTGGTTGATGAATACGATAGAGCGATTGAATATTATACAGAAAAACTGGGTTTCGTTCTGAGAGAAGATGAGCCGCAACCCGGCAAGCGTTGGGTGTCGGTTTCGCCGCGTGAAGATAGTGAATGCCGTTTATTGTTAGCCCGTTCATCCAATGAACACCAAGCTACATTTATCGGCAATCAGTGCGGTGGTCGGGTATTCCTTTTCCTGGAGACGGATAACTTCTGGCGTGACTATGAATTAATGAAGTCGAAAGGAGTGACTTTCTGCGAGGAGCCCCGCAAAGAAGATTATGGAATGGTCGTTGTGTTCGAGGATATCTATGGCAATCGCTGGGATCTCTATCAAAAATAGGAATAATGCCGCATATTGAGGGTCACGCCCACAATATGCGGGTTATAAAATCTATGGTCGGCTAAAACCCTGATGTTGGCAAAATCGAACGCTAACGCGACTCATGGTAAATGATAGGCAAGTGACTGCTATAAGTGAAAGAGTCAATATTTCGCAAAGAGAACTGCACTTATTCCGGTGTTTAGCCGCGAGCCTTCATTATCATCTACTCAAAAGAATTACCGCCTTGATCAGTGTGCCGGGAACAAAGTCATGATAAAGATTATCTCGGTGAGAGAACACCCCGATTATAAAGACAAAGCCACCCATTATTTTCAAAGTAATTGGACTGTTGGAAAGGGCGAAAGGAGATTGCTGTGAGTATAAAGAAGATTGCATTGCAACGGGTCTATGATGTCCAGCCGCCCTATGAGGCCAACACTTTTCTGGTGGACCGCTTGTGGCCCCGCGGCATCAGTAAGGCGCGGCTGGAGGGGGTTGTATGGTTAAAGGAGGTTGCGCCGGATAATGCTTTACGGCAATGGTTTCATCAGCATTTGGATTGGGCAGAATTTGTCAAACGGTATCAGGCCCAACTCAATAACTCAACGGCTTGGGAGCCTTTGCTGGAGGTGTTGACACAGCATCCAATTACTTTGTTATATGGCAGTCGCGATGCACAACACAATCAGGCGGTTGTTTTGCGCGATTTTCTTCTGAGCAAACTCTAGTGGTTTGATTGTGTTCAATAGCGCGAAATCAAACGACAGTTTACATTTTACTTTTCAATAGATGCTCGATATGAACTCTAGTATTGCTTGTATTAAATACAGTCCGGAGGCCGAGTTATCAACCTGCGGACTGCATACTGCATACTTATATTTAGCCTACGGATTTTTGTTCATGTAATTCAGTGGATTGCACTTTTTTCTCATCACTTTCCTTAATCAAAGTCTCTACGGGCGCGGCGGCAACCTCAAGGGCGCGTTTTCGTAAGCTAAACCAGCCAATAACCAGTAATATGGCGATGATAGGTAAAGTTGCAATAGTCCAGGTGCCATTTGGGTAATCGAACGCCATCATCACTAATACACCGGCCAGGAAAAGCAGCGTTAACCAGGATGTGACAGGAGCTCCGGGCATTTTGAAGGACACGGGTTTAGCCGTTCCATTTTTTATTGCCTGACGTAGCTTCATCTGACACACAATGATGAATGCCCACGAGCTAATAATCCCTAATGACGCAATATTCAACACAATTTCAAATACCTGCGATGGAACCAGATAATTGAGCACGACACCGAAAACATAGATACCCACAGTCACTAGTATTCCGGCATAAGGAACTGATTGAGGACTCATTTTCGACATGAATTTCGGCGCAGACCCCCCCATTGATAGCGAACGCAGGATACGGCCGGTTGAATATAGGCCAGAGTTAAGGCTGGAAAGCGCGGCAGATAACACCACAATATTCATGATCGTTCCAATATAAGGAACACCTAAGTTACTGAAGAATGTGACGAAAGGGCTTTGACCCGCTTGATAGGCACTCCACGGTAGCAAGCACACCAACAAAACGACTGAGCCGACATAAAACAAGCCAATACGTAAGATCACACTGTTGATGGCTTTAGGGAGCATTTTTTCTGGGTCTTTACATTCACCGGCCGCAGTACCAATCAATTCGATACCTGCAAAAGCGAATATTACCCCTTGGATTAATATTAATGCAGGGAGCAGCCCGTGTGGGAAGAATCCGCCATTATCAGTAATGAGATGCATGCCAGACGGGTGCCCGCCCACACTTTGACCGGTGCCAAGAAAGACCACACCCACCACCAGGAATATAGATATGGCGGCGACTTTTATCAAGGCGAACCAGAACTCCATTTCTGCAAACCACTTCACGCCAATCATATTCATGGTAGCGACAATTGAAAGTGCGCCTAACGCGAATAACCATTGGGGGACATCAGAGAAAGTACCCCAGTAGTGCATATAGAGAGCAACCGCCGTGATGTCGACGATCCCAGTCATTGCCCAGTTCAGAAAATACATCCATCCGGCAACGTAGGATGCTTTTTCGCCAAGAAATTCACGAGCATACGAAACAAAGCTGCCGCTGGAGGGGCGGTGTAAGATCAGTTCACCGAGGGCTCTGAGAATGAAAAAGGAGAAAATCCCGCAAGCCAAATAAGCCAAAGCTAATGCTGGGCCTGCCATTTGCAAACGAGCACCAGTGCCCAAAAATAAACCAGTACCGATAGACCCGCCAATTGCTATCATCTGTATATGACGCCGGCCCATACTTTTTTCATAGCCAGTATCATGAGAGTCTAACCAGCGTTTTCTCGCGGCCTGATGGGTTTCTACAGAGTGCTTTCCTGACATGATAGATATTCCCTATATTCCTGTCTGTTATGCAATCATTGTGAATATATTACTGCAACCGATTGCTAAAGGTTAATGCATAAATAGCGTCTTAGCGCCTTCGCTTGTTATGTGTTTATCACTGCTCTTGAATTATGGGAGGGCATGCTATCGTTTCTGTCGTGATGAGGCAAAAAAATATTCACTTATAAATTATTTTTTTTTGCGGTATTAGCAATATCAGTAATTGAATGCCTTAGGTTAATATATAACCACACCATATGTTCCTATATTTATACATTTGTCATGGCTATTGGTTGTTTTTAGAGCAACTCGTAACTAACTGTTCCATAGGAGAATATGGCGAGTTTGTTTTTTAGCCATCAAATTGTTTTGTATATTATTTATAATCACATTTTTTCGATTTGTTTTATTTTGTATTGCTGTCATTTTTGTATGAAACTGCAGTTCGTCTTAATGGAAGGGGGGTGATTTATTTTAGATGGATTTTTTAGCAGAGTTATTATTTATTTTTACGCATAAAATGCATTGTTTATAATGATATTTACATGGCTATAAATTAGGCACTAATACATCACTCCCAGATTTATAGAGCATGGTGAGTCGTCGTGGGTTTGGTGGTCAGTGATGATAGCGGCTAAGCACCTGCTGGCGGGCTATCCTAAGGTGACTGTATCATCTGTGTGAGACACGGAGGTTGGAGGTGAATGTTTGCACCAGAATAATATTTTTCTCTTTATCAACTAAAAAGCATAACAGAGAAAGTTGAGTCTCTTTAGATTATTTAATTACAAAACTCCGAGTTAAGTTAATTAAAATAAACCTGTCGATATGCTCGCAAATGCAATAAGTATATCCATGCGGGTTATTCTCTTATTTAAAAGGCAGTGCTACATTGATACTGTATATTTACAGGGTTACTCCCTATTTCTTATTATTGATATTAATTGGTAATTATTAAGTGACAGGTTAGTCGATGGTTTTCTGAAGAATATCGGCAAAGATATTAAATTATTTTAACAGCCATAACATTCAATACGTTACTTCTCGTTCCTTAGGTACTACCCAACAGTAGGTCTAAAATGAAAAAAACAAATCAAGAAATCACTCTTACTCCCGCTGAAGATATCGACATGACGGATAAGTTTTCCATCAGAAAGTTAATTACGCACATAAATCAAATGAATATAAACACGATGCCGATGGCTTTATTTATGACCATTTCGGCCATTGTGTTTATTTCGTCTTATGCCAGTTATTTACCGAAAAATATGATTGGTGGTTTGGCGGTAATTATGACGATGGGTTTTGTGTTATCCCATATTGGCCGCCATATACCGGTACTGAAAGATATTGGTGGCCCGGCTATTTTGTGTCTTATGGTGCCATCGGTGTTGGTGTACTTCGGTATTTTCCAAACGAATACCCTGGATACAGTTCATTTGCTGATGAAGGAGGCGAACTTACTCTATTTTGTCATCGCCAGTCTGGTCGTCGGCAGCATTCTTGGTATGAATCGTGTGGTGCTCATTCAGGGTATGACGCGTATGTTTGTCCCGCTAGTCGTCGGAACGATAACTGCGGTTGCTACCGGCTTGCTGGTGGGTAAGTTATTCGGTTTTACCCTTTATCACACTTTCTTCTTTATTATTGTGCCAATTATCGGTGGGGGTATTGGTGAAGGTATCTTGCCGTTATCATTGGCATACTCGGCAATTCTGGGGCAGGCTCCCGATGTTTATGTGGCCCAACTGGCTCCCGCAGCGGTTGTGGGCAACATTTTTGCCATTATTTGTGCCGGAGTATTAGCCCGAATTGGTATGCGCCGCAAGGATCTGAATGGTGAGGGGATGCTAATTCGCTCGGCTCAAGACAATGCGATATTTACTTCGCAAGAAGGGCCAAAACAAGCTGATTTTCAGTTGATGGGCGGTGGGTTATTGATGACCTGCGCTTTCTTTATTGTGGGGGGCTTGTTTGAGAAAATTGTGCATATTCCCGGCCCGGTACTGATGATTTTGATCGCCGTGATGTGTAAATACGCGCAAGTTATTCCGTCAAAAATGGAACAGGGCGCTCACAGTTGGTATAAATTTGTCTCTACAACATTGGTGTGGCCCCTGATGATTGGTCTGGGAATGCTGTATGTTCCGTTAGAAAGTGTTGTTGCGGTGTTCTCTGTAGGATACGTCGTGGTGTGCGGAGCAGTTGTGTTGTCAATGGCCGCGGTCAGTTTCATTATCGCCCCTTATCTCAATATGTACCCTGTGGAAGCTTCCATCGTGACCAGTTGTCATAGTGGGTTAGGTGGGACGGGCGATGTCGCTATTTTATCTGCGTCTAACCGGATGTCACTAATGCCTTTTGCCCAGATAGCCACCCGAATTGGCGGGGCATCCACTGTTATCGGTGCCACATTACTATTGGGTTGGATTATGTAAATAAAGGTTTTGTCGTCATGATATAACAAACGGCATCCGATAAGAGATGCCGTTTGTTATTGGGAATTGAGTTGTGTTCGGCGCGAGTGCTATTGGCAATATTGTTTTAAGACCTCCTGCTGGCTGGGTAACAGTTTATAAAGGTAAACCGGACGCCCCGTCGCACCATACAGAACCTTAGTACTCAGAACTTCAGTGTCAGATAGATAAATTAAATACTTGCGGCAAGAAACTCGTGAAATTCCAATAGCATTTGCCATCTGCTCCGTCGAGAACTCCCCATCTTGCACTTCTTGAATCCATTCACATACAGTACGCAGGGTTTGTGCGGTTAATCCTTTAGGGAGTTTTTTCCGCTCAACCGGTGTGGCATTACTGCGGCGTAATAAGGAATCAACATCTTCTTGAGCGCAATATTCACGTTGTCCCAGCAAACTTTGTTTTTCGCGATAAGTCGAAAGTGCTTCTTCAAAACGTGAAAATTGGAATGGCTTAATTAAGTAATCAACAACGCCGTATTGCAGCGCTTTTTTGATGGTATTCACATCTGTGGCGGAAGAAATAACAATGACATCAGTGTGTTCACTGAATTCGCGTAAGACTGGCAATAAGTCTAATCCATTATCTTGGCGCATGAAAACATCCAATAAAACTAAGTCTATAGGGTGCTCCGCTGCCATTAAATGCTCTCGGGCCTGCTGCAAACTGGATACTGAACCGCAGCAGTTGAAACCGGCTACCTGGCTCAGATAACACTTGTTCAGCTCAGCTACCATTGCATCATCATCCACTATTAATACATTAATCATGATTTACCGCGCTGATGTTGTTTGAAAAATTGTCACTGGAGGTCATGTCGTAGGGAAGGCTAATAAAGAATTGTGTAAAAATACCGGCTTCAGAATCGAACTCAATATGACCGCCGATATTTTCTAAACTTTGTCGAACCAGGCTTAAGCCGATGCCGTGTTCATTTCCTTTGGTGGAAAAACCATTATCAAAAATACGATCTTGTAGTTCCGCGGCAATACCCGGGCCATCATCACTGACAACACAATGTACTCGGCCATTTTGGTAATGGAAGCTGACATTGATCTCCCGTTGAGACTGGCTACCAATAGCTTCCATCGCATTTTCAATCAGATTACCCAAAACAGTAATGAGAGTTGTCGTGACTTGCTCATTATCGGTATCCGGTAACAGGCTGTCGTCACTGATGGATAATGTGATTCCCAAATCGCGCGCGCGGTTGATTTTTCCCAGTAGAAAACCGGCAATGACCGGCGATTTTACTTTGCGCAGCAGGGAGCCAATTTCCGCCTGATAATTATTCGATGTCTTAACAATATAGTCTTCGAGTTGCTGGTAATACTTCATATGCAATAAACCCAGAATTACATGGAGTTTATTCATAAATTCGTGCGATTGTGCTCGCAATGCATCAGCATAATGCACCATACCCGTCAGGCGTTGCATTAATTGGCTGACTTCAGTTTTATCGCGAAACGTCGCAATTGCACCGATAATATCGCCTTTCACCACGACAGGAACCGTGTTGGTGAGCAATATACTGCCGTTAAAGTTTATCTCTTCATCACGACGGGCAATTCCGGTTTCCAATACCTGTTGTAAATACAAACGCACAGGCCAATATTTGCTGGCGTTGCTGAGTAATAAATTCTCCATTGGGCCACTTTGCTTAAATAAACGCTTCGCTTCATGATTGACCACGGTAATACGGGAGTCCGCATCAACGGCGATGACGCCTTCTTTAATCGATTGCAGCATGGCGTTTCGCTGTTCAAACAGGTTAGATATCTCGTAGGGTTCGAAACCTAACATAATTCTTTTCAGTGCTTTGACTAAAAACCAAGTGCCGAGTGAGCCAATGAGGGCACCAAATAATATGGTCCAGGGGATAGTCCAACGAGTCTCACTTACAACAGAATCAATACTGGTTAGCGAAATCCCAATGGCAACAACGCCGATTTGTTTGCCATGAGTCTCATAAACCGGAATAAAAATACGTACTGCTCTTTCCAGCACGCCTCGGTTTATCGCGCTATTTTCTTTACCTTCTAGCGCCGGTTGTAAATCATTGCCGATAAAATGTTGACCGATCATCTCAGCATTTGGATGCGAATAACGGATGCCTTTCATATCAGTCACAACTATGAATAGCAGGTCATTGGCCTTCTGAACTTCGCGGGTATAAGCCTGAATTTGTCGTCCGGCGTTAGGATCAGTAAGTCCGTTGATTATGGTCGGCGAAAAAGATAAGGCCCGAGCGACGGCAACCGCTTTATTTTGCAGACCCTCTTGAGCCATCTGACTGAGCTGAACGAAGAACAGTGTGTGAACCACCAATAGTACAGAAACAATCACCGCAGAGACCATCAGGGTAATAGATGTACTGAGTCGTAACGGCACTTTTTGCTTTCCAGCCGTTGTTGCATTATTCATGTCATGCTCCAGAAACACCGGCCTGGGGATCCTCAGACGTCTAGATTGATGAAATGGGTGTTGTAGCAATAGTTACCAACAAAAATGTAGGTAAGCGAAATTACCCTGTAGTTTACGCTGTTTATTTATTAGGGTGCTAAGACTTAGGATTACTTTAGCTACATAACGATTTATATAGTTATCAAATTTCCCCTTTCTATGATTTCTTTTTTCATTAAAAGGGGGGGATATAGGTCGTTTGGTGATTAATCGGGTTGATGCGGGGGAGGGGCGATGATTAACTCAATCTCTTTAGTGGTCAGCTCTTCATAGGCCGTAGCCGACAAATTGGTGTCCGTGATAACGACATCAAAGTCAGTGAGAGGCAAGGCCAAATAGGTGGCTATTTTGCCATATTTTGATGCATCAGCCAGCAGCACTCGTTTACTGCTAACCTCTCTGACTGCGCGTTTTACTACGACTTTATCTTCGTCCGGGGTCGAGATACCACGTGGCCCCCAACACGATGCTGAGATAAAGGCGATATCGATAGATAAGTTTCGCAGTGAGCGGGCCGCTGCATCGCCGACACAAGAACGGTTTTCACGACACAATGTGCCGCCGGAGTGGATCATTTTACATTGGCAGGATTCAATCAAAAAATTAGCAATGACGAAGTCATTTGTGACCACGAGTAAATCATCCCTGGCCTCCAACTGTCGTGCCAACGCCAGTGTCGTTGTGCCCGCATCAAGATAAATACAGCTATTGCGCGGAATATGCAGCGCCGCCGCCATACCAATGGCATTTTTCTGGCTGCTGTACATTTGGGTTTTATCTTGGTGCGAAGGCTCTGCTGCCAGCCGCTCAGTTGAACGTACCCCGCCGGAAACGGATAACACTGCCCCTTGTTCTTCCAGTTTTTGCACGTCGCGACGAATAGTCATGTGCGATACGCCTAAACGTTCAGTCAATTCAGTAATGCTGACGACGCCGCGTTCGGCAACCAGTGCCAGTATTTGTTGGTGGCGTTCAACCGGTATCACGTTCACTCCTTTTCAGTTTGTTGGTTCACGGGCAATGGTAATTAATGTGATTATACGTCAGCAGTGAGAAAATATTTCTCATTTTTTAACGCAAACAATCACTAATTTATTCATTTTGTTCATTATGATGTGAAAGTCTGAGTCATTATTGATGTTAATTCATGTGATTTATGATTTTATGATGTTAATTATTGTGATTTAATTCACGATAATGCGGCGGGCGTCGGGCTACTATTAACATAATAAATCAAAATATCACCAAAATTAACACGGAGGCTGTATGGCTCATGCAAAAAAACCATCAGTATGTGTCATTGGGGCCGGCTTGATAGAAAAACAGGAGTGTGTCGGATGCGATTAGGGGTCATTGCGGATGATTTCACCGGCGCCACGGATATTGCCAGCTTTTTGGTAGAAAATGGCATGTCGACCGTGCAAATTAACGGCGTACCTGAAGCTGATTATCAGGTATCAGCAGATGCGGTCGTGATCAGCTTAAAATCGCGCTCTTGCCCCGCAAAGGCAGCAGTGGCCGATTCTCTGTCGGCGTTGGCGTGGTTGCAAGCTCAGGGTTGCCAACAATTCTATTTTAAGTATTGTTCGACGTTTGATAGCACTGCGCAAGGCAATATTGGCCCGGTAACTGATGCATTAATGGATGCCCTCAATCAGCAACAAACCATTATTTGCCCCGCGCTGCCCGTGAATGGCCGTACGGTATATCAGGGATACTTATTTGTTATGGGGCAATTATTATCCGAGTCAGGGATGCGCCATCATCCGGTGACGCCGATGACCGACAGTAATCTATTGCGTCTGATGAATGCTCAGGCCCGTGGTCATAGCGGATTGATCAACAATACAGTGATGGATCAAGGTGTTGACGCCGTGAAATCGCAGTTGCGCATGTTGAAAGAGGAAGGCGTACGTTATGTGGTTCTGGATACCTTAAGTGAGGCCCACTTATTGACACAAGCAGAGGCCGTTCGCGATATGGTGTTGGTGACGGGGGGCTCTGGCTTGGCAATAGGATTGGCTCGCCAATGGATGAAAGGCGTTAAACATCAATCATTAGCGACATTAGCCGGAACCCCGCAGGGCAAGTTATGTGTCGTGTTGTCGGGTTCTTGTTCGACGATGACTAATCAGCAGGTTGCTCGATATATTCAGCAAGCACCTAGTCAGTCAATTGATGTTGCCCACTGTCTGAAGGAACCTGAATCCTATGCTAAAGCATTGTGCATCTGGGTTATGGAGAATATTTCAGGGCCATTGGCTCCGTTGCTGTATGCCACTTCTGAACCTGAGGTGCTGCAAAAAATCCAGCAGCAGTGGGGGGCGACAGTCGCGAGTGAGGCGGTTGAACACCTGTTCGGGGCGTTGGCACGCCGCTTACAACAGCAGGGTGTCCAACGATTCATTGTCGCGGGGGGGGAAACGTCCGGTATCGTCGCGCAATCATTGGGTATCCAGGCTTTTCATATTGGGCCGGCCATCTCACCCGGGGTGCCTTGGGTAAAATCTACCGATCACCCAATTTCATTGGCGTTGAAGTCGGGTAATTTTGGTGATGAAAACTTTTTTGCCAGAGCACAAACGGAGTTCGCAGTATGAATGAGCAGCAGGCGCGGGAAGATATGGTCAAGTTGGGGGCTTCCTTTTTTCAACGAGGCTACGCCACCGGTTCCGCCGGAAATCTGTCAATGAAACTGGCCGACGGTACATTATTAGCAACACCGACTGGCTCTTGTTTAGGTGAGCTGAATGCACAGCGGTTATCAAAAGTCAGTTTGGATGGTGAATGGATCTCTGGCGATAAACCCTCAAAAGAGATCAGTTTCCACCGCGCCATTTATCTTAATAACCCTGCATGTGAAGCTATCGTGCACTTGCATTGCCTTTATTTAACCGCACTTTCGTGTCTGCAAGGTCTGGATTGCCACAATGCCATTAAGCCTTTTACGCCCTACGTGGTGATGAGGGTCGGTGATGTTCCTGTCGTGCCGTATTACCGCCCCGGAGACAGTCGGCTCGGCGAGGCTTTGGCAAAGTTGGCTCCGCAGTATCGTGCTTTTTTGTTGGCAAATCATGGCCCTGTAGTGGTCGGGAAAAGCTTGCGGGAAGCGGCTGACAATATGGAAGAGCTAGAGGAAACTGCGCGCTTGATATTTACACTGGGCGACCGACCAATTCGTTATCTGACCAGTGACGAAATCGCTGAATTGAGGAGCTAATGATGCCTAAATTTGCGGCTAATTTATCCATGATGTTTACAGAAGTCCCTTTTCTTGACCGTTTTAAAGCCGCGAAAGATGCAGGGTTCCGCGCGGTGGAATTTTTATTTCCCTATGATTATCCTGCCGCGCAGTTGGCGGAAAAATTAAAAGAACAAAGTTTACAACAGGTGCTGTTTAATACGTCTCCTGGCAATATCCATGGTGGCGAGTGGGGGCTGGCCGCTTTGCCGGGGCGCGAAAAAGATGCTCGCAGTGATATTGATTTGGCTTTGGAATATGCGCTGGCGCTGGCGTGCCCCTCTATTCATGTCATGGCGGGGGTGATTCCCGAAGGGGCTGACAGGAAAAAGTATCAGCAGGTATTTGTCGACAATATTCGTTATGCTGCCGGCCGTTTTGCTGAACATAATATTAATGTCATGATTGAAGCATTAAATCCGAAGATAAAATCTAATTACCTGTTCTCGAGTCAGTATGAAGCTTTAGATCTGGTTAACCTCATTGAACGCCCCAACGTATTTCTGCAATTGGATCTATTCCATGCGCAAATAGTGGATGGCAATCTTAGCCATTTAATTACCGAGTTCGCAGGGCGTTATGGGCATATTCAGATAGCATCTGTACCGAATCGTCATGAGCCTGATGAAGGTGAAATTAATTATTCGTACTTATTTGGCTTGCTTGATGAGGTTAACTACAACGGCTGGATTGGTTGTGAATATCACCCCCGTGCGGGCACTCTGGCGGGGTTGGATTGGATAAGGCCCTATCAACCATAAGTATTAATATGTTGGCCAGTTTTTAGTGTCGCAATACATTGCATGACATTTATTAACGGACTTTTTATCGATAATTAACGCCTATTATTTCGAATTAATGCCAGTGGACATGCTTATCTGCTGTTTGTCATTCGGTGCCATCCATATAAACTCTCCCTTCTTGTCTTTATTATCATGATATCGCAACAGTCTTGATGTTTTTCCTTTGGGAAAACATCATCAAGTTATTTAAAACAACTGATATACAGCTTTCTTAACCTAGGATATCTTACTCTAAGAATTTCATGATTAATTGATAAAGCCAAGTATCAAAGACGCGATTCATCATTATTAATATTTCATATAAATTAAAACGTATAAAAATTTCTGCACTTAAAATAAGCCCCAGAGGCAGAAGAAAGACAGAAATATAAACAGAGGCAAACGGGAGATAACTATATGCCTACAGATGATAGCAAAAATGGAATTATCGACTACGTATCCACCGGCCATCTGCCGGACCCTGATACTGTTGTTAAATTGGTGCAAGAAGCCCACAAACGGTTTGGTACGGATAACGAAGGTGTGGTTTCTACCGTTTATCCTGCATTAGAACGCATTCCTCCCAATCTCTTTGGTGTTTGCATGGTCGGCACTAACGGCAAAGTGCATTCAGCCGGCGATGTGGATTATGAATTTACCATCATGAGTGTCTCCAAACCTTTTGTTTTTGCTCTGGTCTGTCAGGCCATCGGCGCGAAAGTTGCCCGTGAAAAACTGGGTGTGAACAGCACAGGAATGGCATTTAACTCGGTGACTGCTATTGAGCGAGCTGCGGATGGGCGAACTAACCCGATGGTGAACTCTGGCGCTATTGCCACAACTAGCTTGGTACCGGGGGCGAGCAGTGATGAGCAGTGGAAATTAATTTATGACGGTTTGTGTCGTTTTGCCGGGCGCGAACTGACTTTGAATGAAGAAGTGTATCAATCTGCATGTGAAACAAATTTCCGCAACCGTGGCATTGCCAATGTGTTGGAAGGCTATGGCCGCCTGGGATGTGACCCTCTCATTGCTACCGATTTATATACGCGCCAATGTTCGTTGAATGTCAGTGCCCGAGATTTAGCCGTGATGGGCGCGACATTAGCTGACGGTGGCGTTAATCCACTGACGCGCGAGCGGGTTGTCGACAATGATGTTTGTCATTACGCGTTAGCGGTAATGGTAACCGCAGGATTGTACGAAACCTCTGGGGACTGGCTTTATGACATTGGTCTTCCTGGGAAAAGCGGTATTGGTGGCGGTATTGTGACAGTGTCACCAGGAAAAGGGGGGTTGGGGACTTTCGCACCATTGTTGGATAGCGCAGGTAACAGTGTCAAAGGGCAACTGGCTGCCCGGTTCTTATCACGTAGTCTTGGGATGGACATGTTTGTTTCTGAGCCTTACACCGAAAAGAGTTGAGCCATGAGAGTCAGGTAAAGCTCAAAAACCGGTTATTGAGCAACAAAGTGTGTTGTGACACCGGATTGAGTTTAAAACAATATTGTTTTTCAAAAGGATAGAAAAATTTATGGCGAATCAATCAGCTCACCGCGCGGGCGCGGAAATTAAAGAGTCATGGGTGCCGATGATAACTATCGCGCTGGCCCAGATTCTGATGTCATTTAACGTTGCCTCCCTGCCAGTTGCATTGGGTGGGATGGTGAAAAGTTTTAATGTGCCACCGACCACGATTGCAACTGCGATCGTCATGTATTCACTGTCAGTTGCCGGTTTCGTTATGTTGGGTGCCAAACTCAACCAGCGCTTCGGGCCATTGGTGGTATTTCGCAGTACTGTTCTGTTGTTCGGTATCGCGCAGGTAATGATGACATTCAGCCCGAATGTTACAGTCATGATCAGCGCGCAGGCATTAAGTGGCCTGGCCGGTGCCGCCTTGGTGCCCGCATTAGTCGCATTGATTGCTGAAAACTATCGGGGTACACAACAGGCCACGGCGCTGGGGGCGTTAGGTTCTGCTCGTGCTGGTGCCGGTGTGGCGGCATTCATGATTGGTGGTGTACTGGGAACTTACATTGGCTGGCGTCCGGCGTTCGGGATATTGATTGTGTTATCCGCAATCATCTTTGTATTGAGTTTCCGTCTGAAATCCGACCAGGGCCGCCCGGAAGTGGGCATTGATGTATTTGGTGTGGTTCTGGCTGCATCGGCGATTATTTTGTTGTCGTTTGGCTTTAATAACCTCAACCGCTGGGGCTTCGGTCTGGTTCGTGAAGGTGCGCCATTTAGTCTACTGGGCTTTTCTCCTGCGCCCTTTATGATTGTCTTGGGTATTGTGCTCGGGCAAGCATTTGTGGTTTGGACTCGCCGTCGTCAAGAACAAGGTAAAACCCCGTTGTTGGCATTAGAAGTCCTTAGCTCACCCACTGAGAAAGCCGCGGTATTTGCCATGTTTGCGGTGGTCGCGCTGGAAGCTATGTTGAACTTCTCGGTTCCGTTGTATATCCAGATAGTGCAGGGCAGTACGCCGATGGCGACGGCAATTGCCATGATGCCATTTAACTTGTCGGTATTCTTCTCAGCAATGCTGATTGTCCGTTTCTACAAAAAACTGACACCGCGTAAGATTGGTCGTTATGGTTTCATCACTTGCACTATTGCATTGTTGTGGCTGGCTTTTGTCGTGCGCAATAACTGGAGTGAGTTCGCGGTACTGTTTGGTCTGGTGGTATTTGGCCTTGCTCAGGGGGCTTTGGTGACTTTACTGTTCAACGTATTGGTCAGCGCCTCACCGAAAGAGTTGGCCGGGGATGTCGGCTCATTGCGTGGCACGACTAACAACCTGGCGAACGCCATTGGTACTGCCGTTGCGGGTGCTTTGCTGGTTGGTTTACTCAGCGCCAACGTCATGCGCGGTGTGGCTGAAACCCCGATCTTGACGCCCGAAATTCAGGCGCAAGTGAATATGGACAGTATCAACTTCGTGAGCAATGACCGCCTGCAAGGAGTGTTGGCGCAAACCACGGCGACACCTGAACAGGTTGCTGAAGCTGTGCGAGTCAATGAGGAAGCTCGTCTTCGCTCACTGAAATTCGGCTTATTGATTATGGCGTTATTATCACTGCTAGCTATCTTCCCTGCGGGTCGTTTACCTAATTATCTTCCAGGGGAATTGCCTGCGGATAATCTGGTAAAAAAAACCAGTAAATAACTCGCTGATTAGATGGAATAACCGGCAGTAAAAATAGACTGACAGTGTGTTGCTAATACAGCCACTGTCAGTTTTTTATTTACCTATTCAACATATTAATTAACTGCCTTATTATTCTGCGGCTACATCGTCAGTGTTTTTGTGCAAGCCCGAGATCCAAGGTCATTTATCCGTTAAGGCGCTTGGGCAACGTATTGAGTCTATACTCGCACGATGATCGAAGAAAACTGCAAATGGTGCATAAATTCGCGTAAAATCAGCAAACGTGCAGCAAAATCATTGTTTTCGGGAATCCCTTCAGATGCTGCTGGCCTTCCCATTATGACTGCCGCCAACCTGTCAAACATCCGCTCAACAGATTCGAGTGACATCCGTATTTCTGCTTGCATGGGCAAACCCGCAAGTTGTGCCAGCTCAGCAATATCGCCATCGGTAGTAATCAATTGTGAGGTTTTATTCACGGCCGGGCTGATTCGGATGACTTCATCTTCAACCGCCATGATGGTATTTTCCATCTCATCAGCTGTGGGAGGGGTATGTTTAAAATAGCGCAAAGCAATATTATTCGAGCCAACGGTAAGTTGCTGTTCAGTAAACTTTTTATCAGCGTTGTCAGCAACGACTGTTGTCGATTCATGGCCAATCGATATCAGTGTTATTAAACCATTATCACCGACCGTGGCACGAAGATTTTCATATTCCGCTTGAGTGTTTTTCATTATTAAATCGCCTTATCTGTGGCCGTCATTCGTACTGATATTGCGGGATGCTCCGCATTTTTAAACAATAATTCAAAAGACTAAATATTTTTTGATGAGGATCAAGACACATTTCTCTTGTTTAGTGTTAATGTCAATGAATCTCATTATCAACTTCATGTGCGTTACTTATTATGCGAATTTGGCACAAATTTATCTTGCTTGGCTGCTGTTGGTTGCTATCCAGTGCGTTGGCCTGGGCAAGCCCAGATTACCAGCAGTGGGTCAATGATATCCAATCCCGTCTCGACAAAACCTCTCAGTTGTACCAACAGCATAATAATGACGAAGCCCGTACCACGGTACAAATGGCATATTTTGAAGTTTTTGAAAATCTCGAAGGGCCGATTCGTATCAATATTTCGGCTCAGAAAAGTTATCAAATGGAAGCGGCCTTTGGCGAAATCCGGCGCATGATAGGTGAGGGGAAGCCACAAGCTGAAGTTGATAACAAAATTAACTGGCTTAAAGGCGAGCTGACCGCGGTGCTGCCGGTATTGACGGGTGGCCATAAACTCACCGCCGAACAGCAACATGCAGCCTATGAAAATAATGACATTGCGGTCTATTGGCAGCAGAGTTTCAAAATCATTGATGACCTATTGGCGCAGGCTATCAGTGAATATCAGAATGGCAAATTTGAGGCCGCCAGCCAAAGTGTGCAACAGGCGCATTATCAGGGGTTTAAAAACTCTGAGATGGAGATGTCGGTGCGTGGGAATCGTTCCGCACAACAAGCCGCTGCGATTAATCAGCAATTTACTGCCCTCATCGATTTAACCCGCAAACCTGATCAAATAACTGAAGTTGCCTATCGTGTCACCGGGCTACTTCAAACCATTGAAGATACACTACCGGGTTTGCCGACGACTCGCGAACAGCAACAAGTTACCGCCGGCCAATCTGCCGCAGGGCAAACTTCTGTATCAACCACCGATCCCGATGGTCAAGCAAATGCTGATTGGGCTGCTGTTAGCGGCAAGATAAATCAGGCAATGACCGATGCCATCGGTCAGTACCAGAAAGGGCAAACGACACCAGCAATGATGGCTGTGCAGGATACCTATTTTGATTTATTCGAAGCCAGCGGTATGGAGAACAAAGTTGGCTCGCGGGATGCAGCGTTTAAATCAACATTAGAAGGTCATTTCACGCGATTGGTCAGTTTGATGAAAGCGGGCCAGCCGATTGAACAGTTACAAGCAGAAGCCGCGGCGTTGCAAAAAGATCTGTCCAGTGCGGTTGAGATGCTCGGGGGTGGGGATGAAACGGATTGGAGTTTGTTCATCTACAGCTTGCTTATTATTGTCCGTGAAGGCCTGGAAGCATTGCTAATTGTGGCTGCGATTGTTGCATATCTGGTCAAGAATAATCATCAAGACAAATTGCCATTGATTCGTCAATCTGTCGTCGTCGCCTTAATCGCCAGTGTGTTAACTGCCTTTGTCTTCCAGTGGCTATTTGCAAATTCAGGGCAAAGCCGTGAATTACTGGAAGGTTTCACCATGATGATCGCGGTGGTGATGTTGTTCTCCATGAGCTATTGGTTGCTATCCAAAACGGAAGCACGCCAATGGAAAGCTTATCTGGAAGGGAAGTTCTCTAAGTCACTTAGTAGCGGTTCAATGATAGGGCTATGGCTGACCAGTTTCCTTGCGGTTTACCGCGAAGGGGCTGAGACCGTCCTGTTCTATTTGGCCCTGATGGGCGATGCCAGCACTACCAGTGGTCACTTGTCGATTTTGGCCGGGTTTGGCGTGGGTTGTGTCATCTTGCTGGTGGCTTATTTGGTCATGCGCTTTACCGTCGTCAAGTTACCGCTCAAACCGTTCTTTATGTTTACCGGTGGCTTTATGTATCTGATGGCATTTGTATTTGCCGGGAAGAGTGTTCTTGAGTTAATCGAAGGCAAATTGTTTGAGCCAACACTGTTGCCGGGTGTGCCCGAAATCAGTTGGTTGGGAATTTACCCATATCTGGAAACATTGATTCCTCAAGGGATATTGCTGATTGCTGCACTGGTTGCTTTGTGGGTAATGCAACGGCGCGGTCGTACTATTTCAGAGTAATAATATTCAGAGTAACAATATTTCGGCTTCGTAATATCTCAGTTTAGTGGCCCGGCATAATGCCGGTGTGAATAACGAAATGTACTTATCATTTGATACCTGAGGGTGTGCTACATGACTATGAAGAAAACGATTATTGCCAGCAGCATCATTGCCAGCATTTTTGCAGCACCTGCTGCCTTTGCCTTTAAAGAGTACCCAGCGGGCGAACCTATCAAAATTAATGATATGGAAATAGCCGCAGTTTACTTACAACCGATTGATATGGAACCTCGTGGCATGGGGCTGCCAGCAGCGAAAGCGGATATCCATCTGGAAGCTGATATTCATGCGACCGAAGGCAATAAAAATGGTTTTGGTGCTGGCGAATGGATGCCATACCTGACTATTGCATATACCTTGGTGAATACAGACACTGGCGCTAAGCAAGAAGGCACATTCATGCCAATGGTTGCCAGTGATGGCCCACATTATGGCGCTAACATCAAAATGATGGGCGTAGGCAACTACAAAGTTACTTATCATATCAGTGAGCCATCCAAAGCGGGTTTGCATCGCCATACCGACAGCGAAACTGGTGTTGGTCGCTGGTGGAAACCCTTTGATGTGAGCTACGACTTTAAATATACCGGCCTGAATTGATAACAACAGCCGCGATGGCAGCAGCAGTTATCGCGGTTTTTCTTCATGCTAAATAGTCAGTGAGTCGGTGTTATCAGTTTCCTACGCCCTAAATTATTGGCGTACAGGAAGGCGGCAACTTAAGTGACAAATCGGCCGAAGACCGGTTTGTACAGCATTCATGCTCGCCCGCAGGATGAGTTTCTTTGAGGCTCATTAATCCGCAGAAGCTTACACAAGTAAGTTTCAGGGATGAACGAAGGCAGCCAATGTACATGCAGCTTGAAGTATGACGGGTATAAAGTTGAGCAGTGATAACTGGCAGGTGTTGTGATTCCTCCAAGGTGTGCTAATGAGTTACTTTTTTGTCTCCGTATTACAAGCTTTTTTACCTGTGGCGTTGTTACTGGGGTTAAGTTGGGCAGCCAGGCCCGCGCCTGCACTAAATAGGCTCGTATGGATAACAATACTCATGGTTGTTATGGGGATGTGGGCCGGAGCCTATTACCCCAAATCGCAGCAATTGCAGTTAGTTCTGGTAGGCATTCAACTCCTCGGGTTGTTAGTATTTTTATTAAGTCAATTATCCCCTCGCCGTTCATTAGGTTATTGCTGGCAGGTCTTGTTGGTATTGGGGGCCGCATTTAATTGGGGGAATAACCCAAATCTGGGCGCTTTTACTAATACCCATGTTATCAACACGGATTTGCTACTCAATCTGGCGGCCGTTGTGGTGGCATTCACTTGGGTCGTTTTCTGTGCGGTATTGCTGTTGATGATGGTTAAGCAGTTATCGCATGGCCGCTGGCCACTGTTAGTGCTGTTAACATTATTATTAATTTTGCCGCTTAGCGGCGATGCCATTCTATTATTAATGAAGTTGCAGGTCTTACCGTTAACTAAATCCTTACTTAGTTATGTTGCATTAGTCACCAATGGGCATGCCTGGTTGAATTACCTCTGCGCACTGCTATTGGCGGTAACGACACTGTGTTATTTAATTCCGCTGCGCCATGCCGGTAAAGTGGTGCGTGAAAATTCGGAACCTATAGCTCACCGCAAAGCATTAGCGGATTACCGTAACGTGCGCAGAATCTTCATTTTCTCCTTGCTGGCATGGGTAGTGGTCGCCGGTGCCCAACTTTACTGGGATAAAGTTGCCTCTCAACCCCCTCAATTATCTCAAGCTTTACCCGTCACGCTAGCTGCAGATGGTTTAGTTCATATTCCTGTCGAACAAGTTCGGGATGGTAAATTGCACCGATTCGTCTGGGTTGCTGATGATGGTAAAGCCGTTCGTTTCTTTATCATCAATCGCTATCCAGACCGTTTGCGCCTTAGCGTGGTCTTTGACGCCTGTTTATTATGTGGCGATCAGGGCTATGTGATGGAAGGTAATCAAGTTATTTGTGTTGCCTGCGCAGTGCATATTTTCATTCCCTCAATCGGCAAAGCGGGGGGATGTAATCCGATCCCGCTGGAAGATTGGAAAAGTGATGATAAAGAGTTGGTTATCCCGAAAGCTTCGCTTGAGGCGGGTGTGAACTATTTCACGACAATGGTGACCTTGGATGTAATTGATCCCGTTGATAAAACTCACCTGACTAACCAAAAGGCCGAGTACAAATATAGCTATGGAGATAAAACCTATTTCTTCTCATCCGAGGTGAATTACAACCGCTTCCGCGAACATCCAGAGCAATTTGTCACCCCGGTTATCAGTGCTGAAGACAGTGATTCGCAGGAGAACCCGTAATTATGCTGTGGCGTATGCTCAAGCAGTCTTGGTTTAGAAATGTCCGGCGTAAGTCGCTGGCCGTATTTACGGTGTTTTTGGCCGCAGGGCTCATTTCTTCACTGTTAGCGGTCTCTATAGATATTGGCGATAAAATGTCACGTGAGTTGAAGTCCTATGGCGCAAATATCCTGATTGAGCCAGCAGGTCAGGTGGTATTGCCATCACTGTTTGGTGAGAAGAGTAATCCGCTAACGGGGCAGGATTTTCTGGATCAAGCTGAGTTACCCAATATTAAAGACATTTTCTGGCGTAATAATATTGTGGGTTTTGCCCCGTTACTGAGTGGTGAAACTGAGGTCAATGGCCAGAATATCCCACTATTAGGGACTTATTTTAATCAGCCCGTCGATGTGCCGGATGAAGAGGATTATCACACGGGGCAGCAAATCATTAGCCCTTATTGGCAGGTCAATGGTAGTTGGCCACAAGAGCCTGTCAAACCAGGCGCCACTGAGGTAGAGGCCTTATTAGGCAAGCAATTAGCCCAACAAACAGGCTGGAAAGTTGGTGATGAACTGAGCCTTAGCGGTGCTTCTGGCCCGTTGAAAGTGAAGATAAGTGGCGTGCTAAGCAGTGGTGGTGAAGAGGAAGGTCGGCTGGTGTTACCGCTGGCGGCGGTGCAGTCACTACTTGGGCTACCGGGGAAAATTCAGGCGATAAGAGTCTCGGCCCTGACGGTGCCGGAAAACGAATTATCACGCAAAGCGCGTGAAAATCTTGAAGCTCTCAATGCGGAAGAATATGACCTGTGGTATTGCACGGCCTATGTTTCTTCCATTGCCCATCAATTAGAAGAGGCAATATCGGGTTCAGTGGTCCGTCCTATTTGGCAAGTTGCTGCATCAGAAGGGCTGGTGATTGAAAAAATACAGCTATTGCTAGCGGTGGTGACATTGGCCGCCTTGATTGCAGCGGCGATGGGGATTGCGTCACTAATGACCAGTACCATTATGGAGCGGGCGAAAGAGATTGGTTTAATGAAAGCCTTGGGAGCCCGGCAGTGGCAGATCTTGATGTTGTTTTATCTTGAAGCGGCAATCAGCGGTCTAATTGGTGGGTTAGCCGGGTGTTTGGCCGGGTGGGGATTGGCAAAAACGATTGGCTTGATGTTGTTTGGCGCACCGCTAAGTTTCGCCTGGATGGTTGTGCCTTGCGTGCTGGTTATTTCTGTTTTGATTGCGGTGATTGGGACGTGGTTCCCTGCCCGTCGAATTGCTCGTCTTTACCCGGTGGAGGTGCTCTATGGCCGTTAATCATCCGGTAACTCAGCATAAAGGTCTTGATGGCATGTTCTGGCGCTTAGTCTTGCGTGCATTGCGTTTACGCATGCAGCGAGTCAGTGTTGTGTTTGCAGCATTGACTGTCGGCGCAGCAATTGTCACCGCAATGTCAGCGGTTTATTTCGATATTAACGCCAAAATGAGTCAGGAATTGCGCACATTCGGTGCGAATTTTTATATTGGCCCAGGGCACGGCAATGCGTTTAAACAAGAGCGATTTCAACCCATTATTGATGCTGCGCCGAAAGGGCTTATCAATGCCTCAAGCCCCTATATTTATGGGATGGCGAGGACTGAGCTGGAAAAAGTCGTGCTGATGGGGGTGTGGTTTGAATCTTTGCAGCAGTTGGTACCTTATTGGCAAGTGACGGGGAACTGGATTGGCGTCAGTTTTGATGATCGCAATGCCATGATTGGCGTCAAACTTGCTGAACGCTTGCACGTCAAGGTCGGGGATACTCTCACACTGGTGAATGGTGGTGAGCGCCAGCGTTTGCAAGTTAAAGGCATCGTAGAAGCGGGGGATGCCACGGATAATATGTTGATCGTCAATTTGGAATTGGCGCAAAAATGGCTCAATCAACCGGGCCACATCAGTAATGCATTATTGAGTGTCAGCAATGATGTAGGGCAGGTTGAAACCTTTGCCAGCCATCTTCGTGAGCAATATCCAGATCTTGAAATTAGGCCAATTCGCAAGGTTTCAGCCTCCGAAGGGCAGGTTCTCGATAAGATAAAAGGGCTAATGGGATTGGTCTGTGTGGTTATCCTTATACTGTCATCTCTGTGCGTCAACACCACGTTAATGGCGATAGTGGGAGAACGTTCGAAAGAGTTTGCTTTGCAAAAAGCGTTGGGAGCCAGTGGTGGCGATATTATTCGTCAGATGCTGACCGAAACGTTGATTATTTCGCTGGCGGCCGCCGTTTGTGGCGCTTTGCTAGGCTATCTACTGGCACAAATATTGGGGCAGACCGTATTTAGCGCGGCAATTGCTTTGCGCGCGCCGGTATTGCCGCTGACATTGATATTGTCACTGTTAGTGGCCGCAGTGGCGGCAATTGTTCCCACCCGCCGGGCTATTCATATTGAACCCGCTAAAGTCCTGAAAGGAGAGTAGCAAATGACATCGCCACTAACACGGGTGAAACCTGAGCACGCCACGGATGCGGTTATTGAAACACGACATTTATATAAGCGCTTCGGGCAGGTGACGGCGCTCGAAGACATCAATATCCGCATTAATCGCGGTGAATTTGTGGCGATTATGGGGGCATCAGGCTCAGGTAAAACCACATTGATGAATATTCTAACGTGCCTGGACACCGTGACTGAGGGTCAGGTATTGCTTGATGGTATTGATGCTGCGGGTCTTGATGAAGAAGGGCGCAGGAGATTTCGGGCTGACAAAATAGGGTTGGTTTTCCAGCAATTCCACCTTATTCCTTACCTGACGGCGCTGGAGAATATAATGCTGGCGCAGCACTACCACAGTGTGGTGGACGAAGCTGCTGCCCGGCAGGTTTTAGAGCAAGTAGGGATGACGCCACGCATGGGCCATTTGCCTAGCCAGCTTTCTGGTGGTGAGCAGCAGCGGGTCTGTATTGCACGCGCATTGGTCAATCAGCCACCCATTATTTTTGCTGATGAGCCAACGGGTAACCTTGATGAAGAGAATGAACAGCGGGTATTGGACCTGCTAAATCATATCCATCGTCAAGGGAGAACCATTGTGATGGTCACCCATAATCCTGACTTAGGTTGTGTCGCTGACCGGATAATCCGGCTTCAGCATGGTAAATATCTTAATGAAGAGAGTCGTCATCATGTGGCGTAATCGAGTCAGAACGGTGGGTTTATGCGCGCTGCTATTGTTGCTCAGTGCCTGTAAGCAAGAAGAGGTGGCGGTAGGCGAAATTGCGCCCCAATTGGCTGCCTATGATCTACAAGGTAAACCGGTCGCACTTGACCAATGGAAAGGTAAACAGGTCTATCTCAATTTCTGGTCCGCGAGTTGTGGCGGTTGCCTCGCTGAAATGGCCGCTTTGGATAAACTAAGCCAAAAGTATCAGCAGGATATCGTGGTGGTGGCTATCAATACCGATCCCGAACAGGTCGATATCAGCCCGGTGCTAGCACAACGTAACATCAGTTATCCCGTGATTCGCGACCAACTGGGCATCACCCAGGAGCGCTATCAGGTTATCGGCACCCCAACATCTTTTATGATTGACCGCAACGGTAAGGTCACTGAGTTGCATCAGGGCGCGCGTAATGAAAAGGATCTGGCCATATTGTTCCAACAATGGTCGACGGGAGCATGATGAAAGTTTTGTTGTTGGCTATGTGTGTCGTGGTGTCCAGCGCCCCAGCACTGGCTGCCACTGATGGTGAACATATCTATAAACAAACCTGTTCCAGTTGTCATGGGCGTTTAGCTGATCGCAAAGGTTTGGATAAAGCCCCGCCATTAATATCGTTATCCCGCACTGAGATTGTCGATGGCCTGACCGCCCGGCGTGATGGCAAGATTATTGGTCGGGGTAATAAAGCCAAAGCACATCTTACAGATGATGATATTCAAAAATTAGCGGACCATATTGAGAGTTTGAAAGCGGCTAAGTCTAAAACCCCATAATCTGTTCTCACGCTATAATCTGCTGATTTAAGGTGTTAAATCAGCTTAAACTCTACTGCCCGTAGGTCCGCTTGGACGGCTTCATTTAATAATATTTATGCTGTATTATATGTTGCATATTAAATGCATCTTTAAATTATCTGAGGAATATCAGCATGGAAAATACATCAGCCTTGTTTTGCTACAAGCAGTTACCCGTATGGGATAGCGCTGGCGTGCCCGCGATGTTTCGCGAAAAGCACAATACCAAAGCAGGAACGTGGGCCAAACTGACTATTCTACGCGGGGAAATGGACTTTTTGATCCTTGATGAAGCCGGCAACACACTGGAAAGACATTCATTCTCTTGTGAGCATCAACCTCCTTTTATTGAGCCTCAAGTTTGGCATCGTATTGCCGCGTGTTCAGATGATCTGCAATGCCAACTCAGTTTTTATTGTACGCCAGAAGATTTTTATCATAAAAAATATAATTTAACACCGACACATTCAGAAGTGATTGAGGCCGTGAAAACAGTCAGGCCCGGTAAAGCACTTGATTTAGGGTGTGGTTCCGGACGTAATTCGTTGTATCTGAATTTATTAGGTTTTGATGTGACCGCCGTGGATAAAAATGGCGACAGCATTAGTCGCTTACAACAGATTATTGCGCAGGAAGAACTGCAAAACATTACCGCCAGCAGCTATAACATCAATGAAGCCAGTCTGAATAATCGCTATAACTTTATTCTCTCAACCGTGGTGTTGATGTTCCTGCAACCGGAAAGAATTCCATATGTTATCAATAATATGCAAGAGTGTACCTTACCCGGTGGCTATAATTTGATTATCTCTGCGATGTCGACTGATGACTTCCCTTGCACTGTGCCTTTTTCCTTTACATTAAAATCTGGTGAATTAAGCGAGTACTATAAAGATTGGGACATTATTAAATACAATGAAGATGTTGGGCAATTACATAAGACAGACGCTGAAGGTAATCGGATAAAACTGCGCTTTGCGACTATTCTGGCGAAAAAACCGTCGTGACAGTGACCTAAAAATACTGACTGCCGCGTAATATTTAACGCCCCGCTGGGCCATCAGTCAGTTAGCGGGGTGGTAAGTTGGGCTCATCACGTAACTGGCCGACGATATAGTCAATAAAAACGCGAATTTTGGGCGGCATATAGCGTGTTGGCGGAAAGAGCAGCCATAAGCCGCCGCTGTATGAACTGATAAAACGCCACTCTGGCAATACTTGGACAACGCGTCCCTGCTGTAAGGCTGTTCGAGCTGTAAAATACGGTAAACTGCCAATACCAATATGCTGTAAGACCGCATCCAGTCTTACGCCCGTGTGATTAGCCGCATAGCGGCCTTTCACGGCGACAGTGACCGCTTTAGTTCCTTGGCGGAATTTCCAACGCGCGTCTCCCGGTGTTTCTCCCAAATAAATACAACTGTGCTGAGTTAAATCGTGAGGATGCAGTGGCGTCCCGTGGTCAGCAAGATATTCAGGGGTTGCGCACAGTAGGTGTTCGATATTCATCAATTGTCGCCCAACCATCCCTGGTGCCGGTTGGTTAGTAATTTGAATAGCCAGATCTATATTTTCATCAATTAAATCAACATAGCGGTCATCCAATATCAGCTGCACATCGACTTTGCTGTAGCGGTGTAAAAATTCAGGGATATGCGGATGAATCACAAAACGGCCCACGGCTTTGGGCACACTGATGCGGATTAGGCCTTCCGGTTGCTGATTATATTGACCACTGATCTCCATCACCGAGTTAGCTGCACTGAGCATCGCATTGCAGCGTTTAAAAACCTCCTCACCACTTTCACTTAAACGCAATTTACGCGTTGTTCTCTGTAATAAACGTGTTGCCAATGCTTTCTCAAGACGACTAATACTGCGGCTAATTGCTGATGGGGAAACCCCCAATTGGCGGGCAACAGCTGAGAAACTACCGGTTTCGACCACTTTAACGAAAATAGCCATTTCACTGAGTAATGCTAGTGGGAGATTTGTGCTCACAGCGCAACAGTCCTTTGAGTATGTGACGGATTATCACGTCAGACTGACATCAATATAATTATAATGGAAATGATAAAAGGATAATGATCATGACAACTTGTCTATTTTTTGAGAATGATACGCTGGCTATGGATGTTGATGTGTTGAGCTGCACACCTGATGGCGACCAATTTGCAGTGATATTGCAGGCGACAATTTTCCACCCGCAAGGTGGTGGGCAGCCCTCTGATACGGGTTTTATCGATGATAATCAGGTATTGCGAGTTGTTCAGCAGCAAGGGCAATTAATTCATTACGTTGCAAAACCCATTGCTGCTGGGAAGTATGGCGCTCGTGTCGACAGTGAGCGCCGGCTTTTAAACGCGCGCATGCATTCAGCCGGGCATCTTATTGGCAATATTGGCGAAAGTTATGGCTGGCTTCCGGTAAAAGCGCACCACTGGCCGGGGGAAGGGCGAGTATCGTTTAAACGGTCAGAAAACCCGCAACAGATTGATATTGAGACTGTTATGACAACTCTGGAACAATTTATTCGCCAAGATTTACCAAGACAGATTTCTATACAGGGAGATTTCCGTGAAGTTGGGTTTGGTGAATTACCTGCATATGCTTGTGGTGGTACACATGTCCGTTCATTGCATGTGCTGGGTCAGATTATTGTGCAATCAATTTCGGAGAAGAAAGGGATAATGTCGATCAATTATAAAGTTGATTGATTCGCTGATATAAATGACATGACAAATTTCGCCTATAAGCGGAACAGAATATTGTTTTAGTATTTAATGCTGTTGAGAATTATTAATTAACTTCATTGATAATCATTATCACCAAGTGTAATAATGTGTCCATATGAGTTCCGTGGAGTATGGATTGTGTCGAATGCAGCTGAAGTGATTTACCCTTCAACAACTGCGATTTCTGATGAGATCGCCAGTTTGTTTGCCCGTACATTCGTGCACTTCTCCGAATCATTTTATGTCGATCTTCATGAAATACCGAAAGAAAGTGTATTACTAGAGCAATGGGCTGCTGAGAAAAGTTTGCCAGTGTTAATGCAAAACTATGAAAATCACTACTACAGTACAACTGAACTTAAGCCGAATCATAAAGCGCTGTATTCGTTGTGGGGGCAGTGGTATTTCGGTTTGGTTATTCCACCGATGATTTTGATGTTGCTGGCATTGCCCACAATGATTGACCCCCGTCCGGAAAGAGTTCGAATCAAATTTCACGCCACTGGGCGGCCGGAAGCTATCTACTATCAACATCGTTGGTTAGAAAAATCGCCGTCATCTTTACTGGAACGGCTCTATTTATTACTCGATCATCATATTATTCCGGTTATGGCGAAAATAGAGTGCCAACCAAAAGCGAATGTCCGATTGATATGGAATAACATTGGCTATTTGATGTTTTGGTACTTGCGCGAATTTGTTAATAAATTGGGTCCTATTGAGGACTATGACACTATTATTGAAAATCTATTTCTCACTTCAAGCTTGCCTGATGGCCGAGAAAATCCCCTCTATCGTACTGTTATTCCACGTAATGATGCTATGGAGCGCCGGACTTGTTGCCAACGCAATAAGCTGCCTGGTGTCGGCAGTTGCCTTGATTGCCCGTTAGAATCTCGCCCATAACCGGTATATGATTCAGCTTACAGATAAAGTAAGTCTTGAAGGATGTTTTGGTGAATAAAGAAAAAATTGCCCATTTAGATGCTGTAGGGCGCAAAGCACGTGGGGTCATGGAACGAGAAGGGATTGATGCTCTGGTCGTCACCGTGTGCGATAACTTTTATTACCTAACCGGCTTTGCCAGCTTCTTTATGTATACCTTCCGGCACACAGGCGCTGCAATTGCAATTATGTTTCGTGATGAGACCATACCGTCTCAAATCATCATGAATGAATTCGAAGCCGCTAGCACACATTTTGATATGCCTAACATGGCGCTGAATACTTTTCCGGTATGGGTTGATGTTGATGACCCACGTAACCCACTTAATCATCAGAAGAGGCGCGAACGCCCCATAGGCCCTCCAGTTGAGACTGTTTTTGGTTTAGTGAGGGAGGCTCTTGAACGCGCGGGTGTGCTGGATAAAACCATTGCTATTGAATTACACGCGATGTCTAACGGTGGTAAGAATATGTTAGATAAAGTGGCTCCTGGGTTAACGTTGGTCGATTCAACGCCGCTGTTTAATGAAATTCGAATGGTCAAAAGCCCTTGGGAAATTGAACATTTACGAAAAAGCGCTGAAATTACTGAATACGGTATCGCCAGCGCGGCTAAACATATTCGAGTGGGTTGCACGGCCGCAGAATTAACCGCTGCATTTAAAGCTGCAGTAATGAGCTTTGCGGATACCCATTTTTCTCGCTTTAATCTTATTTCTGTCGGCGATAACTTCTCGCCCAAAATGTTCCCTGATAAGACCCCGGCAAAGCTTGGCGATTTAATTAAGTTTGACTGCGGGGTAGATGTTGCGGGCTATGGCGCTGATCTTGCCAGAACCTTTGTTTTGGGGGAACCGGACGAACTCACGCAAAATATCTATGACACTATCAGAGCTGGGCATGAACATATGCTTTCAATGGTGGCTCCGGGTGTTAAGTTAAAAGATGTGTTTGATTCAACCATGGATTTCATTAAAAAGTCTGGTTTACCCCATTATAATCGTGGCCACCTTGGTCATGGGGATGGCGTATTCCTGGGTCTGGAAGAA
This sequence comes from Yersinia canariae, assembly GCF_009831415.1. Taxonomy (NCBI): domain Bacteria; kingdom Pseudomonadati; phylum Pseudomonadota; class Gammaproteobacteria; order Enterobacterales; family Yersiniaceae; genus Yersinia; species Yersinia canariae. Next base: position 2,658,049 of record NZ_CP043727.1, on the reverse strand, counting down.
GCGCCTTTTGTCAGCACATTGGCAACGGAAACATTTCTTCCTGGGATGGTACTAAGCCTCGAAACACCGTATTACGGAATCGGAATTGGCTCTATCATGCTAGAGGATATGATTCTCATTACCGATAACGGGTATGAGTTTTTAAGTCAATTGAATCGCGATTTACGCCGGTATAATTAATCTGTGTATGACCTCTCATTTTATTTGAATTAAATTTTTTCTAAATAGACTCAGGTACTTTCTACCGGGTCTATTTTTAATTCTTATCATGGTATGAGTGATGTTATCGGGGAGGAATAAAATCCTTATACAAAATATAGAGTTAAAGTATAATCATGTGATGCCGTGTCAGCAGAGACTATTCTGTTAGCACCATTAAAGAATGAAACTATTCTGCTTTTTATTATAACGGGAGTGATAATCGTTTACTTAGGCAGAATATAATTTCACCGGTATATAAATATAAAAAATCTTTTAGAGAATCAAAATTTGATGTAGCAGATTTCTCCATAAATAGCCTAAAAATCAAATTGTGCTCTCTTTTCACAGAACACTGTATCGCGGCATTCCCTTAGTAAAAATATTTAGTCTTTAAATTTTGCCTTCTGGTAGCATATTTATCTAAGAATAATCTTAAATCAATCTTAATTAACGCCCATTCTACATTTTCGCCTCTATTAATCGCTGGAATAACAATATTCTATAATAATTCGGCAATAGTATTTTCTTTCAACTATCCTATGTAACATGCTGTAATACATTCTAAGGACTTCATTTCATCATAATTCCACAATGAAAAATGGATGTGCGTGAAGTAGCTTTTCTTAAAAACCAAACAAGTTGCTGGCTTAAGGGTTATATAATGTATAACGCATTTACGACACTGCTGCGCCCGTTGCACCGGCACAGAGTTACTTTGTTAGCGCTATTAATTTCCGGTCTTTCAGTTAATCCAGTTTTGGCAGAAACACAGTATGATTCATTAATCATCAAAGCCAGAGCAGGGGATACCGCACCGGTCCTTGATTATTTACAACAAGAATCTAAAGCCGGGCCACTTAACAGTGGTCAGGTTGATGACTGGCTGCAAATTGCCGGTTGGGCTGGGCGCGATCAAGAAGTTATCGATGTTTATGAGCGCTACCATTCTTCAACAAATCTCTCATCGCGAGGTTTAGCTGCGGCGGCACGTGCCTATCGTAATGAAAAACGTTGGGATCAAGCCCTGGCATTGTGGCAGAGCAGTTTGAAGAAAGACCCCACTAATCCTGACCTGATTACAGGCATGATCATGACTCAGGCAGATTCAGGGCGTGGTGGCGAAGCTTTACAGCAAGCAAAAGAATTGGCTGAGCGTAATCCTTCCGCAAAAAACTACATGACACTTTCCTATCTGAGCCGTGCAACCAATCGCAATTATGACGCGTTACAAGCTTCCAGTGAGGCGGTGCGACTGGCACCAGAATCGGAAGAAGTATTAAAAAATCATCTTGAAATATTGCAGAGAAACCGTATTGCCGATCCGGCGTTACAGTTGGCGAAAGAGAACCCAAAACTGGTGACCGCAGAGCATTATCGGCAACTTGAGCGAGATGCGGCAGCGGAACAGGTTCGTATGGCTGTGCTGCCAACGCGCAGTGAAACAGAGCGTTTTTACATTGCCGATCAAGCTCTGGCCGACTATCAGGATTTGTTAACTCGCTGGAGTAAAGACCCCGAAGCTCAGGATGATTATCAGCGGGCGCGTATTGATAGACTCGGTGCATTATTGGTGCGCCGTAATACTGCTGAGTTGATTAAAGAATTTGAAGCAATGGAAGCACAAGGCTACAAAATGCCTGACTATGCTCGTCGCTGGGCCGCCTCTGCTTATATCGATCAACGTATGCCAGAGAAAGCTGCCCCGATTCTGACCAGCTTATATTACGCCGATGGGAAAACTTTCCGTAACAGTGACGATTTGCTTGATGCCGATGATCTCTATTACTCACTGAATGAAAGTGAGCAATTAGATAAGGCACATCAATTTGCTAAAAACTATAGTGAACAAACCCCGTATCAAGTCGGGGTTTATGGTCTACCGGGTAAAGAACCTAACGACGATTGGATGGAAGGTCAGACGCTGCTGGTTCAATCTCTGGTCGCGCTTAATGACTTGCCCGCGGCGCAGAAAAAACTGGAAACATTGTCCAGCACCGCACCGGCTAACCAGAACTTACGTATTGCGCTAGCCGGTGTTTATCTGGCTAAAGATTTACCGCGCAAAGCGGAACAAGAGTTGAAAGCAGTCGAATCATTAGCGCCACGCAGCCTTATTTTGGAACGTGCGCAAGCTGAAACCGCAATGGATCTGCAAGAGTGGCATCAGATGGAGTTATTGACTGATGATGTAATTGCCCGCTCGCCGGAAGATGTTCCTTCGCAGGAATTAGACCGCCAACGTAAAATTCATAATATGTACGAACTGCGTGTGAGTGGTAACCGCGCACTTTCCTCTAATAGCCCGGTCAGCGGCAACAAAGATTATGGTTTTGAAACCCTCTTATATAGCCCGCCGATAGCCGAAAACTGGCGTGTATTCGGGGGCGGCAGTTATAACAACTCTCAGTTTGAAGAGGGCACCGGCATTAACCGCGTGTTGCGTTTGGGGGGTGAGTGGACATCCCGAGACCATTGGGTTGAAGCTGAAGTGAATAATCAGAACTACGGTTTTGGCAATAAAACCGGCGCTCGGATAGCCACTTGGTATGACTTTAACGACCACTGGCGTGTGGGCGGGCAGGTTGAACGGCTGGCTAAGGACACTCCATTGCGTGCGATGAAGAATAATATCACCGCTAACAGTGCTTCAGCCTTTGTGTTATGGAAAGCTGATGATCGGCGTGATATTGAATTTAATGTCACACCGTCGGATTTCTCTGATGGAAACAACCGTTGGGAATATGAACTTAACGGACGTCAACGTATTTGGACGGGGCCATATCTGACGGCTGACTTCAGTCTGGGTCTGGCGGCGAGCCACAATACCAAAGAAGACGTGATTTACTATAACCCGAAAAGTGATTTCACTTACTTACCTGCAATAACGCTGAATCACATAATGTATCGCCATTATAAAACGGTCTGGAGCCAGCAAATACAGTTAGGTGTCGGCGGCTATTGGGAGAAAAACTACGGCAATGGTCTGGTGACCACAGCAGGTTATGGACAACGTATTCAATGGAATGATGTCGTCGATACTGGAGTGGCAGTGACCTATGATAAACGCCCTTATGATGGTGTCCGTGAGCACGACCTCTCGCTCGCTTTCGATTTGAATTACCGTTTCTAAGGGAAGTCGCTATGGCAAAGATATTATTTATAATCCGGATTTTTGTAGTCGGAATGTTAACGCTATGGGCTTCAGCGTGTTATGCCGAGAAACCCGTATTCGTTCCACCGGCTGAACGCGCCTTGCCGCAAAGCGAAAGGCCGTGGCAAAAGAATACCTTTGTGGTCATTGCGTATCATGATGTTGAGGATGATTCTGCTGACCAGCGGTATTTGTCTGTTAGAAGTAGCGCATTAAGTGAGCAATTGGCCTGGTTGAAAGATAATCGCTACAACGTGATTTCTGTCGATCAGATTTTGGCCGCTCGCAACGGTGGCACGCCATTGCCGAACAAAGCCGTATTGCTGACGTTTGATGATGGTTACAGTAGTTTTTATACCCGTGTTTTCCCACTGTTAGAAGCCAATAATATGAGCGCAGTATTGGCACCGGTAGGTACATGGATTGATACACCGCCGAATAAAAAGGTGGATTTCGGTGGATTAAGTACTGATCGCAATCGTTTCCTGACATGGAAAGAGATCGGTGAAATGTCTAAATCGAAGCTGATTGAAATCGGTGCTCATACCTATGCGTCTCATTATGGTGTGATTGCTAACCCGCAGGGGAATACCGAGCCAGCTGCAGCTAATCTGATTTACGACCCAAAAACGAAGAAGTATGAAACTGAAGCGGCATTCAAACAGCGGATGGAAAAAGACGTTTCATTGATTACTGAACGCATTATTAAAGCGACCGGTAAGCAACCTCGAGTTTGGGTTTGGCCTTATGGTGCGGCGAATGGCACCGTACTTAATATCTTGCGCCAACACGGTTATCAGATGGCGATGACATTGGAACCCGGTATTGCTAACGTCAATGATTTGATGAATATCCCCCGTATTCTGATCAGCAATAACCCTTCGTTAAAAGATTTTGCGCAGTTGGTCACGTTGGTACAAGAAAGAGAGATAATGCGCGTCGCGCATGTCGATTTAGACTATCTGTACGATCCTGATCCCGTACAGGAGAAGGAAAATCTCGACAAACTGGTACAGCGGATTTCTGATTTACGTGTGACAACGGTGTTCTTACAAGCGTTTTCTGACCCGAAAGGGGATGGCAATATCCGCGAGGTGTATTTCCCTAACCGCTGGATACCGATGCGCCAAGACTTATTTAACCGCGTTGCATGGCAATTAGCATCACGTCCAGATGTTGATGTCTATGCTTGGATGCCAGTGTTGGCATTCGAAATGGACCCTTCATTGCCACGGATTACGCGTATTGATCCGAAAACCGGCAAAACAAGCATCGATCCTGACCAATATCGCCGTCTGTCGCCATTTAACCCCGAAGCCAGACAGCGCATTATCGATATATACCGCGATATGGCCTATAGCGCACCGATTGATGGCGTGCTCTATCACGACGATGCCGTGATGTCTGATTTTGAAGATGCTTCACCGGATGCTATTCGTGCATACGAAAAAGCCGGTTTCCCAGGTTCGATTACTACCATACGCAATGATCCTGAAACCATGGCGCGCTGGACTCGCTATAAGAGTAAATATCTGGTTGATTTCACAAACGAACTCACACGCCAGGTGCGTGATATCCGCGGCCCGCAAGTCAAATCCGCTCGTAATATATTCGCTATGCCGATTTTAGAACCGGAAAGTGAAGCATGGTTTGCGCAGAACCTTGATGATTTCCTGGCAAACTATGATTGGGTTGCCCCGATGGCAATGCCGTTAATGGAAAAAGTACCGTTATCTGAGTCTAACGAGTGGCTATCACAACTGGTCAATAAAGTTGCGCAACGCCCGGGAGCATTGAACAAAACTGTATTTGAACTGCAATCGAAGGACTGGACTAAGCCTGAGGGCAGCAATGCCATTAGTGGGGCGATACTGGCGGGATGGATGCGCCAGTTGCAGTTAAATGGCGCGCAAAATTTTGGTTACTATCCGGATAACTTTATCACTGGCGAACCACCGCTAAAAGATGTCCGCCCTGTGCTATCTTCTGCCTGGTATCCTTTATATGATCGATAGAATTATTGCATTACTCATCCTATGCCTGGTACTGAGCATTCCTGCGGGTATGATCCTGCTCTTTACTGGCGACGTGTTGCTGAATTTTGTCTTCTTCTATCCGCTCTTTATGTCCGGGATCTGGATAACAGGCGGTGTTTATTTCTGGCTACGCCGTGAAAGACATTGGCCTTGGGGGGATGATGTTCCCCCGCCAGAATTGAAAGGTAATCCGCTCGTTTCAATCCTAATTCCTTGTTTTAACGAAGGATTAAATGCACGGGAAACCATTCATGCCGCTTTGGCGCAGACTTACACTAACATTGAGGTCATCGCAATCAACGATGGCTCCAGTGATGACACCGCACAAGTGTTGGATGCCATGTTGGTCGAAGATCCGCGCCTGCGAGTTATTCATCTGGCCCATAATCAGGGGAAAGCGATAGCCCTACGTATGGGGGCGGCGGCGGCGCGCAGTGAATATCTGGTTTGTATCGATGGTGATGCCTTACTCGATAAAAAAGCGGTGCCTTATCTGGTGGCACCGCTGATTGCTAACCCACGTACGGGGGCTGTGACCGGCAACCCACGTATACGCACACGTTCAACCTTGGTCGGCCGTGTTCAGGTGGGGGAGTTTTCTTCCATCATTGGGCTGATTAAGCGGACGCAACGCGTTTATGGGCAAGTCTTTACTGTTTCCGGAGTAGTGGCCGCCTTTCGCCGCAGAGCATTAGCGGATGTGGGCTACTGGAGCCCAGATATGATCACGGAAGATATTGATATCAGCTGGAAGCTACAAGTTCGGCACTGGTCTGTATTCTTTGAGCCGCGCGGATTGTGCTGGATTTTGATGCCAGAAACCCTGCGAGGTTTATGGAAACAACGTCTGCGCTGGGCGCAGGGTGGGGCAGAAGTGTTCCTGAAGAATATGTTCAAGTTGTGGCGCTGGCGCAATCGCCGGATGTGGCTCTTATTCCTTGAATATTCACTGTCTATTACTTGGGCATTTACTTACCTGTTCAGTATCATCCTGTTCCTGCTGGGTTTGGTGATTACCTTACCACCGGGAATTCATGTGCAAACAGTGTTCCCGCCAGCCTTTACCGGGATGGTATTGGCGCTGACCTGTTTGATGCAGTTTGCTATCAGTTTGGTGATTGAACGGCGCTATGAACCAAAACTGGGGAGTTCGCTATTCTGGATTATCTGGTACCCAATGGTTTACTGGATGCTAAGTTTGTTTACGACCGTGGTGGCGTTCCCCAAAGTCATGCTCAATACCAAGCGTAAACGTGCGCGTTGGGTGAGCCCAGATCGCGGAATAGGGAGGGTTAAGCCATGAGTGAACCTCTGATTCATACTGAGCAGCGGGCTATCCCCCGCTGGATAGATATCATTATCACCGCTTTAGCTTGGGTTGGTTTTATCTTCCTATTTGCTAAGGGTTTTTTTGACATGATCGACAGAGCGCCAAATATGGGGCCGATACCCTTTAGGCTCTACATACTCAGCGGTCTAACCACCCTTGCTTTGTATGTGGCCATCGCGTTGTTTAATGCTGTGGTTATCATTATTTGGGCCAAATATAACCAAGTGCGTTTTCAGGTTGAGCGTCGTGGTCATCGTCCGCATTTAGATGATGATGAACTTGCGAATAGTATGGAAATGACGGCTGAGATGATTGCCCAATTAAAAGCAGGCTCTTGTCTTACACTGTATAATGATGAACACGGCCAATTACTGGACGTCAAAGAAGGATTACAACTTCCCTCTGTGGCGCCGGTGGTCAATTTACGCCGAGGGTGAGACTTTCTCATCTCTGAATACCTGATAGTAAGTTATGGTCTACTTACATCGGGTATTCAGGGGGCAATTCTGTGTTATTCCCGCCAAAGATTCTGCAAAACTCCGCTTTCATTTACCGCGTCAGCTTTATATATTGCTATGATATTCCTAATATATATTGCGGTAATAGCTTTTAATATTCCTCTGAGCGTCAGTTAAAACCGGAGCACATAATGAATCAAAATCATTTTGAACAAATTATTGGGGCGGAATTACCGCACTGGCAATCCGCACTGCGGCCCCAGAAAGACATGCTATCTGGGCATTTTTGTAATCTGGCCCCTGTTGACTCAGATAAACATGAAGCATCTTTATATCAGGCCTACCATTTAATTTCCGATGCCAGTGACTGGACGTATTTTTATTGTGATCGGCCAGAAAATAAAGCTGAATTCAAGCAGTACCTACAGACATTAATGAGTGCTAAAGATGCTTTCCACTATACGGTGGTGGATACACAATCAGATTTGGCTTTAGGGACGGTGGGCTTACAACGGATTGATGAAAAGAATGGCGTGATTGAGATTGGTTCGGTTAATTGGTCACCGCGCTTAAAACGCCATTCAGCGGGTACTGAGGCTATCTATTTGCTATTACATTATGTATTCGACAAATTAGGCTATCGCCGTTGTGAGTGGAAATGTGATTCATTGAACGAGCCGTCAAATGCGGCGGCAATGCGATTTGGTTTTCAGTATGAAGGGCAATTTCGTCAGGCGATTGTGACCAAAGGCCGTAATAGAGATACCAATTGGTATTCCATCACTGACCGCGAATGGCCGCTTATTAAGCAGGCGTTTAACAATTGGCTGGACAGGGAAAACTTTGATAGTAACGGTAAGCAAAAGACGCGTTTACAGGATTTAAGAATCAGCCGTTAATGGTTGCCAAGTTAATTAAATTCAACATTATCTTGTTGTTTATAATGGTATTTTTAACTTTCGCCTTTGCTCAAAAAATAAGCGAAAAAGGTAAGGGCGAAATATAAAATCGAGTTTAATGTGGGGGATTAAGCGGAGGGCTAATAGTATAGCGCGATATAAAAAATAATTAGAGTAAAAAATGACCAAATGGAAATGTTATATTTTTTTACATTTTGATATCGCGAATCCTTAGAGTGTCATTATACTGTAATCATCTGGCGGTATTTTTCACACGGTGCACAGCTTAGGCTGTTGTTTATCACTGCGGGGATCGCTAATGGTAAAGTCCATGATTGGGCTGTTAAGAGAAAACCAAAGTTTCATCCAAGTGACTCGTTATTACGAGGGCTGTCCCTCCGACTCTCAAATTACAGCAGTAACATCATTATTTACCTTTAATATATTAGTGTCATCCTTACTTTTGTTCCCTGTATCAACATCACGTAATCACCCCCCCTGCGATATTGTTTTCATCCTGCCATTAAGCAGGTGTGCTGACTTTATTCGCATTTTCATTGGCTATTATTGGCTGCAAAGGAAGCCAAAACCTCATCTGTATGTGAAACATAATCGCACAGACAAATCTGCTGCGGTAGGTGAATCAAACTGAAAGGTGCCACTATGGGAAGACAGAAAGCAGTGATCAAAGCTCGTCGTGAAGCGAAACGCGTAATTAGACGTGATTCACGTAGTCATCGTCAGCGTGAGGAAGAAAACGTGACATCGTTAGTGCAAATGGGCGGTGTTGAATCAATAGGTATGGCACGGGATAGCCGTGATACCTCCGTTATTCAGGCGCGTACGGAAGCTCAAGGTCATTACTTATCAGCCATAGAAAGTAAACAACTCATCTTCGCCACCGGTGAGGCGGGGTGCGGTAAGACTTTTATCAGCGCGGCCAAGGCCGCTGAAGCATTAATTCACAAAGAAGTTGATCGGATAATTGTGACGCGACCTGTGCTACAGGCAGATGAAGACTTGGGTTTCTTACCCGGCGATATCTCTGAGAAATTCGCGCCGTATTTCCGTCCGGTGTATGACATTCTACTGCGCCGACTCGGATCATCTTTCATGCAATATTGTTTGCGGCCGGAAATCGGCAAAGTCGAAATTGCGCCTTTCGCCTATATGCGCGGGCGTACCTTTGAGAATGCGGTGGTTATTCTCGATGAGGCACAAAATGTCACCGCCAGCCAAATGAAAATGTTTCTCACCCGTCTCGGTGAAAATGTCACAGTTATCGTGAATGGTGATATCACCCAATGCGACCTTCCGCGTGGTGTGAAATCCGGCCTTAGCGATGCGCTGGAGCGTTTTGCTGAAGATGAAATGATTGGCATAATTCGCTTTGATAAACAGGACTGTGTCCGCTCTGCACTCTGCCAACGCACTTTGAATGCCTATTCATAACTCAAGATTATGAGTAGATGACAAAAAAGGGCAAGCGCTACAAACGCTTGCCCTTTGCTATTGATAAATAACCGCTACAACATGATTGTCATCATATAAGCGGCAAACAACGCCAGATGTGCGGTGCCGTTGAGCACATTGGTTCTGCCAGTAGAGAATGAGATTTGCGACAGAATCAATACACTCACCATCACCACGATATGCGGTGCTTCAAGCCCAAAATTCAACTCTTGCCCGGTCAATACTGCAATCAAGGTGACCGCAGGGACGGTCAGTGAAATGGTTGCCAGCACAGAACCGAAGAATAAATTCATTGCCCGCTGTACCTGATTGGCCAGAACGGCTTTTAAAGCACCTAATCCTTCTGGTGACAGGATTAGCAAGGCAATCAGGAAGCCGGTAAATTTAGCCGGTGCATTGAGTTCGCTGAGCAGTGCTTCCAATGGGTTAGCATCAAATTTTGTCACAGCGATTACTGCAACCAAATGAATCAACAGCCAAAATGTGTGCCACAGACTACTGTGAGATGAAGGTTTCCCGTGGTGTGGGTCACTCGGGTCATCCCCTTCGTCTTCATGCTCGTAGACAAACAGGCTCTGATGGGTTTTGGTTTGAATAAGCAAGAAAACGCCATACATTGCCGCCGAAATGACCGCAACAACCAGTGACTGTGCCACGGTAAAGTTACCGTCAGGCAAGGTGCTGGGTAATACCAAAACAATGATTGCCAGCGGGAAGATAGCCATCAGGTACTGTTTGATTCCGACCAAATTGACATGCTGGGTAGCAAATTTCCGGCCACCAAGCAGCAAGGATACCCCAACCAATCCGCCAATAACTATCATGATGATGGAATAGAGAGTGTCGCGCATCAAGGCCGGAGCGGCGTCACCTGTTGCCATCATCGCCGAGATCAAACTGACCTCCAGCACCACTACAGACAGGCTGAGAATCAAAGAACCATAGGGTTCACCCAGGCGGTGGGCCAGTACGTCAGCATGGCGCACGACACTGAAAGCACTGCTGAGGATACCGACCAGTGCAATGAGATTAATAACAATGACAGCGGCAAAATTGCTGGTATCGCCCCAAATATTAAGAATAACCAGCGCAATAATAGGCAGGATAAGGGAGTATTCGTGATGGCGGGATTTAGATCGGCCAGGATCATTTTGCGACTTCATTTCGAGAACGCTCCTAATAACTTTACTGCATTAAACGGGCATTAGAGCCATTTAACGATAATTAAGCGCCATATTGCAGGCTAAGTAGCTTTAAGACTAACAAATAACAGGGAATTGTCGCAGAAAATTTACAAGGTTTTAACGGGGGAAAGTAAAAAAACGCCATAAAAAATGGACATCACAAAGTAATGTCCATTGATTTTATAGATATTAATGAGACCTAGTCGTCAATGTTGTCCATCACTTCATGACGTTTGTGATGATAATCTTCCTCATTGAGGCCTTCACGCCAATAGGGCACGGCGTACAGTTGCTGGCGTTCACAGTTTTTTTCTCGACGAAGATAGCGGCGCAGTTGCACGACCAGTTTATCTTCACCGGCCAACCAGAATGTTGCTTCTTCCATCGGTAAATCCAGCGCGCAGAATTGGCGAATAACCTCATCTGTTTTTTCGGTGCCGCCAATGACCCAGCTAAGTTCAACACCAGCCGGTTTCACCAGATTTAGCACATCTTGCGGGGTATCGACGCGAATAATGACATGGCCTTGCGCCTGAGCCGGCAATGTTTCCAACAAGGCGGCAATCGCGGGCAGTGACGAGGGATCCCCAACCAGATAACTGTATGTCGCAGCCGGTAGCATGGTTTCAGGCCCTCCGGGATTGGTAATCCCCAGCCAATCGCCTACTTTGGCATGACGGGCAAAATTGACCGCCGGGCCGCTATGGTCATGAAGTGCAAACTCAATGTCTATTTCACAAAGCTCCGGGCGAATAGCCCGAACAGAATAGGTTCGAACAATCGGGCGCACATCTGCTGCCGGCCATTGTGGGCCATTTTCGCCAAGAATCGGTAATTCTGGTTGTGTTTGGTGTGCTAGCGGCAAGAAAATTTTAAGATGCGCCCCAGCACAATCTGACGGGTAATTTTGCAATGTGGTGCTGTGAAAGGTTATTCGGCGCAAATGTGGGGAACTGTCTACCACCTTTTTTACCTGCACCAGGCGAGGAGGAGTAGGACGGTATCTGGGTTTTGCTGCTGTTGATTCTGTGGTCACAGTTTATCCTTCTTATCTTATGGTGTTTTATTCTTAGTCATCAGCCAGCTTAGGGTGGCTTACAAAGGGATAAACTATATCACCAACCAATGTTAATGATAATTATTTGCATAAAACAATATGTGGAAAACGAAAAAATCCATTTGCCTACTCAGTGATCTGGCAAATGGATGGTGTTTGCAGAGAGTTGTTAGCTAATAGCTTGCACGATAGCGGTGCGGCGAAAATGCATTCTCAAGCGCAACATCGTGACTAACGCAACAGCCATCACCGCCATGGCGGCCAGTGGAAGTTGTTGTAAATGCAAGCCAAATGCCAGTAAGGTGCCGCCGAGCCAGGCCCCCAGCGCATTTCCCAAATTGAACGCGCTCTGGTTAAATGTTGATGCCAAATTAGGCGCATCTCTGGCTTGATCCACAACCAATAGCTGTAACATTGGGCATAGCGCAAAAGCCACAATGCTCCAGATAAACAAGGTCATTACTGCCGATAAATAGAAGCCAATTGTGTAATGGAGTGCCAGTAAAATAGCTATTAATATTGCTATCAGCCGGGTCATGGAACCCACGAGATTTTTATCCCCCAGCCGCCCGCCCATTATACTGCCAATGGATAACCCGACCCCGAGGATTAACAAAACGATAGTGACGCCATGTTCAGAAACACGAGTAACTTCACGCAATAAGGGGGCAATATAAGTGAAAACGGTAAATAAACTGGTATTCGTTAATACTGATAGCAATAAAGCAGTTTGCACTTTTTTCTGCATCAGAGTTTTGAACTCAAGTTTTGGGCTGATTTTCTTCATCGGAATATTACTAGGTAACCAAGCAATCACTGCAATGATGGCGATAATACCAATTGCACTCACGCCCCAAAATGCAGCACGCCAACCGAAAGCTTGCCCGATTGCCGTTCCCAGCGGCACACCCAGCACATTTGCTAATGTGACCCCCATGAAGACTAATGCAATTGCTCGCGCCCGGCGATTGGGTTGAACCAAATCAGTGGCGACCACTGAGGCCAGCCCAAAGAAAGTGCCATGACACAGGGCGGCAATAATACGCGCAGCCATAAGCAGGTTATATGTTTCAGCCAATGCGCACAGCACATTACCTATAATGAACAGAACAATTAACCCGAGCAGAGTCGATTTACGCGGCACTCGGGCTGTCGCGATAGCCAGCAGTGGGGCACCAATGACCACGCCCAGGGCATAAACTGAAACCAACATTCCGGTTTTAGGGATACTGACCCCGAGGTCATGGGCAACTTCGGGTAATAACCCCATAATGACAAATTCGCTGGTACCGATGCCAAAAGTTGCAATGGTAAGCGCGATAATAGCCAATGGCATGAATCACTCCTGAACAGCCTCTTCCGGCAAGAAGAGTCCGTATAATATCAATATCAACTCGCTCCTTATTTATGAATATAAAAGGAGAAAAAGTCTTTGTAGGTAAATTTAATCGGACGATTTTATCACTGGCCCAAAATGGCGTCTAACAGCAAAGTGCTATATTAAAAAATTATTTAATATAGCTAATCTCATTTTTTGACTCTGGGGTGAAGTAAATCTTCTGGATTTATAAAATGATTATTTATTTGAAAAATAAGGCTATTTTACAAACTCATCGTGTAATGTGATTTTTTCTGTTGACCCTAAACTTTGCTTAGTACAAAAAAACATAAGCAACGGCTTTTTTGTATTTGTTTGTCCCCCTCATCCCCCGTAAATCTATTTATATCCTGTGCACTTGAAGCCACAGTGTTGTTGGCAAATTTCACTCACCCTGGCCACTGACTTAGGTAATCTCATCGGGGTGTGTTCGTTTGCCGCTAACTTGTTACTCCACGTTCTTTGGGTATATCAATCAGAATGAAATGAAAGGGGCTTGGTATGAATTTCCAGCAGTTAAAAATTATTCGGGAATCAGCCCGTTGCAATTACAACCTGACTGAAGTGGCAAACACATTATTTACTTCGCAGTCTGGTGTCAGCCGTCATATTCGCGAGCTAGAAGAAGAATTGGGCATTGAGATATTTATTCGGCGCGGAAAACGGCTATTGGGAATGACCGAGCCGGGTAAAGAGTTACTGACAGTTGCCGAGCGCATGTTAAATGATGCTAATCAAATCCGCCGGTTAGCTGATGTATTTAGCAATAATGAAAGTGGGCAGCTACATATTGCGACCACACATACTCAAGCGCGTTACAGTTTGCCGCGGGTGATTAAAGAGTTTCGCCTGTTATATCCGCAGGTAAAGTTGGTTATTAGTCAGGGCAATCCGCAAGAAATTATGGCGATGTTGCAATCGGGTGAAGCTGATATTGGCATCGCCACTGAATTATTAATGAGTGATGAATCTGTGGCGGCGTTTCCTTATTATCGCTGGCACCACGCGATTGTTGTGCCAGAAAATCACCCCTTAACGCAAGAGTCGAATATCACTCTGGAAACCTTGAGTACCTTGCCACTAATTACCTATCGGCAAGGAATTACTGGCCGATCACGGCTGGATAATGCCTTCAAAAATGCAGGATTAACTCCGGATATCGCCCTGAGTGCGCAAGATTCTGATGTGATTAAAACCTATGTTGAATTGGGCATGGGGGTGGGTATTCTGGCGGATATGTCTTATGAAGCTCATCGCGACAAAGGGCTGGTACGGCTAAACGCAGAGCATCTATTTGATGCCAATACAGTTTGGTTAGGGCTAAAACGGGGTCAGTTACAACGTAACTTTATCTGGTTCTTTATCCAACTCTGTAATCCAACACTGTCTCTGCATGATATTAAAGAGAAAGTATTGGCAGAAGCGGTAAATGAAGCCGTGATTGATTACCAGATTTAGTGATTCAGTCAAGATCATCATTGTCGGGTGTAAATTGCACCCGCACCTGTGTTCCCCCGGTGTCCCGTTGACGAATATCACAATGTCCATTCAGACTAGCGGCCCTGTCTTGCATAATCATCAGGCCGTAATGGTTTGGCCGCTGACTGGCTTGACCAATCCCACAACCATTGTCAATGATTGACATGACGACATCACCTTGTTCTATGGTGACGTTAACTGCGGCCTCACTGGCGTGGGCATGTTTATAGATATTATTCAGTGCTTCACGGGCAATATTGACCATGTGAATGGCTTGATGGTTAGGAACCGAGTCTGATGGTAAGTTGAAATCGAGTGTGATGGGCAAACAAGCGCGCTCGCTGAATTCATTGACCAATGTTTGCAGTGCGGCCTGTAATGTCGCTTCATTGAGTTTTAAACGGAATGTTGTCAGCAATTCACGCAATTGCCGGTAGGCAATATTAAGTTCATCGCGCATTTGCCGAATTAACAAATTACTGGGTTCGGGCAAGTCTGGAACCTGAATTTGCAAACAACTGATTTGTATTTTCAGGCAGGAAAGAGATTGCGCGATAGAGTCATGCAATTCGCGCGCAATAGCGGAGCGCTCTTCCATCAACAATAATTGCTGCTGATGCCTCGCCTGACTTTCCAATGCCAGTGTGCTGGTTAATTGCTCAACTAGCATATTCACCAGCTGTTGCTGATCTGAATTGAGAGGGCTTTCCGCGGGGATTTTTGCCAGTAATAAACCATATTGACCAAGTTTATCACTCAAACTCCAACTGAGAGACTCCCGCGATGTCGTGGGGTTCGCAACAATAGAAGAGCCACTAATGGTTAACTGCGTAGGGCTATTTTGCGGTGGTAAATATTCACCATCTAAATTATCAGTCAGATTTGAACGATAAAGATGATTTTCATATAAACAGATTTGCACATTTTCCAAGGGTGTCAGTGCTTGTAATTGTTCAATCACCGGCACCAAGCGCTCACTGAGCGGTTGAGGGGTATGCAGTTGGCGGCTGCTGTGATAAAGGAATGCCAAAACTTGGTTTTTCTGTTGTAAATCAGCCGTTTTCTGAGCAACGCGCTGTTCCAGATCACTGTATATCAACGAAAGTTCTTGCGACATGCGGTTTAATGCCGTTCCCAGCATCCCCATTTCGTCTCGCTGATAGGGCAAAGTGAAGCGCTTGCTGAAGTCACCGCGGCCAATTGCATTCGCCATCGAGATCAATTGCAGCCATGGACGTAATAAACGACGGCGGAGATAATAAATGGTGGCGAGCATCAACCCCAGAGTCAACACGATGAAAACCAACTGAATCATTGTCACCAGCAGTAGGCGCTGCTCGGTTTTATGGTCAATAGCCAATACCAATGCATCAAGTTGGTGCACAAAATCGGCCACATTGGCGGCAACATCACCGGGCTGTTTGGCTTGCAGCAGTTGCGGTTTTAAGGTGGTTTGCCAATAACGTTCGATTTGTTGATATTGACTGGTCAGCCCCTCCCGCTGAAGTGCGTGTTGTAAATCACCGCTGGTTTTGTCTTGCTCCAGGGCCGCCAGATAGGGCAGATCCCCTTTATCTAACGGCACCATGGAAAGCAGTCGGTAACTTTGCATTCGCAGAGAACCCGCTTTATTGATGGCGTGCGCATTACCTTGAATGCTTTGGGCCATCCATGACGAAATCGTCATGCCAGCCAGCCCCAACATGCCCAGTAGTATCATCAGCAAAGCAATCTGATTAACTAATGGAATTAGGTAACGTTTCATAATGCGGTATTCCTTTGACCAATATACTCGTCATGCTGCAAGTTGCATGTCCGTTAGCTCACCCCAAGTCACTTACGTGCGTAAGTTCTTGGGGTATCGCCCAATTGCCGCTTTCTCGCAACTCGAATTATGTAGAGTATAAGTGTGGCAACCTTGCCGTTTTTGAACCCACGATATTAGCGTTAATGGGACTTCATCCCGGCGGCAGTCATCATCATACGGAACAGCATAGAAACTGCCAATAAAGCCAGCACACTACTGCACCAGATAAGCAACATCCAACCGACTTTTTTCCACCAAGGGGATTTTATCGGTTTCAACGTTTGGGAAGGTGATGGTGATTTTATCATTCAGTGATAACCCTGTTCGTGATTGATTTTCCCCCGGAATACGTAATAGCTCCAGAAGGTATAAACCAGAATAATGGGGATAATAAAGAGCGCGCCAACCAGCATGAAACCTAGACTCTGCGGAGGTGCGGCCGCTTGCCATAAGGTAATCGATGGCGGAATAAGATATGGCCAGATACTGATGCCCAAACCGCTATAACCCAAAAATACCAGCAAGAGTGTCAGCAAGAATGGGGCATAATGATCGCCATTTTTGACTGAGCGCAGTAAAGCTCCGCTCGCCAGCAGTACCAATAAAGGGACGGGTAAGAACCAGAATAAATTGGGCAAGCTAAACCAGCGCGCTGCAATTTGTGGATGGCTCAGTGGTGTCCATAAGCTAATGATGGCAATAATTAGCAGCATAATCATTGTTAGTGGACTGGCCAGTTTATGCATCACTTGCTGTACATGCCCGTCGGTTTTCATGATGAGCCAAGTACAACCTAGCAGGGCATAGGCAACAACCAGACCCAAACCGCAGAACAATGCAAAAGGAGTGAACCAGTCAAATGGCCCGCCACTGTAACTGCGGCCCGTGACCGGGAAACCATGAATAAAAGCGCCGACGACCATTCCTTGTGTAAAGGTGGCAATCAACGAGCCGCCGATAAAGGCTTTATCCCAGATATGCTGTTTTTCTGGTGTAGCTTTAAAGCGGAATTCGAATGCAACGCCACGGAAAATTAGCCCCAGCAGCATTAATGTTAGCGGGATAGCCAATGCATCAAGAATAACCGCATACGCCAGCGGAAAAGCACCCAGTAACGCCGCGCCCCCCAGAACCAACCAGGTTTCGTTGCCATCCCACACCGGTGCGACACTGTTCATCATCAGATCACGGTCACGGCTGTTTTTCACCAGCGGAAACAGAATGCCAATACCTAAATCAAAACCATCCATCACCACGTACATCATGGTGCTGAATACAATGATGACAAACCAAATCAGTGGAAGATCAATGCCCATAATTAGCTCCTGTTTTGGCTAGGGTCAGTCGCCAATAAATGACCATCAGCATGAAGAGGGTCGCTGACTGCTGACAGCGGGCGGGCGGGCTGGCGTAGCATGTTGGCCGGGGCCACCCTTGTCTTGTTGACGACCTTGATGCGCTTTTGGCCCTTTGCGGATAAGTCGCATCATATAGGCGTAGCCCACACCAAAGACTGAGCCATACACCAGGATAAAAATCAGCAAGCTGATACTCATATGCAGCTCACCGTGTGATGAAACCGCATCACTGGTGCGTTGCAAACCATAGACGATCCACGGTTGACGCCCCACTTCGGTGGTAAACCAACCGGCCAGAATAGCAATCAACCCTGATGGCCCCATCCACAGCACAAAATGGAGGAAGGGGCGAGAGTGATATAACCCGCCACGCCAACGGAGCCATAAACTCCAAAAGCCGGCCAAAATCATCAACATGCCTAATCCGACCATAATGCGAAAAGACCAAAACACAATCGTTGAGTTCGGGCGGTCTTCGGGGGGGAATGACTTCAGCGCGGGGATCTGTTTTTCCAAACTGTGTGTCAGAATTAAGCTCCCTAAATAAGGGATTTCCAGCGCGAAACGGGTTTTCTCTTGTTTCATGTCAGGCCATCCAAACAAAATCAGTGGCGTAGGTTCACCGGGTTTATTTTCCCAGTGGCCTTCAATAGCCGCGATTTTAACCGGTTGATATTCCAGAGTATTCAGGCCATGGGCATCGCCAATTACGGCTTGCAGCGGGGCGACAATCAAAGCCATCCACATCGCCATCGAGAGCATTTTTCGCATCGCCGGAGTATCGCGTTTGCGCAGCAAATGCCAGGCCGCGGAAGCACCAACAAAGAATGCCGAGGCCAAAAAAGCGGCGGTTGACATGTGCAACAAGCGGTAGGGGAAGGAGGGGTTGAATATCACTTTTAGCCAGTCAACCGGCACCACTTGCCCGTTAATCACTTCAAACCCTTGAGGTGTTTGCATCCAGCTATTGGAGGCCAGTATCCAGAAGGTCGACATCAGCGTTCCTAATGCCACCATGCAGGTGGCAAAGAAATGCAAACCGGGGCCAACACGATTCCAGCCAAATAGCATGACACCCAGAAAACCGGCTTCGAGGAAGAAGGCGGTTAAGACTTCATAAGTTAATAACGGGCCGGTGATACTGCCGGCAAATTCAGAGAAAAAGCTCCAGTTAGTGCCAAACTGGTAGGCCATTACTAAGCCGGAAACCACGCCCATGCCAAAGTTGACGGCAAAAATTTTGGACCAGAAATGGTAAAGGTCGCGGTAATCCTCATTTTTGGTTTTGAGCCATAAACCTTCCAGCACGGCCAGAAAACTGGCCAGCCCAATAGTGATAGCAGGGAAGATGATATGGAAAGAAATGGTAAAAGCGAATTGGATTCTGGCCAACTCGAGAGCGGTTAAGCCAAACATAGCGACCTCACTGCAAACATGGTACTGCCTCATCAATCTATAAAATAAATCGCGCCACATTGGTTACTGTGTGGAGCCGCAATGGGCGATTATTTCGCTGAGTAAACTTGGCAGTTAGTTAACCATAAGTTAAAGTGGCTATAATAGTGACAATTAATTCAATCTTACATATAACAGTTGGCCTATGACTCGATATGAACAGTTAGCGCAACAAATCCGGGCGCAAATACAATCCAAGGTGTGGCAAGCGGGCGACAAGTTGCCCTCACTGCGGGAAAGTTGTAAGCAGTCGGGTTTGAGCTTAATGACCGTGGTGCAGTCTTATCAGTTACTGGAAAGCCAGGGATGGATTGTGGCGCGCCCACAGTCAGGTTATTACGTTGCCTCACGGCCGACCCAATTGCCCCAGCCACAGCGGGGGAAAAAGCTGCATCTGGATGAGCAAGTAGACATTAATACCTTTATTTTTGATGTGTTACAGGCCGGGAAAGATCCCGCCATCATGCCTTTCGGTTCGGCATTTCCTGACCCTAGCTTATTGTTACAGCCCCGTTTATCGCGCGCGCTGGCGGGGGTCGCGCGTAAAATATCACCACAGAGCTCGGTGACTAACTTGCCGCCGGGCAATGAAAGTTTACGACGCAATATTGCTCAGCGTTATGCGGCCAGTGGGATGAATGTTTCACCAGAGGAAATTGTTATTACTGCGGGGGCGATGGAGTCTCTTAGCTTGAGTTTACAAGCTGTTACGCAGCCCGGTGATTGGGTCGTGATTGAGTCGCCAGCATTTTATGGCGCATTACAGGCGATAGAGCGTTTGCGCTTAAAAGCCATCGCCATTACAACCCATCCACAGCATGGTATGGATCTCGATGCTCTTGAGCAGGTTATCAGTCAGTACCCCATCAAAGCTTGTTGGCTGATGACTCACTTTCAGAACCCGCTGGGTTGCACGATGTCTTGGCCACAGAAAAAACGGCTGGTGGCGCTGTTACAGCAGAACAATATTTCGCTGATTGAAGATGATGTTTATGGTGAGCTGTACTTCGGCGCTGAACGCCCTTTGCCCGCGAAAGCACTGGATCAACACCGGCAAATTCTGCATTGTTCTTCTTTTTCCAAATGTCTGGCTCCGGGTTTTCGCGTGGGTTGGGTCGCGGCGGGCGAACATGCGCAGCGGGTTCAACATCTGCAATTAATGAGCACGGTTTCTGCCAGCGTTCCGACCCAATTAGCGATTGCCGATTATCTCAGTCAAGGGGGATATGATACGCACTTGCGCCGGTTGCGCCGCATAATGGAGCAGCGACTTAATGCATTGCGTCAGGCGGTTGTTGAGCACTTTCCCAAGAACGTCAAAGTCAGCCATCCCGCTGGGGGGTATTTCTTGTGGCTGGAACTGGAGCCGCCTTTCAATACGAGTGAACTCTACCGGCGCGCGCTGGCGCAGGGCGTCAGCATTGCGCCGGGGCGGATGTTTACGACGGGCAACCAATTAGATCACTGTTTTCGCCTTAATGCCTCTTTTGCCTGGTCGGAGCAAAGCGAAAAAGCCATTCAGATTCTGGCGATGTTGATTACCCAACTGAGCAGCGGTGTTGAGAGTCGTCCGCGTTAATTCTGCTATTTCCCTCTGCAATAAGTGATGCTGGCCACTCCAGGAAACACCGCTGTGCCAGCATTATCTTCTACTGAAACGAACGCCTTTCTTTGTGCTGTTGTTATGCATAAATGGCGCGACCCATCATTTTATACCCACTTTTGCGGCAGCAGAAATGCACTTAATTGATGCATTCACTGCGCATTTATAGGGCAACAGAAATATATTTTGTTATTTTTGTGTTGCCAAAGTGTGATCCGATAGAGCAAAAATCAATATTGGTGTCGAGTGCATATAATTTCGAGAGCAAGCCCTCTAATGGGGCAACTTATGGGCAAAATCTTAGTATGAATGCGCCACATTTGCATAACTATGCAATTTAAATACTTGTTTTAATGGAATTTGTACATTTTATTCACATTGTGGGCGGTGTGGCACGAAAGCTGCTCTACACTTTATATCAGGTGAATATATTTCATTCTTCATTGTTAACAGAATAAGAGATTTGTAGTGGGGGGAAGGTGGTTCCTAACGACAAGTCTCGCCACCCCATATTTACGCTGATTAAAGAGGCCCTATGGAACAGCCAATCGCGGTTACCCGACAGTCTTTTGATGAATGGATCGTCCCAACCTATGCTCCGGCAGATTTTATTGTGGTACGTGGCGAAGGCGCGACGTTGTGGGATCAACAGGGCAAGTCTTATATCGACTTTGCCGGTGGTATTGCCGTCAATGCTTTGGGGCATGGGCATCCCGCAGTAAAAGCAGCATTGATTGAGCAAGCAGATAAAGTCTGGCATTTAGGCAATGGCTATACCAACGAGCCGGTACTGCGCCTGGCAAAGCAGCTGATTGATGCGACCTTCGCCGAAAAAGTATTTTTCTGTAACTCAGGGGCGGAAGCCAATGAGGCGGCGCTGAAATTGGCGCGCAAATATGCATTGGATAATTTTGCCAATAAACCGGGGCAGCAAGGGGAAAAAAACCAGATTGTCGCCTTCAGAAACGCGTTTCATGGCCGGACATTATTTACTGTTTCGGCTGGTGGGCAGCCGAAGTATTCACAGGATTTCGCGCCGCTGCCGGGGGGAATCAAACACGGGATTTTTAATGATCTGGCTTCTGCTGAGGCCCTTATTACAGACCAAACCTGTGCAGTGATTGTGGAACCGATTCAGGGCGAAGGCGGGGTATTACCCGCAGATAGTGAGTTCCTGCACGGCCTTCGCGCATTGTGTGATCGCCATAATGCATTACTGATTTTTGATGAAGTACAAACCGGTGTAGGTCGCACCGGCGAGCTGTATGCCTACATACACTATGGCGTGACACCTGATGTCCTGACCAGTGCCAAAGCACTCGGTGGCGGGTTCCCGATTGCCGCGATGCTGACGACCACAAAATATGCCAGTGCATTGAATGTCGGCAGTCACGGGACAACTTACGGGGGAAACCCATTGGCTTGTGCGGTGGCGGGAACCGTTTTATCCCTCATTAATACTCCTGAAGTATTAGCGGGAGTGAAAGAAAGACATCAATGGTTCTTGGATGGATTGGCGGATATTAATGCTCGTTACAAGGTTTTCGCGGAAATTCGGGGCCGTGGCTTGTTAATTGGCTGTGTGCTTAACAGCGATTACGCCGGTAAATCCAAAGATATCATTCAGGCCGCGGCTCAACATGGGCTGATAGCCTTGATTGCCGGGCCTGATGTCGTGCGCTTTGCGCCGTCACTGATTATTTCGCAACACGATATTAAAGAGGGCTTGGCCCGACTTGCCATAGGTATTGAGCAAGTCTGTCGTAAGGCTAAGCCGTAACACTGATGCAGTCAGCAAGGGATCTTGAATATGATGATCATTCGCCCGGTAGAACGCCGCGATTTAGCCGATATTCTTGAATTGGCTGGGAAAACTGGCGTTGGCATGACCTCACTGCCACAAAATGAGCAGCACCTCGCCGCGAGAATTGAGCGCGCAATAAATACTTGGCAAGGTTCTTTGGCTGTCGGTGAACAGGGCTATCTGTTCGTGCTGGAAGATACTGAGCGCGGGAAAGTGGTGGGGGTTAGCGCTATTGAAGTGGCTGTTGGGATGAATGATCCTTGGTATAACTTCCGTGTGGGCACTCTGGTTCATGCCTCTAAAACCCTCAACGTATATAAATCTGTACCGACCCTGTTTTTGAGCAATGACCACACCGGTTACAGCGAGTTATGCACACTATTTCTCGATCCCGAATACCGTAAGGATAAAAACGGCCCCTTCTTATCAAAAACCCGTTTTCTGTTTATTGCTGCCTTTCGCCAATATTTCTCGCGCAAAGTGATTGCGGAAATGCGTGGTTATACTGATGAGCAAGGCCGTTCGCCATTTTGGGAAAACGTCGGCCGTCACTTTTTCGCTATCGAATTTGCTAAAGCAGACTACCTGAGTGGAACAGGGCAAAAAGCGTTTATTGCGGAATTGATGCCCAAACATCCGCTGTATGTGGATTTTCTGGCAGAGGAAGCCCGTGCGGTGATAGGTCAGGTTCATCCTCACACCGCGCCAGCGCGTGCGGTTTTGGAAACAGAAGGCCTGCAATATCAGGGATATGTGGACATTTTTGATGGCGGCCCGACATTAGAAGCCAATACCGATGAAGTGCGGGCGATACGCGATAGCAGCAAGCGAACAGTGATTATCGACGATATTGACATTGACCCCAGCGGCACCGCTTATTTAGTGTCCAATGACAGTTATCAAAACTTCCGCTCGATATTACTCAACACACATCTATCAGACGAATTTCTGCATTTAACATCTGAAAATGCCGTAGCGCTGGGTGTGGTGGCGGGCGATTCGGTTCGGATAATTAGCCTCTTTGCTCCGGAGACAAAAAAATGACCCATCCCGCACTGTTTATTCAGGGTGAATGGCGCACCGGCAAAGGTGCTCATTTTGACAAACATGACCCAATGGATCAGCAATTATTATGGCAAGCGCGCGCGGCCGATAGCACTGATGTCGCCACTGCCTGCCGCGCCGCGCGGGACGCGTTCCCAGCTTGGGCACGAACGCCACTGGAACTGCGAGTGGCGATTGTTCAACGTTTTGCCGCATTGCTCGAACAACATAAACAGCAACTGGCGCGCACCATTAGCCTGGAAACCAGCAAACCTCATTGGGAAACCCTGACGGAAGTGCAGGCCATGGTGGGTAAAGTGGCCATTTCATTGCAAGCCTACCAAACCCGCACGGGGAGCAGTCAAACCCCGATGGCCGAGGGGGTTTCAGTGCTGCGTCACCGGCCACATGGGGTGTTAGCCGTATTTGGCCCTTATAACTTTCCAGGGCATCTGCCAAATGGGCATATTGTTCCCGCATTGCTGGCGGGCAATACGGTGGTATTTAAACCCAGTGAACTGACCCCAGTGACAGCCGAGGAAACGGTTAAATTATGGCAGTTGGCCGGTATTCCAGATGGTGTCCTCAATTTAGTGCAGGGCGGGCGCGAAACTGGCGAAGCGTTGGCGGCGCAGCCTGATATTGATGGCTTGCTATTTACCGGCAGCGCCAATACCGGTTATCACTTGCATCGGCAGTTAGCGGGCCAGCCAGAGAAAATTCTGGCGCTCGAGATGGGAGGCAATAATGCTCTCATCGTCGAGCAGGTCACCGATTGTGATGCGGCGGTGAACTTGGCGATTCAGTCCGCTTTTATCTCTGCCGGCCAGCGTTGTACTTGTTCGCGCCGTCTGTTGGTTAAAACTGGCGCTCAAGGGGATGCATTCCTACAACGTTTTGTTGCGGTGGCCAAAGCCCTGCGTATCGGGCGCTGGGATATGCAACCGCCTCCTTTTATGGGCGCGGTTATTTCTTCTCAGGCGGCTGAAAAAATGTTGGCCGCCCAGCAACATTTGCTGGCGTTAGGGGGGAAATCCTTATTGACCATGACCCGCCCCGATAGCCAAAGTGCTGTTTTGACACCGGGCATCATTGATATCACCGGCCTTAGCGATGTCCCCGATGAAGAGTATTTTGGTCCGCTGGTGAGTGTTATCCGCTATAGCGATTTTAGTCAGGCGCTAAAAATAGCGAATCAGACCCGATTTGGTTTAGCCATCGGCCTGGTGTCAGAAGACAGGCAACAGTTTGAACAATTGATCCTTGAAGCGCGCGCGGGGATTGTTAACTGGAATAAACCTCTAACGGGGGCCTCCAGTGCCGCGCCATTTGGCGGTGTTGGCGCGTCGGGGAATCATCGACCAAGTGCATTTTATGCCGCTGATTATTGCGCCTGGCCTATGGCATCACTTGAAAGTGAAAGTCTGACACTGCCGGCAACTTTGTCGCCGGGGATTTCTTTTGATTTACCTGATTAGCCAATAGCTTGTGAACGGAGAATATGATGGCAGGATATGAAGTTAACTTCGATGGATTGGTTGGTCTGACACATCATTATGCGGGGTTGTCTTTTGGCAATGAAGCTTCGACCAAGCATCAAAATGCTATCTCTAACCCTCGACTGGCCGCAAAGCAGGGCTTGTTGAAAATGAAAGCGCTGGCAGATTTGGGCTACAAACAAGGGGTTTTGCCACCACAAGAGCGCCCTGCGCTGGGGGTTTTGCGCCAGTTGGGGTTTTGCGGCTCAGATGAACAAGTCTTGAGCGAAGTGGCACGCAAATCTCCCCGCCTGTTGTCAGCGGTCAGTTCAGCATCCTCAATGTGGACAGCTAATGCGGCGACGGTATCGCCCTCTGCTGACAGCGCCGACAGCCGAGTTCATTTCACTGTCGCCAACTTGAATAATAAATTTCATCGGGCTATCGAAGCAGAAACAACATCAGCAATATTAAGAGGTGTGTTTAATAACCATCGCCACTTTGTTCATCATGCCGCCTTGCCTTCTGTCGCGCTATTTGGCGATGAGGGCGCGGCTAACCATAATCGTTTGGGCGGAGAGTATGACCATCCAGCGATTCAGGTCTTTGTTTATGGCCGTCAAGGGCTAGAAAGTGGGGCTGCGCCTACTCGATATCCTGCTCGCCAAACATTGGAGGCCAGTGAGGCGGTGGCGCGATTGCACCTGTTGGACCCGGAGCGGGCTGTTTTTATACAGCAGAATCCAGCAGTGATCGACCAAGGAGTATTTCACAATGATGTCATTGCAGTCAGTAATCAGAACGTATTATTCCACCACCAACATGCATTTGTTCCTGACCCCAAGATAATGGATGACCTTCGCCGTAAGATGGGACGAATTGAGCAACAGCTGATAACAATTGAAGTGCCCGCTGCGCAGGTTTCTGTCACTCAGGCGGTATCAACTTATCTGTTTAACAGCCAGTTATTGAGTAAACCGAATGGCAAGATGCTGTTAGTTATTCCGCAAGAATCACAAGATAGCCCCGCCGTGTGGGGGTATCTGTCTGAATTGATTAACAGTGGTGGCCCGATTGATGAAGTTAGAGTCTTTGATCTGCGCGAAAGTATGCGCAATGGCGGTGGGCCGGCCTGTTTACGATTACGTGTTGCGCTCAATGAAACAGAGTTACAGGCGGTAAATAGCCGAGTGATGCTGACCCCAGCACTGTTTGTTGCACTGAATAATTGGGTCGACCAGCATTATCGTGACCGCTTGCAGTTTAAGGATTTAGCTGATCCGCAGTTACTGCAAGAAGGGCGGCAAGCATTGGATGAACTGACGAAAATACTCAACCTGGGGTCGATATATCCGTTCCAATGTCTTTAACGGAAACATCGGAATCTGTCGGTAAGTATAGGAAATTAAAGGGATAATGATGCAAGATTTTCTGTCAGTCACTCTATCGGGTCATCCACCATCAGTCACACACAGTGAAACGCCAGGTATTAAATGGCAATGGCTGGATGAGGGGGTATTGATGCTGACACCTCAGCATGGCTATACGCAATCAGTCGTGCTATCGGCCGGTATTCACGGAAATGAAACAGCGCCAATTGAAATCCTAAACCAATTAGTCTCAGACTTATTAGCTGACAAATTGACGTTGGCAATACGTCTGCTAGTGATATTGGGCAATCCAGCGGCCATCAGAGCCGGAGAGCGCTATCTCACTGCCGATATCAACCGCATGTTTGGTGGTCGCCACCAGAATTATTTGCCAGCAGATGAGGCTCGGCGGGCCGAATCCCTCGAACAATGGGTCGGGGAGTTTTTTGCGACAGCCCCTCAATCTACACGGCTGCATTATGATTTACACACTGCGATTCGTGGCTCTTATCATACCCGCTTTGGCTTATTACCCTACCAAACCACACCCTATTCGGCGGAAATGTTGCGCTGGCTAAATGATAGTGAATTAGAGGCGTTAGTCATGCACACCTCCGCGGGGGGAACTTTTGCCCACTTCAGCAGTGAATTTCATCAGGCGGCAAGTTGCACGCTGGAATTAGGTAAGGCACTGCCTTTTGGGGAAAATCAGCTCAGACAATTTAGCGCTATCACTGCGGGTTTACGGGCATTAGTCAGCGGTGAACAGCGGCCTAAGCGCTCTACCGAGGCCATGATATTTTATCGGGTAGTGAAATCACTGCTTAAGCAACACGCTGATTTTAAATTATGGGTAGCGGATGACACAGTGAACTTCACTCGCTATCCGCAAGGAACCTTGCTGGCCGAGCAGTTGAATGAGTGTTACCGCGTTGAACATGAATATGAATGGATTTTATTTCCAAATCCACGGGTCGCACTGGGATTACGTGCAGGGATCATGTTGGTGCAAATGGCTGAGAGTGAATTATCAAAAGCATAAGTTAGACCATATTACCAATACCGCCCTAAATAGTTACGCGGGGTAATATCACTATGGGGCGTTTTACTTAAGCTAAATTTAAAGCGAAATATTTTATTTGGCATGCAAAAAAGTGAACTCATAACATCAATAGCTCATTTTATACTCATTAAATTAAAGATTATCTCATTCTGTTTTATATAAGTAATGGGGCGTTTTATAAAACCCTCTAATTATCCCCTCTTTTAAACCCACACTTTTTATAAACCTATCAATCCAGTTTATGTTTCAATTTTCATTTGTTGCACCAAATAGGATATTAAGCCTGTTATGTCCTGCTCTTTAAATAGCCGGAAAATTGCTTTTTATATATAAAAAATAGAATAGAAGTGTGATATTAACTCCATTTTACAAATCTAATCACGTAAAAGAACAAAAAAGAAACAAATTGAAATGACTTTGCACTAAAATGGTGCTAATGCACTGTTTTGGTTATATGTAATTACTTAAAACTACAGTTAATCAATAGGTTATGGAAAGTTCCATTAAAAACATTTTGTTACAATTGATTACCTGTTTATACCTATATATCTTCAAATTTACCGTTTTAACTTTTCGTGCTTAATGATAATGTCTATTCGCTTTACAAAGACAGGTAACTATAAAAAATTAAAAATTAACTTTTATGAGGCTAAAAAATTAATTTAGCCCGCGGGTTGGTTTTATTAAAATTTAAAGGAAAAATAATGATGAAGCGCAGTGTTCTGGCCTTGGCGGTCACCTTGAGTATGGTTCCTACTCTTTCAAACGCAGCAGAAATTTATAATAAAGACGGCAACAAGCTGGATCTTTATGGCCGCGTAGCCGCTAAGTATCTCTTCTCAAATCATAATAACGCCGATGATACTTATGTGCGTTTTGGTTTTAAGGGCGAAACACAAATCAATAGCCAATTGACTGGTTTCGGTCAGTGGGAATATAACGTAGCGGCAAAAAATGCTGAGTCTCAGGGTGATAAAGGTAATAAAACCCGCTTAGGTTTTGCAGGTTTAAAATTTGCTGAATTTGGCTCTTTTGATTATGGCCGTAATTATGGCGTAGTGTATGACGCATTAGCATATACCGATATGCTGCCAGAGTTCGGTGGCGACTCAATCGCTTACACTGACAACTACATGACTGGCCGTTCAACCGGTCTGGCAACTTACCGTAACTCTGACTTCTTCGGCATGGTAAAAGGTCTGAATGTTGCCGCTCAGTATCAGGGCCGCAATGATGATGGCGATACCAGCAAAAATGAGCGCGCAATTCAGAAAGCTAACGGCGACGGCTTCGGTTTGTCTGTTGATTATCAAGACATTGAAGGCAGTGGCATTGGTGTCGTAGCTGCATATTCTAACTCTAACCGTACTCTGGGGCAGAAAACGCTGGCTAACAGTGCTAGCGGTGACAAAGCTCAAGCTTGGGCTACCGCGCTGAAGTATGATGCGAACCAGGTTTATCTGGCAGCAATGTACGGCGAAACCTTGAATATGACGCCATACAAAGCATTGATCGCGAACAAAACCCAGAACGTAGAATTGGTTGCTCAGTATCAATTCGAAAACGGCATTCGTCCATCTATTGCTTATGTTCAGTCTAAAGGTAAAGATCTGGATGCAGTGGGAAGTGCTGATTTGCTGAAATATGCTGAAGTCGGTGTGACTTACTACATCAATAAGAACATGTTTGCCTATGTTGATTACCAGATTAACTTGCTGGATCAAGACAACAACCCATTGGGTCTGGGCACAGACGATACTGTTGCTGTTAACTTGACTTACCGTTTCTAAGTTAACTTAAACAGTAAATATTACCCTTTTCTGTGTCGGAAATAGGTGAATTAAAAAGGCGGGGTTATCCCCGCCTTTTTTGTATTTAAATATTCAGGTGGTTAGGTGCTGAGTTTTATCACAGATCAGCGCGAATAGTGATGCTCACCCCACGCCAGCATGGTGTTTACCAATTGTTGGAGTAACTTTTGTAAGTGACTCGCTCGTTCTGGTAGATAGGAATAAGGTTCAGTTTCAGACATATAGTTTAACTGTGATAATTCAAGTTGCACCGCATGTTGGTGGTTCTGCGGTAAACCATATGCCCGAGTTATATAACCACCTTTAAAGCGGCCATTTAATACATAACTAAATGTAGATTGGTGCTCGCAACATTCTATGAGTTGTTTACTTAATGATGAGTCACAACTGGCACCGCTGTTAGTCCCGAAATTCAAATCTGGCAGTTTCCCATCAAATAACCTCGGGATAACTGAGGCAATCGAATGAGCATCTAACAATAATGCATAGCCAAATTTGGCTTTAAGACGCACCAGCTCGCTCTGAAGTTGCTGGTGGTAAGGGTTCCAAATATGTAACAAATAGGATTGACGCTCTTGCGAAGAGGGGGTTTTACCCGGCATAAAGCATGGACGTCCATCGAACAGTGTTTCAGGGAACAAACCCGTGGTTGCCGTAGTATAAAGCGGCTGATCATCTTCTGGGCGATTCAGATCAACCACCAAACGGGAGTAATTTCCGATAACTATGCTGGCACCAATGTTGCGGGCGAAGTCATAAAGACGAGGTATATACCAGTCTGTATCTGATAACGGGCGAGCTGCATCTGTCAGCCCGGCTTCAACGGCAGGAGTCAGGCGCGTCCCTGCATGCGGAATACTGATTAATAAAGGCAGTTCTCCGGCCTGGAAGTTTAGCGGGTCAATTAGATTCATAGACGAGTATCTCCTTGAAAAACCACAGACACAGGTAGTTGACCACCTAGCCAGTAAGCCAGTTCAGCAGGGCGTGATAATGGCCAATGAACCCAATTGGCCAACTTACCGGTTTCCAGTGTTCCCTGACTATCTTGTAACCCCAAAGCTTGAGCAGCATGACAAGTGACACCCGCTAGCGCCTCTTCCGGCGTCATACGGAATAATGTGCATGCCATATTGAGCATCAATCGGAGAGAGAGTGCGGGAGATGTTCCCGGATTGGCGTCACTGGCCAATGCCATTGGTACGTTATATTGGCGAAATAATTCCACAGGAGGGCATTGTGTTTCCCGCAATAAATAATATGCTCCTGGCAACAATACCGCGACAGTACCGGCATTAGCCATTGCCTGAACATCTGGCTCTGTTGCATATTCAAGATGATCTGCTGACAGGGCATTAAATTTGGCGGCAAGAGTGCTCCCATTCAATGATGAGAGCTGTTCAGCATGCAGTTTGACGGGTAAACCCGCTTGTTGTGCAGCTAAGAATACGCGCTCAACTTGTGCTGGTGAAAATGCGAGATGCTCACAAAATGCATCAACAGCATCGGCTAACTTTTTGTTTGCGACTTCAGGAATAATGGAGTCACAAACAAAATCAATATAGTCATCATCACGGCCCGCAAACTCGGGTGGCAAAGCATGAGCGGCCAGGCAGGTTGCTTTAACCGTTACAGGCAATAATTCACCTAACCGCCGAGCGACGCGGAGCATTTTCATCTCACTTTCAAGGCTAAGACCGTAACCGGATTTAATTTCAATGCAGGTCACACCTTCAGCGAGTAGGGGCTTTAGACGAAATAGAGCTTGTTCTAATAATTGTTGCTCACTGGTATTTCGCGTTGCTCTGACCGTTGACACAATGCCGCCACCATTAGCTGCAATTTCTGCATAGCTAACGCCATTCAGACGTTGCTCAAATTCGGCACTCCTGTCACCACCAAACACCAAATGTGTATGACAATCAATCAATCCGGGAGTAATCAAGCCGCCGGGGTAGACAACTTCACGTGAAGCATTGAGTTCGGGTAATTCACTATATGGCCCGATCCAGACTATTTTACCTTCAGTAACCGCCATAGCGCCTTGCGGGATCAGGTGATATTTCCCTCCACGCATGGTCACGATATCGGCACCGTACCATAAACTGTCGCAGTGAATCGTTGACACCATCTGACTCCCTAAGATGTACAGAATTAAGTTGTATATACAATCATGGACAACCTAGCGCATAAATTCACTATCGGCAAGATAGGTATTTAAACAATTGCGTAACACTTCGCAGTTCTCGAAGAGAAATAAAATTGTTCAGGACGTGACGGTACCTTGTGGGGTAAAACGGCCATAGAGTTGATAACGGGAGCCAGGATAAAGCAGTTGAGCTGCCGTCACGATTGCTTTTCCATACCAAGTTCTCCGACGAATCAATAGGCAGGGTTCATGTTCACTTAATTGTAACAATTGGCGCTCAAGTGGATTTGGTATCACGGCTTCAACAATATGCTCACCTTCAGTAAGCGGAGCGACTTGGGTGAGGTAGCTGTAAGGGGTTATTTGGCTGAAATCCTGCTTCATATAATTGGGCGCGGTACTTGGATTGACACAACGATTTTCGACCTGAATGGGAATGTCATTCTCATAATGAACAATTTGCGAGTAGAACAGTTGCTGGCCAGGCTGAATACCAAGAGCAATCGCCTCTTCAGCGCTTGCTGGCCGCGCCTCTAGCTGCAAAATTTTACTGCTGTGACGATGACCACGCGCAGTAATTTCGTCAGCAATGTTATGCACTTCCAGTAAGGCACTGTGCGCTTTTGCTTCAGCAACGAAGGTTCCCACTCCTTGCATTCGGATGAGAAAACCTTCACTGGTGAGCTCGCGTAACGCCCGGTTGATAGTCATACGACTGACCCCCAACTCGGCGACAAGCTCACTCTCTGAAGGGACGCGTTGATGGGGTTGCCAGACACCTGTTCTGATTTGGCGGGTGATAGCCAACTTAACCCGTTGATAAATAGGTGCAGGAATATCGTCCATTGCGGGACTCAATTGTAAGGCTGTTTGCTGTTCCGCCACGACGTTAACCTCGTCAGATAAGAAATTATACGCTAAGTCTACGGTTGAATTTAGCGGGTGTATATGTATATACAAGTGAGTGATTTAATTAATTGACGCAGCTGCTGCTCAGCGCGTTTGACTATGAACTAAATATTGGGATATCGCTATGCCAGTTTATTTTACCAAACGTGCTTTTTTAGCTGATGGGTGGGCGGATGATGTACAGATTACTGTTAACGAACAGGGGAATATTCAGCACATTATGGCTGGCAGCAGTGACGCCGGCTGCTTGATCCTCTCCGGGCCGATAATACCCGGCATGCCCAATCTCCACTCCCATGCTTTTCAGCGCATGATGTCTGGGTTAGCCGAAATTGCCGGTAATCCGCAGGATAGTTTTTGGACTTGGCGAGATTTAATGTATCGATTAGTTCAGCAATTGACACCAGAGCATGTCGGTGTGATTGCCCGCCAGTTGTATATCGAAATGCTAAAAGGCGGCTATACCCAGGTCGCGGAATTCCATTATTTACATCACAGTGCCGATGGTAATCCATACAGTGATCCAGGTGAAATGACCTCGCAATTAAGCCAAGCGGCACATGATGTGGGAATAGGAATGACTTTATTACCCGTCTTGTATAGTTATGCGGGGTTCGGAGGTCAACCTGCGCAACAGGGGCAACGGCGCTTTATTCAAAGTACAGAAAACTATCTCAAGCAGCAGCAAGTTATCAGTAAACAACTAGCGAATCGGCCCCTGCAAAACCACGGTTTATGCTTCCATTCATTGCGCGCAGTCGAGCTGAGTCAGATGCAAGAAGTCTTACAAGTTTCGGATAAACAATTACCTGTACATATTCATATTGCGGAGCAACAAAAAGAGGTTAACGACTGCCTTGCCTGGAGCGGTCAACGGCCAGTGGCATGGTTGTATGACCATTTACCGGTCGATAGCCGTTGGTGTTTGGTTCATGCTACGCATCTGGATGAATCTGAGCTTGTACGGCTGGCTAAAAGTCAGGCCATAGCCGGATTATGTCCAACGACGGAAGCCAATCTGGGGGATGGTATCTTCCCCGCAGTAGATTTTCTGCATCATCATGGGCGTTGGGGAATAGGTTCTGATAGCCATGTTTCTTTGAATGTTGTGGAGGAACTACGCTGGCTAGAGTATGGGCAGCGTTTGCGTGATCAGCGCCGTAATCGCCTGACAAATGAGCAATACCCTGCGGTAGCTGATTTACTTTATAGCCAAGCTTTAGCCGGGGGCCGGCAAGCTTGTGGCAGTAATATTAGTCAGTTAGCAGAAGGTTACCGAGCAGACTGGTTAGTTTTGGATGGTGATGATCCTTATATTGCTGGCACAGAATCTGTTTCATTATTGAATCGATGGTTATTTGCGGGGGATAAATCGCAAATTCGGGATGTTTATGTGGCAGGCAAAGCAGTAATAGTGGATAGATACCATCCAATGCAACAGCAAACTGCACAGGCTTTTCTGGCGGTATTGAAAGCCTGTCAACAGGAGGTCTGATGAGCTTTACTGTTTTTGATTTTGCTAATTTACCGGTTAGTCTCTGGCGAAACGGTGGTGGCGAAACCCGTGAAATAGCATGCTGGCCAGTCGGAGGGGATGATTTTGCCTGGCGTGCCAGCATCGCGACGATCGAGCAGGATGGCCCGTTTTCAGTATTTCCCGATATTGACCGGTCTATTACCTTACTCTCTGGTGACGGGGTAGTACTTTCCAGTCCTGATTGGGAGGCCCATACACTATCAACACCATTACAGCCGTTTACATTTCCTGGCGATATTCCCATACATGCGCGTTTACTTGGAGGAAGTAGTCAGGATTTTAATATCATGACTCGGCGGGGGAAGGTGCAGGCCAGTGTCATGTCTATTCAATCACAACAAGAACTTCCCGCATCGCATGGTGGATTAATCTATGTCGTGAAAGGAAAATGGCTTATCAACCATACCGAAACACATGAACTTGGCGCTTCGCAGGGCTGCTGGTGGTTACCGACTATCAAAGGGGGGCGCTTACAGCCACTGGTTACCGATAGTTGTTTGTTATGGGTAAGTTTGTTCCCAGAGCGGTAATTCATGCATTGGTTTGATCATTTCAATTATTGGATTTTTATACAACATATTGATTTTAATTGTAAATGTAAATATTTTTGTGAGAGTAATAGCCCGTATGCTTCATGGCTATTACTCTCTCTTCCCCTCACTGTTTTACCTCTATTTTCTCACCTCTTGAATGACATGCTGGCGGCTTTGTTGCTTGCTAAGTCTCGTGTTTACTCTTGCTGCGCGCTCAAATTAACAGCATTTGTTAGATCCCTGTCATAGTTTTGTTATTTGCACGGTTCAAAACACACATTTCGGTTGTTTGGTGTTAAAAATTTCAATAATCTTAATTATGAAATAAACGTTTAAAAAGAGAGGATGAAGCGCAATAGAGAAATAAGGAAAATATAATTTATTGTTTTAACTTGTTTATTTGTAAAAATAGGCCGGGGATGGGGCAGTTGCATTCACGGAAAGCGCATTGAAGTGCCTAATATAGCTATGTTTACGATGTGCTGAGTTAAGCAGTTGTAAAAAAATATATTTCAATATAAAGGCATCGATATGTTTATGCATTCCATTATTGAAGGGTATAGATCATGAAGCTGAAAAAAATCATTATTACCTCACTCGCTATCTGTATGCTGCCACTGGGCGCCTATGCTAAAGACCTTAAAATCGGTGTTTCCATGGCTTACTTCGATGACAATTTTCTGACAATATTGCGTCAGGCTATGCAAAATAAAATGAAAGAAGAGGGTAACGTTTCTGGGCAATTTGAAGATGCAAAAGGAGATATTGCTCAACAAATTCAGCAAGTAGAAAACTTTGTCAGCCAAGGTGTTGATGCCATTATTTTGAACCCAGTTGACACTCAAGGCGTGAAGCCGATGATCAAATTAGCTGAACAGGCAAAAATTCCGCTCGTTTTTGTGAATCGTCGCCCGGAGATAACCTTGCCAGCAGGTATGGCCTATGTGGGTTCAGACTCTGAACTTGCAGGACGCCTACAAATGGAAGAACTGGCAAAACTGATGGGTGGAAAAGGCAATGTAATGATTCTTATGGGTGAACTCTCCAGTGAGGCTACCCGTGATAGAACCCGTGGTGTCGAGAAAGTTGCTGCTCAGTACCCAGATATTCATATTATTGATAAACAAACAGCGAAATTCTTCCGTAAAGAGGCGGTTGATGTTACGACTGACTGGATCCTCTCCGGGCAGCCAATAGATGCGATTGCTTCAAATAATGATGAAATGGCCATTGGCGCTATCCTTGCATTAAAACAGGCGAAGAAAAAAGGTGTCGTTATCGGCGGTATTGATGGCACGCCAGATGCACTCGAATTTATTAAAAAAGGCGACCTTAATGTCAGTATTTTCCAGGATGCAAAAGGGCAGGGCGAGGGAGCGGTAGACACCGCGATAAAATTAGCATCGGGTCAGAAAGTAGAAAGTAGTGTAATGATCCCTTATCAACTTATTACTAAAGATAATTATCAAAACTTCGCGAATAAAAATAAGAAATAAATTTTTAGCTTCTCTGATATAGCGTGAATAAATAAAGCTCATTGAATAGACAGTATTTTTCAAGGCTGGGAACACATATAAAACAAAATGTGTTTCGCTCTATTCTAATGGGTAAATACACCGAATTTATTAGGTTGGTAAATTCGGTGATCTCCCAGAGTAAATGTGTTGAGATGATTATGGAGATAATGACATGTACCCTTACATTCTCGAGGCTGAAGGCATCAGTAAGCAATTCCCTGGTGTAAAAGCATTAAATAAAGTGGGCATTAAAATAAAAGCAGGTAGTGTCCATGCATTAATGGGAGAGAATGGCGCGGGGAAATCAACATTGATGAAGTGTTTGATTGGTATATACCATCCGGATGAGGGGACGATAAAAGTAAGAGGTGAAACAGTTACTTTTAACGATACTTTAGATGCACTCCATGCCGGGATTGCAATGATTCATCAGGAACTTAATTTAGTTCCACATATGACAGTTGCAGAAAATATTTGGTTAGGAAGAGAACCTGTTCAATACGGGTTTGTTAATCATGATTTGCTGAACAGGAAAACACAGGATTTATTACAGCATCTTAATATAAAATTAAAACCCAACATGATGGTGGGGGAATTAAATATTGCCAGCCAGCAGATGGTCGAAATTGCTAAGGCTGTCTCCTATGATGCTGATGTATTAATTATGGATGAACCGACCTCAGCTTTGACAGAGGGAGAGGTTTTCCACCTTTTTGCCATTATCAAAGAATTAAAAGAACAAGGGAAAGGTATTATTTATATTAGCCACAAAATGGATGAGATTTTTGAAATTACGGATGAGGTCAGTATCTTCCGTGATGGTCTGTTTGTTGCCACTGATAAAACCGAAAACCTAACAAAGCAATCGTTAATTACCATGATGGTGGGGCGAGAGCTGACTCATATGTTCCCCAAATTTAATAATAATATTGGCGAGGAAGTGCTGAAAGTCAGTGCGCTACGGCGTGATGGTCTATTCCGTGATATTTCATTTTCCGTGAAGCGGGGCGAAATATTAGGGGTTGCCGGGTTGGTCGGAGCCGGTCGCAGTGAAGTGATGGAAAGCTTATTTGGTATGCACCCGGCGGATGGCGGTGAAATTTTTATTGAGGGTTTACCTGTTAATATTGATTCCCCATCAAAGGCCATTGAGCAAGGATTAGCGTTTTTGACTGAAGATCGAAAAAAATCAGGACTATTTCTTGTTTTGTCTGTAGTCGAAAATATGAGCATTGTGAACCTTTCAGAGTATATCAATAAAAAAGGCTTTGTCAGTCATGGGCAAATGGCGCAAGACTGCATGGAGCAGATTAAAAAATTAAATATCAAAACCCCAACTATGGATCAAATTATTAATAACTTGAGCGGGGGGAACCAGCAGAAAGTCTTAATTGCTCGTTGGCTATTAGCTCAACCTAAAATACTTATTCTTGATGAACCTACTCGCGGT
Source organism: Yersinia canariae (assembly GCF_009831415.1). NCBI lineage: Bacteria > Pseudomonadati > Pseudomonadota > Gammaproteobacteria > Enterobacterales > Yersiniaceae > Yersinia > Yersinia canariae. The sequence continues at coordinate 2,620,515 of NZ_CP043727.1, read as the reverse complement.
ATTGATGTCGGGGCAAAATCAGAGATTTACCGTTTAATTAGCGAGTTGGCGAACCGTGGTGTGGCTATTATCTTGGTTTCTTCAGAGTTACCTGAAATTATCGGTATGAGTGATAGAGTCATGGTCATGCATGGTGGCCATATTACGGGAATATTAGATAAGCAAGATGCTAATCAAGAGAAAATAATGGCACTGGCCTCTGAATAATTGCAGAAGGGTTATGATAATGAATGATGTTAAATTTGACAAATCACTAACGACGGGTTCGATAAAAGAACATCCGTTTATGTCCGGGATAAAAAGTAAATTACCTAAAGATACCGGTATTTTTATTGTCATGATTGGTATTGCATTGATCTTTGAATTTTTAGGCTGGTTTATCCGTGACCAATCATTTTTATTAAATCCTAACCGATTATTATTGATTATTTTACAGGTTGCCATTATTGGTATTATTGCCGTTGGGGTCACTCAAGTTATTATTACCACCGGTATTGATCTCTCATCTGGTTCTTTAATTGCACTAACTGCTGTAGTTGCCGCCAGTTTGGCACAAACATCAGACAGTATATCACCTATGTATCCCCATTTATTAGATTTGCCTGCAGCTATTCCTATCACTGCGGGGATAGGTGTCGGGATATTATGCGGTTTTATTAATGGTTTTTTGATCACCCGTACAGGAATTCCGCCATTTATTGCAACATTGGGGATGATGGTTTCTGCCAGAGGGCTTGCCCAATATTATACCAAGGGCAACCCTGTGAGTTTTCTCTCTGATGATTTTACGGCTATTGGTCAAGGTGCCATGCCGGTAGTTATTTTCTTGGTTATTGCCGTGATTTTTCATATTGCCTTGAAGCATACCCGTTATGGTAAGTATGTGTATGCCATTGGTGGAAATATGATTTCTGCGAAAGTCTCGGGTATTAATGTTAATAAATATCTGGTGATAGTTTATACCATCGCCGGCGGGTTGGCAGGGCTTGCCGGTGTTGTGCTGGCGGCACGTGTTAGTAGCGGGCAATCTAGCATGGGCCAATCATATGAGCTCGATGCTATCGCTGCCGCAGTTATTGGTGGAAGTAGTTTGATGGGGGGCGTGGGGCGGATCACTGGCACGGTTATTGGGGCAGTGATTTTGGGGCTTATCAAGAGTGGTTTTACATTTATTGGCGTAGATTCATACATTCAAGACATTATAAAAGGGATCATTATTGTCAGTGCCGTGGCTATTGATATGCACCGTAATCGTAAAAAACGTTAGTAATTTGTCGTGAATAACGGTTGATTGCTGGTTATGTAATAATATAACATTACATAACCAGCAATCAGTCAGGAATTATTCATGTCAAAAAAATTGCCCTATCAGCCCATTATCACTATCACTCTTAGTATTTGCGTAGCATTGACCAGTTTTAATTCATTCGCTCACGGTAAACATAGTCATGGCCATGAGCATCAACAATCGGAAAGTGCGCGTAGAGCGAGTGAAGGTATTTTTGCAGATAAAGATGTGAAAGACAGGCCACTTAGTAACTGGGATGGTGTTTGGCAATCTATCAACCCTTATTTATTGAAAGGAGATTTAGACGCGGTCCTGATCAATAAAGCGAAAAAGGATAAAAAGAAGACAGTTGAGGAGTATAGAGAATACTATAAAAAGGGTTATGCCACTGATATTACTATGATTGGCATTGAAAACAACACCATTGATTTCCATACCCCAGAAGCCGTTAACTCCTGCCAATATAGCTACTCTGGCTTGAAAATAATGCATTATGATTCTGGTAAGAAAGGGGTGCGTTATTTATATGAATGCAAAGATTCTCACTCTAAAGCGCCTAGATATGTTCAATTTAGTGACCATATTATTGAACCGCAAAAATCCCATCATTTCCATATTTACATGGGTAATGAGTCACAAGAGAAATTGCTCAAAGAAATGGATAATTGGCCAACCTTTTACCCGATATCTCTAGATAAAGATGACATTGTTCACGAGATGTTACATCACTAAAAATATAAAAAGCCGCGCCAGACAATTGCGCGGTTTTGGTTTTAGCTGACAGTGTGATTTATCATGTCGTGATCCTGTCGTCTTGCACTGGACGAAAGAAATTAAAATTCAGCTGACGACTCCTGAAATCCGGCCTCGAAATCAAAGCTATTCCGATATGTGACATGTGTAGAACTAATTTTCATTAAAATTGAAATGTTGTTTTACTAGTGATATGTTCGCTATAATCAAGCCAAACAACACATTCAATGGATTCTGTTTCATTGACCCAATCGGAGAGAACATAATGAAAATTGCACTGATGATGGAAAACAGTCAGGCAAATAAAAACGCCATTATTCTGAAAGAGCTGAACGCTGTAGCTTCAGAAAAAGCGTACCCGGTATACAACGTAGGTATGAGTGATGAAAATGACCATCACCTGACTTATATCCATCTGGGGATTATGGCCAGCATCCTGCTTAACTCTAAAGCGGTTGATTTCGTGGTGACGGGCTGTGGCACGGGCCAGGGCGCAATGATGTCATTGAATATTCATCCAGGTGTCGTGTGCGGCTATTGCATCGATCCTGCTGATGCTTTCCTGTTTGCTCAGATTAACAATGGTAATGCACTGTCATTGCCATACGCCAAAGGGTTTGGCTGGGGTGCCGAGCTGAATGTGCGTTATATCTTTGAGAAAGCCTTTACTGGCGTGAAAGGTGAAGGTTACCCACTGGATCGCAAAGAACCGCAAGTTCGTAACGCCGGTATTTTGAATCAAGTGAAAGCCGCAGTAGTGAAAGACAACTATTTGGATACACTGCGTGCAATCGATCCAGAATTGGTGAAAACCGCCGTGAGCGGTGAACGTTTCCAACAGTGCTTCTTCGACAACTGTCAGGTTGATGAAATTAAAGCATTTGTAAAACAGATTCTGGCGTAACGATAGCATCAAGTGTTAAAAAAATGAGGCTCCTGAAAAGGAGCCTTTTGTCTATCTGCAACAAGACAAAATGAGGAAGAAAACTCCTGATTGGCTAGCACTTCGGTGATGTTCCCTGTGCAGGTAAATAGCGCAGTGGGTCAAGTGCAGTTGCCCGGTAGCGAATTTGGAAATGCAACATCAGGGTGTCTGTGCCGCTGCTGCCCATGGTGGCAATCTTCTGCCCAGCTTTCACATCCTGAGCATTTTTCACTAACATGGTGTCGTTATGGGCGTAAGCTGTGATGAAATCTTCACCGTGCTTAATCATGATAAGATTGCCATAACCCCGCAGTTGGTTCCCGACGTACACCACTCGCCCTTTGGCGGATGCATAAACTGGCTGCCCGCGTTTGCCCGCAATATCAATCCCTTTGTTACCACCATCGGCAGTAGAATATTTGGATATGACTTGCCCACTCGTGGGCCAACGCCAGCAACGACTTGCGCCAGGCGGTGGTGTTGATTTTGCCAGTGCGGTGTTAGTCGATTTGCGTTTATTCGATGTCAAACGCCCACTCGATGTTGAACTGTTGAGTTGCAGTTTTTGTCCAACTTCCAGTCTATAAGGGAGTTTTAGTTTGTTGATACGTGCAAGGTCACCCACTTCACTGTCACTGATCCAGGCAATGAAATAGAGGGTATCGCCCTTTTTAACAGTATAGGATTTGTCGTTGTAACTGCCCTTTGGCAGTTTGGCATAATCACGATTTGATTTGTTTGAGCACCCAGCTAATAGCAAGATAGCCATTGCATATACCGCCAACCGTGGCCACAACCGCATTCTGCTTTTCGTGTTCAAAACGTTTCCTTTGTCATCGTGATTTCAAATTCCCTCAGCCGCCTATAGTAACATTTGAACTATAGGCGTCAAAAGCCAGAACAGGATTATTACTAAGAATTTGAATCGTGACAGGCCTAATAATGACGTGAAAATTATTTTATGTCAGCCACAGGTGCTGCTCCGTAATAACAGCACAAACTCTTTATGATTGTTTTCATGCTATGCCCCGGTTATCCGAGGTAAAGGAAGTTTTTTGCGGTTTTAATGGGGGGTTACCCAGCAATGGCCGGGTAACATTTTAAGAGTATAGGATTTATAGCGAGGTCTCGGTTTCAGGGATGAGTTTATTGGCTGATCCACAAACAGTGATTTTGCTCCGCACAATATCTTTCATGGCATCCATGCCCACGCGCATGTAATAGCGGGGGTCATTACCTTGCGGATTATCACCAAACCATTTTTTCACCGCTGCGGCAAAAGCGATTTTTAATTCGGTTGCCACATTCACTTTGCATACACCCAACTCGATAGCGCGCCGGACATATTCATCAGGTACATCACTTGCGCCATGCAAAACCAGAGGGATATCGACAGTTTTGTGGATTTCTGCCAGTCGTTGGAAATCAATTTTAGGGCGCTTGGCGTATAGGCCGTGCGCAGTCCCAATGGCGACAGCAAGGCTATCAACACCGGTCAGCTCAACAAAACGGCGAGCTTCTTGTGGATCGGTGAGAAAAGCGCTCTCTTCATCGACATCCATATCATCTTCTACGCCGCCCAGCCGGCCTAATTCAGCTTCGACACTGCAATCGTGGCGATGACAAAAATCCACCACGGATTTTACCAGGCGCACATTTTCGCTGAATGGGAAGTGGCTGCCATCAATCATTGCGCTGCGTACACCGGCATTCACTTTGCGGCGGATATCGTCAAGGGATTCGTGATGATCAAGATGTAAGGCCAGCGGCATGCCGTAGCTTTCAGAGTAGGCCTCGCACAGCGCATAAATCTCTTCAAAAGCAATGTGTTTAAAGGTGCCCGGTGTACCCGCGAGTATCACTGGAGACTGCATTTCTTTGCAGACTTCGAGGATGGCCTGAATGGTTTCCGCATTATGGATGTTAAAGGCCGGCACGGCGTAGCGACGGGCTTGCGCATCCTGAAGCAGGTATTTGGTAGAAATAATGCTCATGTCATGCTCCTGTTAGCCTTTCCAGGGATGAATAACGACCCCTTTCACCACACGGTTCACAGTACCGCTGGCGGAAGGGGTATCCGGGGTAATACCTGCTTTGATGGACTCAGTAACGGCGAAAATTTGTGCATACATCAGGAAGCAGAAAGTTTGTTCGATATCGATAAAATCTCGTGATGCGGGTAACAAAATATGCGGGCCGTCTTCGATTTCTGGACTGGTCACGGCTGAGATGGACACAACGCGCATAGCCTGCTGGTCGCGGCGCAGTTCGGCCAGCAAATCAAGATCATATTGGCGGGTATAGGGATGGCTTGAAACAAATATTACTACCAGTGTTTCATTATTCACCAATGATTTTGGCCCGTGTCGGAAGCCAGTAGGCGAGTCATAAAACGCAGCCACTTTACCGGCGGTCAGTTCCAATACTTTCAGTGCGGATTCACGCGCCACTCCTTGTAATCCTCCGCTACCAAGGTAAACGACTCGTTTGAAGGGCAAATCGCCAAACACTCTCTCGCGAAAATTACCCTGCATAGTAATAATTTGCTTACAGCGTGTTGCCACATCCTGGAAGCTGGCGGCATTGATGACATCCGGTGCAAATACTGACAGACAACTGGCCATCATGGTCGTGATGCTACTGGTCATGGCAAAACCGCGGTCATGGGTTTCTGGTGGCATCAGCAATGCCAGCGCGTTATCACTGTTCACCGCGTTTTGATACAGGCTGCCGGCTTCGTTGCAGGTGATAACCAGATGGTGACATTGCTTCACAAGTTGGTTGGCAAGAGTGACCGCCGCGACACTTTCCGGGCTATTGCCTGAGCGGGCGAAAGAGATGAGCAGTGTTGGCCGCTCAATAGATAAATAATCGATGGGGTGGGTAACGAGATCTGTTGTGGGTACGGAAACAAAATTTTTCCCCGTGTGGCGTGATAACCATGGCGCAATGATATCGCCAATAAACGCGGAGGTTCCTGCGCCGGTCAGGACAATCTGGAGGTCAGATTGTCGTAAGAGAGGGGCAAGAAAGGCATCGATATCATGACGTTGATTTTCAAGGTTTTTTAATGATCTGATCCAACTTTCTGGTTGCTGGCGGATCTCGTCTTCAGTCCAGGTGGAGGTGCCGGAAGTACAGGCTGAATAGGTTTCGCTCATAACTAAGTCCTTAGCAGTGCATTTTCAATGGGTCAGCACAAAGCAGAACAGGATATCTTTCGTTTTGTTTCACTTAACTGACTTTATACTTTAATGAAAATCTATAGGAAAGGAAACGAAAGGTCAATGTGCAAAAGGAAATAAACCGAAAAATATAATATCGAGGAAAATGTTTGTGTTTTAATCTATTGAATTAGATTGATATATTATTTTTCTGGTAGGGTTTGTTAGTGGTTTTTTGGATGGAAAGAAAGGAAAGGAAAGAGTCATGGCGAAAAGGCCACGCGCGAAAACGATGGGTAATGAAAGAATTTATTTGCGTCAATGTGTCATTGACGGATATCGAGCCAGCCCTGCTCAATAAGAACATGGCTGGCTCATTCAAAGAGGCTTATATCCCTTCCTCAACTGTTATAGCTTCTCGATAGCGCCCCATTTCATCCACCAGACTGGTCAATCCCCGGTGACCGCATTCGAGCGCCAAGAGGCGGAACTCTTGACTACTAAGGCCATCGCGCTCTAGCACCATCTCCAGCAGGAGCTGTAAATTCACACCGGTGATAACTTCACGGTTTGCTTTCTGCATTGCCAACGTAGAGGCTACGCGAAAGGGCGTTCCGCCGAGTAAATCCGTTAAAAAAACCAATCCTTCGCTCTCATCCAAGCTGCCTAATGCCTCTTGAAATTGAGCTGTGAGTAGGGCGGTGGAAGAGCTTTCCGGAAAATCGATAGCGATAACTTGCGGCTGCTCGCCCAATATCTGCTTCATTGCTTTTTCCAGCCCCGTGGCGAATCCACCGTGACCGCTGAGAATAATGCTTAACATGTTGTTTCCTCTCACTTACAAAAAGTGACCAAACTTTCCGACAATGCCCAATACCACGGTAAGTCCGATTAATCGCAGCGGGCTCCAGCCGCGCCGCACTAACCAATACATGGTCAGGGTGTAGACCAGCGGGAGAAAGGCGGGCATAAGTTTGTCGATAACATCGGCTTGCAGCTTAACAACCGCATCACCAGCAGTAATTTCAAGCGTAGTCGATAAGCGGACATAGGTGGCGACAAGAGCGCCAATCACTGTCATCCCAACAATAGAAGCGGCATGGCCGACTTTACGTGTATTGGCTTTGATGAGTGGGATGGCGGCCACACCCATGCGGTATGCATAGTGGGCAAGCCCAAAACGCAGCCCAAGGTGAACAACGTTAAACATGACGATAAATACCACCGCACCGAGGATAGACCCCTGTAACGCTAAACTCGCCCCAATCCCGCCACAAATGGGCAATAAAGTGAGCCAGAACATAGCATCGCCAATTCCCCCCAGTGGCGCACCCACCGCGATTTTTGTGCTTTGAATGCTGTTTACGTCTTGCTTTGAGCGCTCCATCGCCAAAATAATGCCGATAACGAAAGTGACCAGGAAAGGGTGAGTATTGAAGAACCCCATGTGACCTTTCATTGCCCGCGCCAGGTCATTCTTGTTGGTGTGGATCTTTTTCAGGGCGGGCAGCAAACCATATAACCAACCGGAAGCCTGCATACGCTCATAGTTAAAGGAGGCTTGCAATAACATGGAGCGCCACGCCACTCGGTTGATGTCTTTCTTCGTCAGTTCAGCGCCGATAGTTTGGTCTTCATAAATATTGTCATTGCCATCAGTCATCGACGGTTGCGCTACGTTAACGTCTGGCAAAACTTGAGTATTAGATGCCATCTTCGAATTCCTCTTGCTGAGCACGGGAAGGCTGCTGTGGAGTGGAGTCTTTTCGCATAAAATCAATTAATGCCATCGCCAGTGCGGCGGCGGCTATTGCCAGCACAGGGAGTTTCAACCAGGCGGCAGCGACAAAGCCGAGAATAAAATAGGGGATATAGACGTTTTTCATCATTATTTTCAGCAACACGGCGAAACCGATTGCCGGCATGATGCCCCCGGCGACACCAAGTCCGTCGATTAGGCGGGCTGGCAAGACATCAATGACTGTTTTTGCATGCTCAGCGCCAAAATAGATGGGCAAGAATGCACACAGAAAATAGAAAGTTCCAAGAGCCAATAAGGCCAGATAGTTAACCCGTTCAATACCATCGGTATCTGCGTTTGCCGCCATCTTGTCGCAACGAGCCATCACGCCGGACATGATGGAGAACAAGAAAGTGATCCCCATTTGCACGGCTACGGCGAACGGCACAGCAACGCCAACGGCAACCTCGGGTTTGACCCCCGCGGTGATAGCAAAAGCGGTTCCGACAATGGTGCCAATAATCACATTGGGGGGTTGGGCGCCAGCAAGTGGAGCAAGGCCCATCCAGACCAGCTCCAAAGTACCGCCGGTGAGTATTCCCATGTGTAGGTCGCCGAGGATGAGGCCCACCAATGGCCCAAGTACGACGGGGCGGTGCATGTGCGTCAAACCGTTGAACATATCCAGGCCAGCAATAAAAGCCAGAATCCCCAATGCGAATGCCTGTAATAAGCTAATTTCCATAGAAAATACCTCAGAGGAGTTTGTAGAGATCCTGAGCGGGCTCAGTTGGCACGCCCTGAATAAAACATTCCACCCCTGCTTTTCTCAGGCCATAAAAAGCCTCAATATCCTGATCGTCAACAGAGACGGTTTTCGCTATTTGTTGCTTACCATCGGCATAATGCATATTGCCGACATTAATACGAGCCACGGGAACATCCCCATTGACCAATGTCAGAAAATCTTGGGGGTTTTTACAGACCAGCAAAATTTTCTGGCGATCAGCAGCGCGATGAATGTTGTCGATAACTTTTTGCAGGGGCCAGAAGCGCACCGCAATTCCTTCCGCCAGAACCATTTCCATCAGGTTTTGCTGAACCTGGTCTTCGGCTACTTCATCATTGGCGACCAAAACCAGATTCGCGCCAGAAAAACCGACCCACTGAACGCCAACCTGGCCGTGAATTAGGCGCTCATCAATACGGCTTAATACAATGTTTGGCATGTTTTATTCCTTATTATCATTGTGTTAGTGGGATGGCGATGTTCCCAAACAGGCAGCATGATACTGATGCAAGACATCCTGAATATGGTTGATAATCAATTCGTGTGGTGTCGCGATAAGTCGGCCTTCACGGACCTTAACGTATTGAAGCGGGAGATACTGGCTGATCAACGGCAGTGGAATCGATTCATCCGCCAAATTTTTCACTAATCTGGAATACGCCTCGTCAATGTCGCTATCAGGCCAGTAATAGCGAACGCGATCGGAATAGCTGTAGCCACGGGCCAGACGGCGTGCATCGGTATTGCCGTGGTAGTGATGTTTCCAGTGCTCAGGATGCTCTAACATGACTGTTTCCAGTACATCCCGCAGGCCCGAACACTGATGTGCTGGTCGCAATTCTTGCTCGATGGCGGCCAGCGAAAATAGTGTTTCACGTAAAGCAAAAGTGAGCGCCGGTCCGACTTTCAAGATAGCGAAGTGATGTTGGACTAATTGTTGTAAAGCAAACGGAGTTTGATAATCAGTGGAGTGAGCTTCAAAGACCATCGTATCAAACTCTTCAATCATTTGACTGAGAGCAAGTGATTTCTCCGGTTGATAATCAATAACTTGCGTATGGTCAAATTCGACACCGGGTTGGACAACCAGCCCAATAATACGCGGCCACAGGTCACTAAGCCCGAGTTGTTCAAATGCGTGACGATGGGCCGCCAATGTTGCTTTTGCTGCTTGTGGTGAGGTGACAGCCAGCTCAGACAAGCTTTCATGTGCGCCACCCGGAACGGGGACTTCTGTTCCGATGACATACACCAAGTCAGATGCGCCTTGTTTTTCTTTGCTAGTTTGCTCTGCAATGAGGGCCAGTCGGGCCGCTCGGCTAGCAACAATCTCATCGGTTAAGGGCTGCGGGTCATCAGCACAAGACATGCTGCAATCGAGATGGATTTTTTTAAAACCTGCAGCAACATAGTGACGAATGAGCTCTTCCGCCTGTGACATCGCTTCTGCGGCGGGGGCGCTTTGCCAACGATTAGGCCCAAGGTGATCTCCTCCTAAAACCAGCCGGTCGCGCGGGAAGTGATGGCTATCTGCCATTTGTTCAACGAATCTACGAAAATCAGCCGGTGTCATCCCGGTATAGCCACCATATTGGTCTACCTGGTTGGAAGTGGCTTCGATTAATAAGATGGATTCTGTGTCCCGTGCATGGCGCATTGCCGCTTCCAAGACCAACGGGTGAGCAGAACAGACGGCAAAGATGCCACATCCTGTATCCTGTTTATGGTCAGCCACAAACTCGGTTAAATGTTTCACTTTCCTCTCCGTATGGGTTAGATATCTTATTATCTTTCGATTTGTTTCATTTAATACTGCTTTATCACGTAATAAAAACAAAACGAAAGATAATAGAATTGGGATCTGTTTCGCAAAAGAAACATAATGAAAGGTTTTTTAAGGCGAAAGAAGTTCCATTTCCGGCAATGTTAAGACTTGCTTTCCCGCAAAAGAAAGGTGTTAATAGATGAAGTGAAATGAAACGAAAGGCTTTTAGAAAGGATCACCTATGAGCAATACTGATTCGACAATGGATAAACGGATAACAGGTACAAGTGAAAGGCGTGAGCAGATTATTCAGCGTCTGCGCCAGCAGGGAAGTGTTCAGGTTAACGATTTATCATCATTCTTTGGTGTTTCTACAGTGACCATCCGTAATGATCTGGCTTTTTTGGAGAAGCAAGGGATTGCGGTGCGGGCTTACGGTGGTGCGTTGGTGTGTGATGGTGGCACACCGGCGGTGGAGCCAACAGTAGAAGATAAAAGTGCCCTTAATACGTCTCTAAAACGCAGTATTGCTCGCGTTGCTGCTGATCTTATCAAACCTGGGCATCGCGTGATCTTGGATTCGGGCACGACCACCTATGAAATAGCGCGCCATATGCGCAATCATAAGGAGGTTATTGCTATGACCAATGGGATGAATGTTGCGAACTCGCTGCTGGATGCCGAAGGCGTGGAATTGCTGATGACCGGTGGGCATTTGCGTCGCCAATCTCTGTCTTTCTATGGTGATCAGGCCGATCAGTCCTTGCAAAACTATCACTTTGACATGCTTTTCCTCGGGGTCGATGCCATTGATCTTGAGCGTGGCGTGAGTACCCATAATGAAGATGAAGCGCGTTTAAACCGCCGGATGTGTGAGGTCGCGGAGCGTATTATTGTGGTCACAGACTCCAGTAAATTTAACCGTTCTAGTTTGCATAAAATTATTGATACCCAACGGATACATATGGTTATCACTGACAAGGGGATTCCTGTCGACAGTTTGAATGGATTACGTAAAGGTGGGATTGAGGTTATTCTCGTCGGGGAGTAAAACGTTTTTTGACAATGTAATACAGCAGCTCAATGACCATTGATTATTGAGCTGCTGTGTTTTCCAGTCATCATGGCAGTAGCTAGCTCAGGCAATACAATTGACACGTGTTGTATGTAATTACAAAATCACATCCGTTTTTCTAAGTCGGCTAATGCGTACCTCCCTCTTTCCGATACTGATGGCGATGTATCGGATGCTAGGATTTTTGCCAGTCTGAATGCTTCATCTCCAATGCTATCTAATTCCTTGATTAGCATTTCGCCAGCGATACGCCGAACCATAGGTGAGCGGTCAATTGTTGCCATTCTTAAATTCTCAAGCAATGGTCTTGTGGTGTCTATTATTCGCCCCTTTAAAACGGGAACTCTACGCCTTATGCCATATACTTTGTCAATCCACTGCCATGTCAGCCCCTCAGCCCAAACAAATTTTCTATCAAACTGGCAACGATATGCTTTGGCTCGCAGGGATGGTTGAACCGATGATTCTGCAATCTCTGTCAGAAAGGTGTCTAATGCAGTTGTACGACCTGCTTGCATAAATATAGCGGCAACAGGTCCCGATGTGGACAAAATAAGCCGTCTTTTAAGAGACTCGGTTACTTTCTCCATTAAAATAATTTTCATCAGAATATGTTTTTCTGTATCACCCATTCTTCCCCATGAATCCCAGTAGGGGAGTGTTATAAACAAGACATCAACAATAATCTCCGGGTCTGAGCATTCAGCGATTAATGGCAATACATCGCGTGCAGCTTCTCTTACCTGAGGAACCCAGTCATTAAGTTTTCGGACGACTAAAGCAAATAAAAAACTATTTGGTGCTCCACCTGATAATGTTCTTAATGCTTTCTCCCGTCTGAAACCATCAGCGTTACATATATCCAGCCATTTGAGAGAACCTATTAAGTCATTCTTAAATCTTGCGTGTTGTGGATTAAATGTTTGAAGTGACGATGAAATCGCCCAACGGATCAAACGCTCCCAGTCATCAAGGTTTTTTAAAGGCAGTTTCGCGCTTACGGCGATAAACGTTGATATATCAGGTCTAATAGCTTGATACAAAACATCGAAGGTTAGTGATTTTTTTACAGATGTAATAACGTCCTGTTGAAGACTATCCTGCAGTAGCATGAGCTAATTTCCCCTGAAAATTTTATAACTGCTTACCTCTTCTATAAAGTCGCGGTAACGTAAAGTCAACACGCAGTTATCAGCAACCCTGCCGAAGACAGTTCAGTTAATTTCAGCAGGCAACACTATCTCAATACAACTTCCCCCCAGGCCACTGCGCCTACAACTGACCTGGCCGCCATGTGCTCTTGCGATGGAACTCACTACGGCCAGCCCCAAGCCTGAGCCATCTGTTCTCTCTGAGCGTACATTATTCGCGCGATAAAAAGCGTCGAAAATCGCCGAAATGTCCTGCGGCGGAATTCCTGGTCCTTCGTCTTCAACCGTCATGCGGATGTTGCCATTTATTAAATGACAAGTAATGAGGATTTTACCGGAAACAGAATACTTAATGGTATTGCTCAACAGCGCTGATAAAACCTGACTGATACGGATTTTGTCCACAAAACCGGTCATTTTCTCAGCTTCGATAGTGGGTGTCAGACCCTTCCTCTCAAGTTCATCACTAAAGAGCTCGACGCTGGTTACGATCAACTGGTCCATCTGCACGGTTTCACGATAAAGATAGAGCTGGCCGCTGTCAGAAAGGCTCAATACTCTCAAATCATCGATAAGTCTCGATAAACCTTCAGCCTGGTTGAGCAAGAGCAAAAATTGCCGGTCGTCTTTTTCAAACACGCCATCCAGAATCCCCTGAATCCTACCTTGTAAAACGGTCACTGGCGTCCTCAGTTCATGGGCAATGGCTGCATTCCATTTCTTCATTTCACTGGACATCACTTCCAGCTTGTCCGCCATCGCATTGAAATCATCGACCAGTAATGCTGCCTCCCTGATTTCCCGAATGCTATGTGTTGCTCTTTCACTAAGCTGGCCTTCCGCAATCTTGCAGGCGCTTTCCGCCACTGCATTCAGTGGCAGAATGACTTTTCGGGCAAAAGACCAGGCAAAACCCAATGCAACTACAGAGGATAATAAACCAGAAATTAGCGTGAGAACCCCGTCATGGATGGTGGGTATCCAACTGTATTCATTACGCCCATCAGCAAAGACGGTGATGTAGATGCTATAAACTATGGACAGCAGTATGAGAGTACTGAGCGCGACTTTAGAGGTCAGGATGAACAACTGATATCGAATGCCCGTTTTTACCATCTTAGTCTCCTAATCGATAGCCAAAGCCGCGAATGCTCTCTGGTACAGACGATAATCCTGCCTGCTCAATTTTCTTTCTCAGTTTACTGATGTGGCTGTCAACGGTACGCTCACTGGCATCACCTTCAGGCAGACAATAATCAAGAATTTCCTGGCGCGAAAATACCCTTTTTGGGTAGCGAATAAGATGCAAAAGAATTTTGAACTCTGTTGACGTTAGCTGACTGCCAATATCGGTATGGGTATTTTTAATCATGACCGTGTGATGGTTTACGTTCAGATCGATATGACGGGTACTGAACGAGAGCTGGTTTTTATCTGCGCGGTGATAAGACATTCGTCTTAAAATGACGCGAATTCTTGCTATTACCTCGGCAGGGTTGAAAGGTTTAACGATGTAATCATCGGCTCCCGTTCGCAGAGCCTGAATCTTATCGATGTCAGCATCTAGCGCGGTTAGCATCATGATCGGCACATCATTATCCCGTCTGATTTCATTGAGCACCTGCCAGCCATCAGCATGCGGCATTCTGATATCAAGGATCACAAACGAGGGAGATTCGGCAGAAAAAAGTGAAATAGCTTCAAGGCCATCCTTTGCTCTGACCACAGTAAAACCTTCTTTCACCAGATAAGCGGTTAGAATTTCTGCGATTTCGTTTTCATCTTCTGCCAACAGGATTTTGATGTTTTTCATTTTTGCTCCAGGTATCCGCTCATCTTTGCCGTTCTCCACACCATCTCCATACAGCCTACACATGATTTAAACATATGAATTATATAATCATTCTAGCATGTGGTATCTATTTTAAATATCAGGAAATGACAGGAATGATGCTTAACCGAACGACGAAAATAAGTGTGCTATCCCTATTCTGGCTTTTATCAGCCTGTGATTCAGGTTCCGAAATCGCCACTCAAACACAAGAGATGCCAGCCACCGTGAATGTGATGACGCTAATCACAGAACCCGTATCCCAAGAACACACTTTTCCGGGGCGCGTGGCGGCTTACCGTATTGCACAGATCAGACCTCAGGTAAGCGGTATCGTCACTGAAATGAAGTTTAGCCAGGGAAGTGAATTGACACCGGGTCAGGCGTTATTCCAGATTGATCCCGCACCGTTTAAGGCTGACGTAAACAGTGCTGCAGCTTCATTGCAAAAAGTGCAGGCCAGCTACCGACAGTTGCAGGCTAAAGCTAACCGTCTTGCGAAGATAAGACATTCAGGCGCGGTCAGCGACCAGGATTATGAGGAGGCGCTTTCTGCTGCTGATCAGGCAAAAGCGGCTATCTCAGAGGCCCGTTCGATGCTTGAACGCCGACAATTGGACCTGTCTTATTCAACGGTGAAATCCCCCATTAGTGGGCGGGTTGACCAGAACTTCATTACCGAAGGTGCGCTGGTCAATGCCAACGACAGCCAGCCCCTTGCGACGGTTCAACAGATAGACAAAGTCTATGTTGATGTTCGACAGCCAGCCGCCCAGATGAACGCGTTACGCGCCGCTGCGGGCACCTTAGCCAGTCGTGAAAATACAGCTACAGCAGCCATTATCTCTGCCGATGGGACACCTTACGGTAACAAGGCACAGATACTGTTCACCGGCGTCAGCGTTGATGCCGGCACAGGGGATGTTGTGATGCGGCTGCTGGTTGATAACCCCGATAGAACGTTACTTCCGGGCATGTATGTTCAGGCGAAAATCTCGCGCCTACTGGAAAAAAACGGTTTGTTGGTTCCTCGTGAAACGGTGGTGCGTGAAGGTGATAAGACATATGTCTGGCTCAACGAGATGGGTAAGGCAAAAGCGGTTGAGGTTGAGCTGGGCGAAGCCATTGGTTCTAAGTTCTTCATTACAAACGGCCTTAAGGCAGGTGACCAATTAGTTATCAAAGGCATGGGCAGGTTACAGGAGGGGCTCCCACTGCAACTGGCACAAGGTGCCCACCAGTAACCGCATTCTCATTTTAATCAGGATTAACTATGCCTCAATTTTTTATTAATCGCCCGGTTTTCGCTTGGGTTATTGCCGTGTTTATCGTGCTATTCGGGATTATCGCTATTCCTAAATTGCCTATAGCTCGCTATCCCTCCGTGGCACCGCCAAGCGTCAGTATATACGCCAATTATCCGGGTTCAACACCCGAGATGATGAATAACAACGTCGTTGCGCTGATTGAACGTGAGCTGTCTTCAGTTAAAAACTTGATCTACTTTGAATCCTCCAGTGACACCACTGGACAGGCAACAATTACGGTCACCTTTAAGCCCGGAACCAACCCCGATCTGGCTCAGGTAGACGTTCAAAACCGTATTAAAATAGTGGAACCAAGACTGCCTCAGGTTGTACGACAAAATGGCCTCAATGTTGAAGCGGCATCCTCAGGCTTCCTGATGATTATTGGGCTTTCCTCGACGCAGGGAGAGATGTCGAGTCACGATTTAAGCGATTATCTGTCCCGCAACATGATTGAAGAATTACGCCGAGTGGAAGGTGTGGGTCGTGTCCAGTTATTTGGGGCGGAAAAAGCCATGCGCGTGTGGATCGACCCGGTCAAGCTCAATCAGTATAGCCTGACGGTGAGCGATATCAGTCAGGCGATAATGGCAGAGAATGCCCAGATATCACCTGGCCGAACCGGTGATTCTCCCGCCGTACCAGGTCAGCAGGTCACTTACCCTTTACTGGTTAAAGGCCAGCTCAGTTCGCCTGAGGAATTTGGCAATATCACGCTACGATCTAACCGGGATGGTTCGCGGGTGGTACTTTCTGATGTTGCTCGCCTAGAGCTTGGACCACAAAGTTATACCTTTTCAACGAGGGAAAATGGGCAGACTTCTACCGGCGCGGCAATTCAGCTTGCTCCAGGATCGAATGCAGTCAGGACCGCGGAGCAGATCAAGCTGCGTCTTGAGGATCTGAGTAAGTCAATGCCTCAGGGTATGCAATACACCATTCCATTTGATACGACACCCTTTGTAAAAATCTCCATCGAGAAGGTAGTTCATACCTTTATCGAAGCGATGGTGCTGGTTTTCCTGGTGATGTATCTGTTCTTACAAAATGTCAGGTACACCTTTATCCCCGCCATCGTGGCACCCATTGCGTTGCTGGGCACTTTCACGGTCATGCTGATGTCGGGTTTTTCTATTAACGTGCTGACTATGTTCGGTATGGTTTTGGCGATAGGGATCATCGTGGATGATGCCATCGTAGTCGTGGAAAACGTAGAGCGCATTATGGCCGAAGAAGGGCTGGGGCCAAAAGAAGCCACGCAAAAAGCGATGAAGGAGATAACCGGCGCGGTCATCGGCATCACGCTGGTGCTCAGTGCCGTGTTTATCCCAATGGCGATGGCAACAGGCTCGGTTGGGGCAATATACCGACAGTTCACGCTGTCGATGGCTGTCTCGATACTCATATCAGCTTTCCTGGCACTTAGCCTGACACCTGCATTGTGCGGCACGCTCCTGAAACCGATTGATAAAAATGCCCATGAGAAGCGAGGCTTTTTCGGCTGGTTTAACCGCAAATTCGCGGCCATGACTGACCGCTATGAAAACGGCGTGGCCAAAATGCTGAAACGCGTCGGAGGTTCACTCGCTGTCTACGCAGCGCTATGCCTTCTTCTGTTCTTCACGATGAGAAGCGTCCCGTCCTCTTTTCTTCCGGAAGAAGACCAGGGTTACTTCCTGACCTCTATTCAACTGCCTTCTGATGCTACATCGGAGCGTACTTTAGGTATGGTGAAAGAATTTGAAGATACGGTGCTGGGTAGGGAAGGGGTTGAAACCAACCTGTCAATCATGGGTTTCAGTTTCTCCGGATCAGGGCCTAACTCAGCACTGGCGTTTACTACGCTAAAAGACTGGGGCGAACGTAACGGTGCCACCGCGGCAACAGAATCCAGTCACGTGCAGGAGGTTTTATATGGGCATCCTGAGGCTGAAATCTACAGCTTGATGCCTCCAGCGATTGATGAACTGGGTAACTCTTCCGGCTTTGCCATGCGCCTGGAAGATCGCGCGGGTAAAGGGTATGCCGCCCTCAAAGAGGCGCAAAATAAACTGCTGAAGCTGGCGGCAGACAGCAAAGTTGTTCAGGGCGTTTACGTGGACGGTTTGCCTGATGGACAGGTGATTAACCTGCAGGTTGACCGGCAGAAAGCCTTCGCGTTAGGCGTGGCGTTTAATGAAATCAGCCAAACGTTATCCGGGGCGGTAGGCTCACTATACGTCAATGATTTTCCTAACGCCGACCGTATGCAGCAAGTCATTATTCAGGCAGATGCCCCGTACCGTATGCAGCCGGAGGACATTCTCAAACTGTATGTCCGTAATAGCAGTGGCGGGATGGTTCCGCTTTCCGAGTTTGTCCAAGCTAAATGGGAAAACTCGCCGCTGCAACTAGTCCGTTATAAAGGCTACCAGGCTATTAAGATAACCGGCAGTGCAACGGAGGGCTATTCGAGCGGGGATGCAATAAAAGAGATGGAACGACTGGCAGAACAACTGCCAGAAGGATTTGCTGTTGAGTGGACGGGGCTGTCACTGCAGGAGCAGCAGTCTGCTTCAGAAGCGCCAATGTTAATGGTCCTGTCAATGCTAGTCGTTTTCTTGGTGCTGGCGGCACTTTATGAAAGCTGGGCCGTTCCACTGTCAGTCCTGATGGTTGTGCCGTTAGGCCTGTTAGGCGCAGTGCTGGCTGTGGTGATGCGAGATATGCCGAACGATGTCTTCTTTAAGGTCGGAATGATTACTATCATTGGCCTGTCGGCAAAGAACGCGATCCTCATAGTGGAGTTCGCCAAACAGATGCACGAGGGCGGCAAAGGTTTGCTCGAGTCCACACTGGAAGCTGCGCGTATGCGTCTGCGGCCTATTTTGATGACCTCTCTGGCATTCACCCTTGGCGTAATACCCTTGGTGATTGCCAGCGGAGCCAGCGCAGAAACACAGCACGCCATCGGCACCGGTGTGTTTGGGGGGATGGTCAGCGGAACGATACTGGCCATCTTCTTTGTCCCTGTTTTCTACTTCTCGGTCATGAAAGTGGTAGAAAAATTCACCCGTAAAATAGCTTAATTTGAGCGAGGGCGTATCGCATGATACGCCCTCAGTAATGGGAGACACATGTCATCAGTACATGATTACCATCAGGACATTATTGATGAACTGATCAGATGGATAGCGCAACAACACGACAAAACTATCACAACCGCTATCGTAGCCGAACGCGCAGGTTTTTCTCACTGGCATATGCAGAGAATCTTTAAACAACGGACAGGTATTACGCTGGGCAGATACATCAAAAATATCAGGTTGGGCAAGGCTGTGTTTGAATTAATCAAGGGGAATGAAACGGTTATCATCATCGCCCTTCAGTACGGGTATGAATCCCAACAGACCTTCACGCGCGCGATAAAAAGTTATACTGGCCTGAGCCCTGGGGTAATTAAGCGGTTGCCCAACGAGCAAAAGATGAGCTTGCTTGAATGGGTGCTGAACCAAAATAGCCAATGAAGTAAGAAAATAGCCGAAGAATGACATTGAATTTTAAAATCAAAGTCGAAGACGCTGTCACTTCAACCGCGCTAATCCAGTAGGCTTTGAAGATGCTTATGGTTTAATCTTTTTGCCTGCTTTATTAATAATTTTTTCGCCATCTTCTTTAGTAAATTCCCCTTGTTGTGGTTCAGGAAGAATGTCCAATACAAGTTCTGAAGGCCGACATAAACGGGTTCCCAACGGGGTAACGACAATTGGCCGATTAATTAAGATTGGATATTGCAACATAAAATCAATGAGCTGATCGTCAGCAAAGTGCATTTCTGCAAGCCCAAGTAATTCGTAAGGTTCCACGTTTTTACGCAGCAGCTCATGCACAGAGAGACCCATATCAATAATGAGCTTTATCAGCTCCTCGCGTGACGGTGGTGTATCGAGATAATAGACAATTGTCGGCTCTGCGCCGCTGTTGCGGATCATCTCCAGCGTATTACGGGAGGTTCCGCAGGCCGGATTGTGATAAATGGTAATGTTGCTCATATTGGTATTTCCCTACAGCGTAAAAGAGAGCCGCAATGCCAAGGCGGCCAGAGTGACAAACAGCACGGGTAAAGTCATTATGACCCCGGTTCGAAAATAATATCCCCAGGTGATCTTCATATTTTTCTGAGAAAGTACATGCAACCAAAGTAAGGTCGCCAGACTGCCAATGGGCGTGATTTTAGGCCCCAGATCACTACCTATCACGTTGGCATAAATCATCGCCTCTTTAACTACCCCTGATGCCGTACTGCCATCGATGGACAATGCACCAATCAACACCGTTGGCATGTTATTCATGATGGATGACAAGAACGCACTTAAAAAGCCAGTCCCGAAGGTGCTGGCCAAGAGTCCGTTTTCCGCGAGCATATCCAGAATACGGGAGAGATATTGTGTTAATCCGGCGTTACGCAAACCATAAACCACGAGATACATGCCCAGTGAAAAAATCACAATTTGCCATGGCGCATTGCTCAGTACTTTGCCCGTGTTTATGACATGACCTTTTTTAGCCACTACAAACAAAATTATCGCCCCCACAGCTGCAATGGCGCTGACGGGTACACCTAAAGGTTCAAGGACAAAAAAACCGACCAGTAGGAGGACAAGAACAAACCAGCCCGTTCTAAATGTCAGCAGGTCTTTAATCGCGCTGGCTGGCTCTTCCAAAAGAGAAACATCGTAGGTATCGGGAATATCTTTACGAAAGAACAAGTGGAGCATGATGAGCGTCGCGATAATCGCAGCGATGTCTACAGGAACCATAACAGAGGCATATTGAGTAAAACCGAGCTTGAAATAATCAGCCGAAACGATATTGACCAGATTAGAAACAATTAGCGGCAGGCTGGCAGTATCAGCAATAAATCCCGCAGCCATTACAAAAGCCAAGGTGGTGCTTTTGCTGAACCCCAAAGCCAGAAGCATGGCAATAACTATTGGAGTCAAAATAAGCGCAGCGCCATCATTAGCAAAGAGTGTGGCGACAACAGCACCAAGTAGAACAATCCAGGTAAACAAAAGACGCCCGCGCCCTTTTCCCCAGCGGGATACGTGCAATGCCGCCCATTCAAAAAATCCTGATTCATCCAGCAACAGGCTAATAATAATCACCGCGATAAAGGTTGCGGTAGCATTCCAAACAATGTTCCAGACCACCGGAATATCATTGATATGTATAACTCCGCTTAGCAGAGCCAGAGTTGCGCCTATTACAGCACTCCATCCGATACTCAGCCCTCTGGGTTGCCAGATAACGAGGATGAGTGTCAGTAAAAAAATTATCCCTGCCAATAACATTTGAGACTCCAATGTATATGAATAATCGAATATGTTATCGATTTCAGCATGAGGCGGTAACTGAATTTTTCAGCCACACGCGTACTTCTTCACGCATACATTGCCATGCAGTACCAATGATTTCAGCAGCCCAAGCTGGCATATGTGGTGACAGTCGATAATGGACCCATTTTCCTTCGCGACGATCAAGAACCAGACCTGCATCTCTTAATATAGCCATATGTCTCGAAATTTTAGGCTGAGACTCTGAGGTTGCAGCACAGATATCGCAGACACACATTTCTCCGGCCTCTTTAAGCAGAAGAATAATTGATAGTCGGGTGTCATCGGAAAGGATTTTAAAAAGCTGAACAGGCTGTAGCATTTTGGGCCTCGATACGCGTGAATTACATATATGCTAAATCATATTTGTTTCGTTTTACACCAAAAATGCAACTGGAGGAATAAATAGTGCAGAACTTCCCGTCTTTGAACGCCGAATTTTTTGATCAACATGTTGCGGAACGTCTGAATCAGCAGGCATTACCACCGCTCCTGATTCGAACGCCCCATAGTCGTTTGGCAGCAGAATCAACGGGGCGATTGTTGACGACAATGTGCGCAGGTGTTGATCAATGCTTGTTCTAACTTGATGCATGCCACTGCAGATTACAGAAACAGCCCTCGAATTACTGCCGTAATTTGCTTTCCCTACATGTTTACAAGTGAGGCATGTTTATTCTGCTCAGAGGATTACTTTCAGGGCTTCATTACAGAAGGTTGCTCTGAAAAATGGTTCATCGGTACTTCTCAGAGAACGAAGTCTTGCCCGGGAATGGGGGCTAATTTTGAACCCTATATAAAACATATCCCCTTTCTCCCGGTAGAAGTTAAAGGACAACATTCGTCATCAAGAAGACGAGTTTTAGATACAGCAAGTTCCCTTGCACACAGAGCGGATGTCGGCGTTTTTCAATGATGTTCACGAGAAAGCGCGATATCAGTTGCTTACTTAATCGTTTAAGTTGGAAAATGCTAACCTTAATTCGTTTCTCTGTAGGATCCCAAGGGAAATGTCGATCATTAATCTACAGCAGACTTTATAATGGAAAGTAAAATGTTCAAATCTTACTTGCAGTATCCATTTAATAACATTCTGCATGACTATCCTGATTGTCATGCATCTAGTTTAATAACTCAGTTAGTAGAGAAGTGGCAACAAGCAATAATAGCCTTTTACGTCCCTGAAAATAATAGTAATAAAAATTTCATTTCTGTGGGTAGTGGTTTTCTGCTAAAGAACAATGGATTCCATTCAATAATCACAGCAAATCATGTGATGGATGAGTTGATAAATAAGGAGTGTTATTTTTCTCTAAATAATATTTTCTTTCCTCTTGGTAAAGTCATATATAAAAAAAGTGACTCTCACGACTATGCTGCAATCATGCCACCGAAAGCGCTCATGTGTTCTGAGGGAAACTACATTGCTTTCAGTAATGAACTAAGCAAAAATCATGAACCAACGATGTCAATGATCGTTTCAGGATTCCCCTCGAACAAAAACAAATATAATCCTGATAAATCGGAAAGAAATGCTCAACTTTATAGCATCCTCTTCAACTCATTTGAATTTGACTCAAATAGAGAAGATATTTACTTTAATTTTGACTCTCGAAAAAAAATGATACGTACTGAAATGTTTGAACCATTAAGTTTTGGGAAATCACTACCTTCGCTGGCAGGAATGAGTGGGGGGCCAGTGATGCAAATTCTGAAAAATAAAAGTACTGATGCGCTGACTCTGAGAGTCGTCGGTGTATTTAAAGAACACCACAGACAGAAAGGGAAATACCTTGTCGCTGGTGCCTTTATTAATTTTTCAGAAGAAATTAAAGCTTTGTATAACTAAAATCGTCAGCGTTTCGGAAAGCCTAATAACCCACTTTTAGGGTGTTTTTCGGCATATCGAGCATATCACATGAGAAAACCACCATTTGCATAAGTCCGCTTCTGGT
Source organism: Yersinia canariae (assembly GCF_009831415.1). Lineage (NCBI taxonomy): Bacteria > Pseudomonadati > Pseudomonadota > Gammaproteobacteria > Enterobacterales > Yersiniaceae > Yersinia > Yersinia canariae. The sequence goes on along the minus strand of NZ_CP043727.1, from coordinate 2,597,395 downwards.
TGTGAGTTCAGCGGGTCGACGCAACGCTAACCTTGCGGATTTTATGTAACTTAGCTGCGCTTCCACGAAACAATCTGAGACGCGATGAAATGAAAAATCCACGCAAAGGCGTGGATTTTATGGATTTTTGTAGTTTTCATGAGATTCAATAAAACCTCATGAGATAACAAATTTTATTTAGACGTTGAACCGTTATTTTTTAATTAATAATTTGTTATTTAAGTTTTTTTTATTTTTAATGTTATTTTGTACTCATGTCTGTACTCACTTTGGTTACTGGTACCGAGTTTATAGCGCGTCTTGGTACAGAGGCTGCTTTATATGGGGCAGATGTAGCTAGTGGCCGAGAGCGTCATGTCGTGCCCGATGGTGCTGGTTTCTATATGCACCTTAAGGGTTTTGGCATTGCTCAGAATGTGAAAATGCCCACCTGCGCTGGCGCCGCTCATTGAACGTTTAATATCGCCGTCACTGTTCAAAATGGTGCTCGTAACCGAACGCATCGGTAGACGTTGTGCACGCTGACTTTCGTGAGCCTGACTAGGACTCAGTACGATGTTTAACGTGAGACCGCTTCCGTCTGTCGCCAGATGGATTTTGGTGACAAAACCACCGTGAGAGCGACCGAGGCTATTATCACTGGTGATATCTGGATGTTTTTTGCGCACCCGCGGTACTGTAAGTATCCCAGTAAAACGGCCCATTCACTTTTAGAGACCTTCCGACATACTGATTATGTCCTTTGAGGAGATCACAAAGCGCTGGCTGACGGAATACAATAGCGAGCGGCCTAAAGAATCCCTGAATAACCTGACACCGGAAGAGTACCGGTTGATGACCGAGAAACCGGAAATCTCAAAAAGTGCGTGGAACTAAAAGCGATCTACTTACATTTATATTTGTCTAATATTTTTAACAAGAACATCAACCTCCGGGATCTGACACGAGCAAATTAAATATATAGATTATTATACTGGATTAATTCCCGCACCGATTTTTGTCAGTTGATTCTGGAAGATAGTTAATAGATATTATATCTATTAATCAGTCGATTAAGTCGATTGTTTGCGCTCTGCTTTTAGATTTATTGATGCGCTGTATTAACTAAAATTAAACTTCTCATGTGAATAGCATCCTGTGTTGTTTACCAATTCATTAGAGCTGGATGTAAATATATAAATGACAGGAATAGTTTAATTTAATGAACAGCTTTCATCTTATGAAGATTGAATTAAACAATAAAAACAAGCATGCAGCACTGCTAATTTTACGTCACAAATCAGACTCTACAGCCAGGAACATATGTGAACGTGCGAGAATAATCATCCCATCAGTAACAGGGAAACTGTTCTGGAACTGGATACAAACCTATATCTATGCGCAGTGCAAGCCAGACCATGATTTCAATATCACTCAGCCAGTATCCGGTGATAATTCGATTACCACATCGCTAATCGCGGCCCCCTCGGCGCGTTCTTTGAGTCAGATTGAGTATACTTATGGCCCGGCTGACGGGACACATAGCTGCCCATAGCGGTATGCGAGAGCTGACTGACAACGGGGACAATGGACGGTTATGGTTGCCATATAAATGCCTTAAAAACCCATATTATTCATAACCATTCAACTAATTGGAAGCACTACCCTTTATTACAATACTTCGAAGCGAACATATTATGTAGACCAACAGCAGATCAGGGTAAGATTAATTTTTTTTACACCCATTTCCAAGTAGGAAAAATACTAATACACAAAGCACCCCGATCAGTACCGCAGTAGTCATGAGCAAAACAGAATGAGTCATTGAAAAGGCTGCCTTACCTGCCAAGATCACTGCATTACTTTGTTCGGTCATCAGTTGTTGGGCGGCCAAATAGCTATCTCCGATTGATTTTGCTGCTTGAGCCGAAATATCTGCTGGTAAACCTGCTGGTGCTTGGAAGTTTCTTGTATAAATAGCAGACATAAATACCCCAAAAAGAGTGATCCCTAATCCCGATCCCAATTCATATGCTGTTGCTTCTAATGAACCTGCCGCAGCACCTTTACTCCCGTCAACAGCACTCATAATTGCTATTGAAGAAGCTGTAAGGCCAATACTCAAGGAGAGCCCTAATGCAGCCATAAGTAGAGGTAAGAGTATCCCAGGATTTAGGAAATCACTAATGGCAATCCCGGATAGCGCTAGAGCCGCGACTGCCATTGATAAGCTGGCGACATTGCGGAGCCCGAACATCACCGATAATTTACCTGCAATAGGCCCCCCTATTGCTGCGGCGGCCATGATTGGTATCATAAATATACCAGCTTGAAGCGGGCTTTTATCGAGTACATACTGCAGCTCTTGTGATAAGGTAAATTCAACTCCAGTAAGTCCTCCGCTGGCAACCATTGCCATTATTATGCCAGCAACTATAGCGGGATGCGCAAAGAGTGATAAGTCAAGCAGCGGCTCAGAAGCATGTATTTGCTTGTGGGCGAACAGAGCCAGTAGACCGACACCTATAACCAAAATAAGTAGCACTAAAGCTAACGGTTGGTTGCTACCAAAACCACTCTTAATCGCGTATACGACACAAATCATGCCTGAAATAAGCAAAATTGCTTGCCCGATGGACCAGTGGCCAGGCGTTAGCCTTTCTTGCCTAGATAGAAAAAACCAACAAACAGGAGCCACGATTATCATTACGGGGATGTTAATGAGAAAAACAGATCCCCACCAAAAATGATCTAATAATACTCCACCAAGCAGTGGACCAACAGCAGCTCCCGCAGCTCCGACGGCTCCCCAAAGCCCAATGGCAAGGCTACGTTCCTTATCATCCTCAAATGTTTGCCGTATGATACCCAGCACACAAGGCATAATCATTGCTCCTCCGAGCGTCAATACCATCCGAGCGATAATCAAAAGTACAGCATTGGGGGCAAAAGCAGCGAAAGCTGAAGCAACGCCAAAAATTGTTAATCCTATTAACAGCAGAAGCCTCTTACCAACACGATCAGCAAGTGTTCCCATAGGGACTAATAGCCCAGCCATCAGTAGCGGATAAATATCAATAATCCACAATACTTGTGTGCTCGATGCCCCTAAAGCCTGAGTTAGCGTCGGGACCGCGACATGAAGTATCGTCATGTCTAAGACTACTGGTAAAAAAGCCAACATTACAGCCAAGAGAATTAACCAGCGTTTTGGGTCAGCTTTGTTAACTAACATGATCCTCCTAGAATTTCGTGTTCGGGCTACCTGTGTCATTCCTCAGGAAAGATGCAAGATAGCCCGATAATAGTGAGAATGCTAAACTCTGTTATAGTGTAGTTTTCTTTAATTACTTGAAGCTTTTAAGGGCTTCAAGTGATGTGGGCTTACAAACTCAGGAGTGCTGTCGCTACCAGTTTCCATACCTTAATTGGTACCTTCACTATTTATCTCCCCTTATCGTTTAACAGATAACTCTTTACCTTTTTTCCCAAAAACGGACATGACAATGATAAAAAATATAGGTATAAACACCACACCAATCACTGTCGCAAAAAGCATCCCTCCAACGACGCCCGTTCCAAGTGAACGCTGACTCGCTGCACCTGCGCCAGAGGCTATTACCATGGGTATAACGCCCAAAATAAACGCGAGAGATGTCATGATTATCGGGCGAAAACGTAGCTTAGCCGCTTCCATTGCAGACTCGCGTAATGGCTTACCTGATTCGTATAGACTCTTGGCGAACTCAATAATCAAAATAGCATTCTTCGCCGCTAAGCCGACGACGGTAATGAGCCCCACTTTAAAATACACATCGTTAGCTAGCACCGTGGTTCCTGAAGAGAAATTGACCACCATGACAGCCAATACCGCACCCAATGCTCCGATCGGCACTATGAGCATCACTGACATTGGAATGGCCCAGCTTTCATACAAGGCAACAAGCAGTAAAAATACCGTTAAGATAGCCAAAATAAATAATATTGGGGCTTGGTTTCCAGCTTGGTCTTCTTGGTAAGAAAGTGCTGTCCATTCATAACCAATACCTGATGGCAGGTCTTTAACCAATTGCGCCATGGCAGCCATTGCTTGCCCGCTACTGTAGCCCGAACTTGCATCACCTGAGATACGGAATGCAGGATAACCGTTATAACGTGATATTTGAGAGGGGCCAGTTGTCCATTTCGCTGTGGCGAACGCGCTCAATGGCACTAATTCACCAAAAGTATTTGGAACGGGCAGTTCTAATACGACTGAAGGACTTATGCGGTCTTTTGGCTCGGCTTGTACAACCACACGTTGTAACTTTCCTTTATCAATATAGTCCCCTGCAATATTTGATCCAAAAGTCGAACCTAAAGCATTCGCAATAGAATCAAACTTAACACCTAAAGCCTCCGCTTTAGCGCGGTCAATTTGCAAACTCAACTGTGGCGCATCAGCTAAACCATCCACTATAGCGTATGCAATAGCTGGGTGATTTGCCGCTTTTTCGAGAAGAGAGTCCTTCGCTTTTGTTAATACATCCATTCCCAACCCTGCGCGGTCTTGTAAACGCAGTGCAAAGCCCCCAGAATTACCTAATCCATCGATGGGTGGGGGGTTAACTGCCATGATCTGTGCTGATTGATGTGTCCCTAATGCCTCGTTTAACGCGGAGGTTTCTGCGTCAGCTGACTGCTCAGGGGTACGCTGTGACCAATCTTTAAATGTTGGAAACGAAAGCGCTGCATTTTCACCGGATCCAGAGAAACTAAATCCGATGACGGTAAAGTCACTTTGAATAGCGTCTCGAGAAGCCAGGTATTTCTCCAAATCCTGAACAACACGCTCTGTACGTGTATAAGTTGCTCCTGGAGGAAGTTGTACACTGACAATGTTAGAGCCTTGATCTTCCATTGGCACAAAAGTTTCGGGTAAACGCACGTAAAGTAACCCTAAAATAATGGTCATCATTAAGTACACCAACATATAACGCCCTGTACGTCTCGCTAACCGATGGTTCAAGATATCAAAGCGCTCAGTTAATACAGTGAACTTATGGTTGAACCAACCAAAGAAACCTTTTTTCTCGTGATGCCCCTTTTTCAGCGGTTTCAGTAATGTAGAACACAATGCAGGTGTCAGTGTTAGAGCAAGGAGCCCAGAGAAAAGAATTGAAACAGCCAATGATACTGAAAATTGACGATAAATAACCCCAACTGAACCAGACATAAAGCTCAGAGGTAAAAATACGGCTGTAAGAACCAATGTTATACCAATAATGGCACCTGAAACTTGTTCCATTGCCTTAATTGTCGCCTCTCGGGGGGATAACCCTTCATCAGCCATAATCCTCTCTACGTTTTCTACGACCACAATAGCATCATCGACTAAGATACCGATGGCGAGAACCATACCAAACATAGTCATCATATTGACTGAAAAACCAAGGCCATACATGACGGCAAGGGTTCCCATCAGACAAATAGGGACAACAATAGTTGGTATCAACGTATAACGCAGGTTTTGTAGGAAAAGTAACATCACCAAAAAGACTAAAACAACCGCTTCCATCAGTGTGTATAACACCTTTTGGATGGCTACATTCACGAATACTGAGGTATCGTAAGGAATGTCATACGTCATGTTTTTGGGAAAATAAGGCTTTAATTCTTCTAGTTTTGCTTTTACTGCTTTAGCTGTTTCAATCGCATTTGCACCTGGTGCCAATTGAACAGCAGCAGCAGCAGCAGGCATGCCATTAAGACGTGATTGGAATGAAAACTCTTTTAAACCCGTTTCAATCCGTGCTACATCCGCTAATCGTATAGAAGATCCGTCAGTCTTGGCACGAAGCACTATCTGAGCAAATTCCTCTGGTGTACGCTTCATACCTTGCACGAGGATTGTGGCGGTTAACTCTTGCTCTGTGCTACTAGGTCGCGCACCGAAGCTGCCTGCAGAAACTTGCATATTCTGAGCACGAATAGCAGAATTAACATCTGCGATTGATAATCCGTAACCGCGCAGTTTTTGCGTGTCGACCCAGACTCGCATAGAAGCTTCTGAGCTGAAGAACTGAACCTTACCAACACCAGGAATACGGCGAATTTCATTATTAACAGAGCGAGCAGCGAACTCAGAAAGTTCAGTTTCATTTTGTTCGGGTTGCTTATCCTTGAACTTCAGGGCGTAAATAAGCAAAAATCCTGCATTCGCTTGTTCAACTTGAAGACCAGCCTGTCGTACTGACTCAGGGAGATTGACTTCAGCATTTTTCAAACGGTTCTGTACATCAACTTGAGCAATATTGGGGTCTGTGCCAGTCGCAAACGTTAATGTAATTTCAGCGTTACCACTGGAGCTAGAGGAGTCAAAATACAGCAAGTTTTTAGTTCCATTTAACTCCTGTTCAATAACATTGGTGACACTTTCGGATACCGTCAACGCGGAAGCTCCGGGATACGACGCGGTAATCGTAATTTGTGGGGGCGCAACATCGGGAAACTGTGCAACCGGTAAGTTGGGGATTGCCAATAACCCCGCGAGGATAATAAAAATGGCAATAACCCAAGCAAACCTAGGCCGGTTGATAAAGAAGTATGGCATTTTTAGTCAGCCTTATTTGTTGCTTAGCGAATCCAAAGTGGTTACTTTTTGTCCTGCGATAACTTGAGGCCCCCCAACGATGATCCTCTCTCCAGTTGTCACCCCGTCGACGATATGCCAGCTAGGGCCGTACATTTGGCCTGTATGCACTGTGCGCTTTTCTACAAGATTATCGTTGTTGACAATCAATAAGCTACTGACCCCACTAGAATCGAACTGCACGGCACGCTGGGGAAGTAAGATAGCATCGGACATCTCACCTTTTGATACCGTTACTCTCACATACATGCCAGGTAATAATAAGAACTCAGGATTTTCAAACTCCCCCCGCAAAGTCAATTGCCCACTCGTGGGTTCTACTGATATATCGGTGAAAAGTAGTTTTCCATTAATCGTCTTTTTCGAGCCATCAACACGCGCAGTAATGTGACTATTTGACGATGTAAGCGAGTGTCCCTCCATCCCTTCTCGTAGCGCGATGACATCCGCTACAGATTGGGTTAGATCCACAAAAACTCGGTCGATTTGTTGGATTGTAGCTAACGCTGTAGCACCATCTTGACCAACAAGCGCCCCCTCCGTTACCAACGATCTGCCAATGCGCCCAGAGATGGGTGCACGTACGGTTGCATACTCCACATCGAGGAGACTTTTTTTAGCATTGGCTCGAGCAACCGCAACGTTTGCTAAAGCGGTTTTGTATGCAGTTTGTGTTGTTACTAAATCTTGCTGACTTATCGCTTGAATATTTGCCAATGGCCTGTATCTATCCAGTGTTGACTTTGCATCAGCAGCCATAGCCTCTGTGCGTTTGACCTCTGCATTTGCGCGTTCTAAGTCAGCTTCAAAAGGTGCAGGATCAATCAGGAACAGTACATCCCCCTCTTTGACTTCAGCACCTTCAGTAAATAACCGTTTTTTAACAATACCAGCAACACGTGCTTGTACCTGTGCCGTACGTACTGCATGTACGCGTCCAGGAAGCTCTTGATTGACATCTAAAACCGCTTCAGTTGCATTGACTACTGTTACGGACGGTATGACTTCAGTATTGATTGAGCTTTCATCGTCAACATCACAAGCTGACAAAAAAATTACTGCCATGACTACTAATGATTTACGTATAAAGGTATATGTCATAAGATTAACTACAATAATTGAGATGATAATGTATCAAATGATACAGTGGCGTCTCAAAAAAAACAATTCATTCTACTTTGATCAATAGATAATGAAAAATACTGTCTACATTGACCTGTAAACACTATGGGATATTTTCATATTATGAGTTTAGATAATGATAGGTTAATGATAGGGTTAGCTGCGATCTTGGCAAAATCGCCAAATGCAACTTACCTAGAAATCGCTGAGAGGATTGGTGTTAGTCGCGCGACACTTTACCGTTTTTGCGGCAATCGTGAAGAACTGATACATCGAATTCTTAAATATGCGGCTACAAAACTGACAGAAAATATTCAGGCTATACGACTTGAAGATGGGCACCCTATTGAAGCACTTAATCGCTTGTTAGAAAGTGAATTAAAAGATCGGCCACTTCACTCATTTCTTTCCGAATTCTGGTCAAGTTCTCATGAACTAAATTCTGAGTTGTTACCTACTGTCCTAACGTATGAGAAAGTGTTAGATAATTTTTTTCTGAGGGGCCAACGTGAGGGAGTATTCCGTATAGATATCCCCGCGGCTGTACTTAATGAAAACCTCACTTGGTTACTTATTGGTTTAATGGATGCGGAGCGACGAGGTAGAATAGCCAGAGCAAGTGTATTAGAAACAGCTAAATTATTATTTCTTGAAGGAGCGGAGCCACATTGAAGTGGCCTCCTTCCCTGCGAGCATCTCACTATCTTTTGGTTTTCCAGCTTTTTTATCGAAGGTTTTTATAGGAAGTCTTACCCAAGCCTTTGAGCCCATCAAAGCGAATATTGTCAACATGATGGCTGAGAAAACTGAAACCTCAAAAAGTGTGTGGAACTAAAACGGGTGTGCTTACAGCTTGGTTTTCGGCAGGTAATCAGAATGCAGTTCAGCTCCGCAGTTTTGGTTCAGGACCCATGATGAGATGGTACTGAGTGCCCGGGAGAATATGAGTATTTCCCGAGTAACAGAAACAATCCCTGTTTCCACAAGGGCCACTGAGTGGCAAGTTGATAATCAAACCATTCGCTGCGTAAAAGTCCGTGGGTTGCCCCTGGCAACTGCTTGATACAACGGTAAGTACCCGAAGGTAGTGCTTCGGCCCACACCGCGACTGTTTCATCAGGATCGACATTGCGGTCATCCTTGCCCATAAGGATCAATACCGGAGTCTGTATAGCAGAAATATCTTTCGCCGCATCAGCCTGGGAATTCCTGCGTTCGAAATCCTGTCGCGTACATTGGGAGTTGCAGGGGAAAGTAGCCACTTGTATTGTGAACTGGCTGTCAAAAACCTGAGCTTCATGCTTTTTAGCCTTCAGAATATCCGGCATGGGATGACCCTCGGCTTTAAGCCGTTGCCCCGAATAGTATATTCCCTGATTCCGCCAGTTTATAGCCGCACCTATCAGTACAGCAAAGTCAGCTGTTGTCAGTTGGTTAGATGTAATGATGAAAGGGGGGGCAATTGGCAGGACTACCTCTTTTTTATCTGCCTTAAATTTGAGAAACCAACATAATGTGGCAACAGTAATAACGAGAGCAGTGACAGCTAAGCCCATTTTCATGAAATATCCTTTTGGGGTAAAGTATTAATTACTTCACCCAAAAGGATCCCTGATGTTAGCTTGATTACAAGCCAAATACGTTAATATAGAACTGCTTGTTATCATCATCCATTTTCTGGATGTTATAGGTTATTGGAATATTTGTTGATTGTTCTGGTTTAAGGAACAGTTTTAGATCAGCTGCACAATGGTATATATCAAGCTTGTTTTGGTGTTCAACAGTTCTGACATTTTCTACGGCAAGATGTATTTTCTCAAATATCTCTGCGTGATAGTTTTTTGATATTTCCTTCTTAGCAATATCAACCACCAAACTCTTAGCCTCATCACTGTTACATTTTGGTGTGACTGAATCACATCCAGCCAGGCTGATAATGGCAAGTATTACCATGAGTTTTAATTTCATCTGACCGTCATTATTATAAGAAAAAGAGCGAGATAGCTAACAGGCAAAGCAGGATATCAGCCCCAATCAACGTCAGAGCAATCCCTTTCCATAACTTTCGTGCTGTGGTTTTCAGTACTGCCATAAACATGAACCCACTCAGAATCAACATGGCAGCATCTAATTTGAATATCGTACCCTCTGATTCAGATACATATTCTATCACTGACATTGCGACCGTTGGCAAAAACCAGAACAGCCAGAATGTTTTTGTCAATCCAAAACCACCGCGGAGTAGTTTATTTTTGACCGCATTAATATCATTACGGCCAGCCTCTTCATTCTTCTTTTCATTTTCTTTTAATTTATCGATAAACGACATGGTTCATCCTTATTTAATCGGTTGATTGTTACGTTTTATCTGCTCAAGAGTATTAGCCACACGGTTATAGCCAATTCTAAAATGAAGCTGAATGTCTTTAACCATCATGTCCTTTAGCGTAATATTTAGAATGAAATTAATGGAGTGACAATAAAGAGGAGCTATCGTTGAATGTCGAATTTTATTCAGTGATAAAACCTCATCATAATTAAATTCTCCGGTCATTATTTTCCTTGATTTAATTATGACCAATAGATGCAGTGAACCCTGCTATTTATTATCCAATCTAAATTACAAACGCTCAAAGCAATAGCAGTGATTATTTATAGGTGCCCGACAATGAATTCCCGGCATTCATTCCGCAGTAACTATTACACTCCTCATCCGCAGTGACTTTAACGCTAGCCTGACCCCATTTCAGGGTTACCTTACATTGCCCTTCTTGCCATTGAAGAGTCGTATGGTCTTTAGTATTAGCAACCACGCTGGCAATCCCTTTCACATTACAGGCATGCATGCCCACATTGGTCTTAATCGAAAACATGGCTTGCTGGTCATTGTTAGGGACGGCGGAGAGTCTTATTTCGCCGTCTGATTTCTGATAAATAAGCGTGTCACCCTCTACTTTTGTTGCCATTGTCGATGTACAAAACAATCCGGCTAGAACTGGCACTAACATCCTATTTTTCATTGTAGTTCCTTCTCAATTGATACGGATATTCTTGGTGATTTTCCCGAGTGTTAGCGGTCTACGTTTTTCAACGTAAAAATAAGCCACGTTAAAAGCAGACTTCTTATGGTTACCTTTCCCTAATGATGGCCAATCTCTAAATGCGTCTATTTGTGCTTCTGTGTACGGCGTTTCTGAGAAATCGAACAACACCAATAACGCTTTGCCGTCGAACTTCATTAACTTCTTCATTTCCGTGCTATTGACCGTGGCTGATACCGTTGATTTGGCTGCGGTGGGCTTACGGACGGCGAATTCCACCGCCACATCATCAATCACAAAATCAATGTAGCCATTGCCGGTTATAGTGCCCGGTAGCTTCCCTTTCACTTCCGGTGAAACATCATCGGAGAAACACCCTAAAAGGTAGCAACGTACCAGCGGGAGGAGTTCCCTTTCACTACACTCATTTAAGCGCAATGTTTTGACAAACTCAATGCGGTACAGGGAATGAAAGAAGTATTCAAAACTTTCTGTTACTGAAGTGATGGTGGTTGCCATGGCTATTCCTTGCCGGAGTGTGTTGAGGGCATCTTATTGAAATAACGGCTGGGCCATATCTGTTCGGGCATCATGCCCAGCGCCGCGGCTATCAGGCGTTCTGCCTTCGGGTAGTGCTGGCTAAAGGCATTATTCAATGTGCGGGAGCCTAATCCCTGATCGCGAGATAGCTGGGCCAAACTCAATCCACGCTTGTGCAACGCAGCCACAATGTCAGCCCTGTGCCAGTCTTTAACCCTTTCTTTAGTTCGCTTTTTTTGCGATGCTACGTGGTTATTCACAGTGTTAACTCCTTTGTATCAGTACAGGGATATTAAATGCGAATAAAGGGAAATTATCAAGTTCTCTTTGTGGTCTTTATTGGTTTTTCTTTTTAACGTATTGATATTCTGGATTAAGTTTATGAAAAATATTTTAGATGTATCGTCTGCTGCTGAGAATCGAAGTGATAGCGTTCATGACGGTGAGGAGTGGCTCTCGGCACAGGCATTCGTGGGAAAACCGGGGATGCCAGGGACTGCAAAAGGTTGCCGCCTGCGTCTGGAAAAGTTGGCGGCAATGCACCCGGAAATCAGAAGAAAGAGAACAGGGCATAAGGGCTTTGAGTACCATATCCGTGCGGCGGGCATGTCGCTGAAAAGTGAGCGGGCAGATCAAGCCGCCCAGCCAACGGTTTCACCCTATGGTAGCGATGAGCAACTCAACCTCTGGGTGCAACTGTTCAAAACGATGAAACCCCATTCCCGTGACCGACTGTTAAAACAGGCACTTGAACAAGTGGCTGAAGATATCGCTTTGTCTCAGCCCACGTTACCTTCAGACGTGATTGCGTTAGCTCGCCAGTTATTGGCGTTTTCAGAAGAGCAGCGCCAACAGTTGCTGGAGACGGTTTCCCAGAAATAATCTACACGAAATAGTATTTCCTCCTCAGTTTGCTCCTCTTTTTTTAATTCAACCAATAATAGTTTCCTGGTGAAATTATTTGCTCGCCACGTGCCATTTTGATATAATGTCATGACTGGAAAGTGTCAATTAGCTGCCAGTTTTTAATATCCATTTTCTTGTGTGCCCATATTATTAATCCTTCGTTGGAGGGTTAGCTGCTTTTAAAAATCGCCATGATTAATATTTAAATAGGGAGCGATTATGTGCTCATTATTACAATGGCAAAGGGTCGTGAATAAATTGTTCATGAAGTATTATGGAGTACATATCAACGACACGGCATTCTGTGACATTAATTATGCAAGACGTTACTGGAGTGACTGTGTTCTCCCTTATCAGGCTGTGAATGAATGGACTTATAAATATGATCTGCGCAGGCTTGATTCAATTGATCGTCCTTTGAATGAAAACGATGAGTCTTTTATTCAATAATAGTCATGAGGTTAAAATGAATGAAATACATCAGGAAGGATATTCCCTTCCGGTTAGACAAAAGTTGATTGATTTATTATTTAAAGAAATGGGTACGCCGCCACCAATGAAATCAAAATTACTGGCAGTATCATTTATCTTTCGGGATATTCACTACAGCCCAGAAAATGGTGGCTATCATCCGGTTGAAATCAGACTTACTCGTGATAATGACCAGTTCTATTTTGATTACATCACCGATCTCGCTTATATGGGACATGTGTACCCTGAGCTGGAAAAGGAAATAGATTTCAGTTGGTCACAACGTTACGTCTTCTATGCAGGCGTTGGTGATGTAACCCATCGAGACGGCTGCGAGTTATTCGAGTTGTGGCAATCCAACTTTATCAACTACTGGCAGATGGGCGTTTATACCCCTCAGATATTGTGGGAAAGCTAATCCAGTCAGCCATCAATCAGCCAGTCAATTAAATTAAATGCATGCAGGAGAAATCTATTGTGGCTAAGGGTAGAGGGATCAGTGCGTCTCAACAGGGCGAACTGGATTGTCTTTGTGGGGCTTACAGCCTAGTCAATATGATGAGTTATCTTTATGACGGCAGGGTGAAACGAAGACCGTTGATGCGTGCATTGTTGAAGGAGTACGGGTATCAGTGGATGCTGGATGAGTGGTTGACCCACGGTATTGATGAGGACCGCATGGACTGCCTGATAGAGACAATATTGCAGCGAGGCTACTACCATAAGTATTTCCCCATACAGGTTAGCCAACCTTTCAAAGAAGCCCGACGCCTGACCACAAAGCACGTCCTCAACGACATGGCCGACTACCTTATCCCCTCCGATTTCTCCCGCATTATCCTGATTAGCGACCAATATCACTGGTCGGTGGTCACCCGCATTGACAGCCAGTACCTCCACTTCTTCGACAGCAACGGCCGAAAAAGATCGCACAGAACCTTGTATTCTTTACGTGCGGACGCCAGTCGTTACCAACTTTATCCCGGTGCCATTTACTTTGTCGAAAGGGAGTTTTGATATGGCTAACGCTATGCTGGCCTGCAACGAAGACCTGATACTGCAACAGGCGCAATCCATCATCGAAAACTGCTACCTCCGGGGAGAGCAGCTACTTTCACCCTATGCGGTGCGTGAGTACTTGAAGTTTAAGCTGGCACCACTCGAGCATGAAGTGTTTGCCATCCTGCTGCTGGATACCCAACACCGGGTATTAGCCTATCAGGAGTTGTTCCGGGGAACGCTTAACTCGGTCAACGTTTACCCCCGCGAGATCGTCAAACTCAGCCTGCGATACAACGCCGGAGCATTAATTCTGGTCCACAACCATCCCAGCGGCGAACCTGAACCCAGCGGGGCGGACAGAGAGATCACCCGCAAGCTGAAATCAGTGTTAGGGCTGCTGGATATTCAAGTTCTTGACCACCTCATTGTTGCCGGTACTAAGGTGGTATCTCTGGCTGAGCTTGGGTTGGTTTGACGCTCAGGTTACTTGGTTTAATGTGCATTAAAGCGGGTTGAACAATGTCGAAGCTTAAGCTGGCGGTATCATCACAAACAACCACGGTGTTTGACGCCTATATCAATAGTCTTGCCGTATCGGGGCGTGGCGGTATCACCAGCTTGCTGAATCACTCCGCCCGCATACTCAACAAGCGTTCTACTGCGCAGACCTACCCCTGGGAGCTCTTGGACTTTGGGAAAGTGGCAAAAATACGCATGACCATGCTGGATGAAGGATATGCCGTTTCTACCGTGAATATGGCGCTGTCCGCGCTACGGGCGATTGCCAAAACCGCTTTTAATTTTGACCAGATGAATGTGGACGTGCTTTTACGCATCAACGCTGTCGTGCGTGTGAAAGGCGACACAACTCGTAAAGGAAGGGCACTCAGTCGGCAGGAAATCCGCCAGTTGCTGAAAGCCGCCAAAAGCCATCACGAGCCAGCTCGTCGATGCAGGGATGCAGCCATATTGCTTACCTTGTGTGGGGCTGGCCTCCGAGTCGGGGAGCAGGTCAAACTCCAACAGGATGATTATGTAGACGGTGTTTTAGTAGTCAGGCAGGGAAAAGGGCGTAAGTATCGCGAAATTCACGTGGCACCGGCTGTAGATAAAGCTTTGACCGCGTGGTTGGTAATGAGAGGGGAAGGGGATGCGTTATTTACGAAGATCTATCGTTCCGGTTTAGCAGCATCTACAGCACTGACAACCGCTGGGGTGACGGCAATCCTTGAGCAATTGCGTATCACCGCCAGCGTAGCTGAGTTCACGCCCCACGACCTGCGCAGGACGTTCATTACTCAATTGCTAGAGCAGGGGACTGACATTAACACTGTGCGCCAGTTAGCGGGTCATAGCGACATATCAACGACTGCTCGTTACGACCATCGTGACGATGAGGCGAAAGTCATGGCGGCTCAGCGGTTGAAGTGTTGGTAACTTGTGATAGTTGAAGCTGGGTGCTAATGGAGGTCATTAAGGTCTTTATTGAGGGTATCTAAATCCAATAAATCTCTTACTTGCTGCTCCGTCCATGCCGATAGACGATTTCGTGAACCATTCAGTGTGAGTGTATTTGGCGCAGGATATCCATCAGCATTCATTTTCCTCATGATTTTCCCAATGCTAAGCCCTTTACTTTGCATGAAGCTGGCAGCTTGGTAGAGATCATATAACTCCTGACTCTTAGCTTTAAAAGCGGGGGTAACATCAGCTAACTGACCGCCTTTCTTTTTGATATGAATTTCTTTATAAACTTTATTGATGCAGTAGCTGATAACTCTGCTAAGTGAATCAATGTCTTTACGCCCTTCAATGTTGAGAACACTTCCTCGCTGATCTTCGAATATCGCAGCAAGTTTTTCATATGTGTCTTTACCTAAGTATATCTTTGTTCTTGAAAAACCTGAATCAACGTACTTTTTCTCTTTCCGAGCCTTATTGGCGGCATCCCTTTGGCGTTTAATATCGCTAATATCAATATGAACCGTGTCATCTACTTTAAAATCGATTTTTTCATTGTTATTTGCCATCAGTGGCCTCCCTGTGCATGACTTTTTTACAAAAATTAGATTATTAATTGAACATTTCAGAGCTATGGCTTCCTCAACGATGAGAAGCGGCTCTCCAATTTTCACTATCGTTGTTTTAGACCGAAAAATCCAAAAGTTTGTTCATTTATGAGAGCCGCTTCTCCTGTAAGTCAGCTATTCCGAGTTTGCTAGAATGGCTCCATCAGCTAACGGGGAGGCAAACATGAAAGAGAGCAAGTTAATTAAGATTCAGGAAGTATTAAGGCGTTGTGCCATTAGTCGTTCAACGATATATCGTCTGATTGCCAATAAAAAATTTCCAAACCAAGTTTCTGTAACTGGAAATCGTTCCGTTGCTTGGCGAGATGAGGATATTCAGCGTTGGATTGAGGAACGTCCAACCATGGGTCAATAAGGAGAGTTATGAACGTCAATCCCAAAATACCATTAGCAAAGTTGAGTGATAAACATGAAGCGTTAGCCGAAGCATTACCGAAATTTGAAACAGTGGAGAAGGCCCGAGCGGAAAAGTGCTTCAGGGAAAAATCATTGCAGAAATACCAGGGAAAAGTTTACAGGGATCTCTTTAAGAGACTTAAGTATTGCCATCCGAGCTATCCCTGTGGAAGTGCTGCATGCCCTGAATGCTTCAGGAAACACAGGCTGGAAATGATTGGAGAGGTACTTCGTTTATGTAAGAAACGGAAGAGATGGCGAAGTTTAACCTTGATATTCTATCAGGATGCATTTAGTGACAGTCAACTACTACAATGGCGGCCCGATACATTAATAGCACGACTTCGGCGCTGGTTAAAAGCATGCGGCTTCGATGGAATGGTGATTGGTGGGTTCGAAATGGATTTTCATATTGATGCTAATAAGTGGGTACCACATTTTCATCTCATCATTCCAAATGACAAACAGGCTATTAAAAGTCTACGTGTCAGGATGAAGAACAAGAGGAACATGAATACGCGAAAAAATGTAATAAATCGCCCTATGCTAGTGAGCAAGTTAAAAGCCCCAATGCGACAAGTAAGTTATCGGTTTAAAGCCATCTGGTGGCGAGTCGAATCAATCCAGTATGATGATTATTATATAAAGGGGAACAAGGAAAGAAAAAGGAAGCGCTGGACTAAAAAGTATCGTCTGCTGAGTAAGCAACATGCTGATTCTCTGGTTATGTTAGATTCTATTGGAATAGTAGGATTAACCTTTATGTATAAGGTAAGGAAGTATGGTGACCATTTAATAATAAAATAGTTTCATGATCTATTATTTAACGCACCTATTAAAAACTGCTTCTGCGATTTTTAACCAAATAATAATACCGTATGAGAAATCATGCAGGGGATCCCTCACGCCTAAATCATGACGTTAATCACAGTAACTGTGATGGGGTCTTTAAATACGATGAGGAACTACAAATGAAAGAATATAAAGAAAAACCAAGTGACAATGAAGAAAAGTTACTTGTTACATTGTTAGCACGTACTAAAATTTCCGAATCATGTCCGGTTGCATACCGGCTCATTAAAATCACAGATTCTGAAGGAGATGAGTCGAGCTGCGTGCTTTTACCTGCTGTGGCGCTTGTGACTGTATTAGAATTAAAAAAGAACTTATTAAAATTCGGTCATAACCCAAATGTCAGTAAAGAATATTGGGCTCGTGCGCATCAAGAAATTATTAAGGAAACAGATAATGCAATCACATTGCGTTATAAACCTGGTTTCTATGATGATGTTTATTTGCGTGCTAATAATACGACCATTGGTAAAGTTAAAGGAGATAAGCCAATACTGCATCCCAGCGCAAAAAATCATTTACCTGTAGAGGAAAAATGGGAAACATTAAAGTTATGGAAAATGAATGTCGCTCCATATGCGCTATACAGCTCGCGCATTATGTTGGCTCTGTGCTGCGGTTTCTCTGGTTTTATTCTTAAGCTTTCAGGTATGGAAGGGGGCGGGTTCCATTTATGGGGAATGAGCAGCATCGGGAAAACTTCCAGTGCGTACATGCTAGCTTCATTAGCAGGATCGCCTAAAGAAGTTATCATCCTCTGGAACAATACGGATAAAGGGCTTGAGGAGATTGCCGTTGCCCATAACGACAGTTATCTGGTTCTTGATGAGTCGAAGCTGTTAGATAAAGACGTACTGGCAGCCGCTAAAATTATGCAGAACCGTGTGTATACGCTATCGGGTGGGAAAGGGAAAACGCGTTCGGCTATGTTCGACAATAAAGTTGCTGAATGGCAAGTAAGTATTTTCAGTACGGGTGAGAGCAGTCTCCAGCAACTGGCTGTTTCGGGGAAAATGGAGCGTCTTGAAGGCGAAAATGTGCGTGTCATCGACATTCATGCCGATGCTGGTTACGGGATGGGGATCTTCGAATCACTGCCTGAAGATGTTAACTCCAGCAACGAACTGGTACATGCTATCAAAGAGGCAACTCACCGCTATTATGGCAGTGCCAAACCTGCTTTTTTGAAGCGCTTGGTGGCTGATATTCAGGATGACAGCGAAAGTGTGAAACGGAAGCTTGAAAAAGGGATTGAGTTCTTTCTGGATAAGCACAAGGTAGATCGTAACTCCGGTATTCAGGTTCGTATCGCCAAACGTTTTGCCATCGTCTATGTTGCAGGTTGCATGGCTTCTAAATATGGTGTTTTGCCGTTCAAAAAGCAGGACATCATGAAGGGGGTCTCGGCATGCTATTTGGACTCTCTTAAGGAAGTTTTAACGGAACCTGAAGTAACGTATTCGCCACTGGATAGCTCGCTTGATGCAATCATTAATCTTTGCAAAAGCGACGGAGTTTTAAATCTGATTGGGAATAAACGTGTAACTCAAAAGGCGATTAAAAAGGCACTGGTTATTATCCATAAAGTTAAAGGGCGTGCAGTCTATGCGGTTGATAAAGATCTGGTCCACAATTATTTGCCAAAAAACCAACGCAAAGGGGTATTAACTTCACTGACAAAACAAGGTGTATTACTATCTGATGTTCAAAAGGAGTACAGTACCATCCAAATTGTTTACAAGCGTCATCCGGTTGGTCGTCGCTATTGTTTTATCTGCAACAAATTCGATAAGCTTATGAAAGAGTAGTTTTATAGTCTGGTAGAGTTTGAATGGAGTGGCTTATAACCACTCCATTGTTATCTCAGGATTCTGATTGAAAGTCTTCAATTATTTTCTGGTTATAATCATCCAAATAGTTTTGAAGTTCTTTTCGGTCAATTAAACGGACCATCGCAGAATCTGCTAATTCCTTAGCGGAACGGGTGAAATAAGAATTTGTCACAACCATTGCTTCATCGCATCCATAGAATGTTTTTGCTGAAATTGCCTGCTGTACTGCTGAATTACCTACCGAGCCGGAATAATTCTTTGCTTGTATTACCATATTCTTTCCGAACCGGGTAACGAATAAATCAGCACCCTGATCCTGAGTTTTCTTTGTTTCTTTAACGTCGTATCCTATAGTCTGGAATATTTCAACTAAAAAGGCCTCAAACTGGAAGCCATCCATTGCATCGACAAGATACATTGTGACAAATTTGTTTGGGTTGAAATGTTCAAGGCGGGTGGCAAGCCTGTCGACCAAAATATCAAAATAGATATTCTCGCAGATGGACAAAAACTTATCGACAGTATCAAATGATAATAAAGGTGTACCTGGTGTTGTTTCTGCTTGTTCGTTATAGGTTATAGCAGGATAATGGATTTCATTACTCCACAGGTAATACAGGAATAAAGAAAGATCTGCACGATAGGTTGTGCCAGCTTCTTCTATCCATGATTTTAATGTTTCGGTAAGTGTTGGTTTGATATGACGCTTGACTTCCCTTGCAAACCCCGAATAAATAGAGTTGAAAGAAGTTGTTAGCAATAGCTTATCTAATAATGATGGTAACTGCTCCAACTCATTAAAACCCTTTCTAATCAACACCTCTTGAAATAATATATTCTCTGAATAATCACTATTGTTTTCACTGTTTGTATTACTACTGCTAGTTTGGTGGTCATATGAAAATCGTGATGTATGGATGAAATTGGTAAAATAAGGATCTTTCAGAGTGGCATATTTCACAAGGACGTTTTCAAGTAACTGGTTGAGTTGAGACTGCTCTTTCTTCTTACCAAATAAATCCTTTATGATGCCTTTAGACTGGTATTGGAAATCAGGGTAATAGGATGGATCTAATGGCGTCATTTGCCGAAATGTTCCAGATACATCTGGAGAGCACCACGGACAGTTTGTTTCGAAGGTTGTTTTAGAACAAGAGTAGCATTGATAAATCATCATTATCCCTTATTATTTTACAGTGATAGCTTAATGATTTTCTCCTTGGAGAATCATCCTTGAGATTTATCTAAAAATCGTTAAGGTCTATACTGAAATAGGGAGTCAAAATCAGCTCTTCAAATAAATCATATTCATGATGTGGTACCTTAACAAACGTTGAATTGTGATTAGGTGTCCACCATTTTTCAATACCATGATACGCCTCTCTGGCATTGGCTTTGTGGATCAGCCGAAATGGTCTGTCCATCCAGCCATCACTGTGTTTTGTGAAATAGTTAACTGGGCCAGTGAATTGACCAAGTAGGTATACCCCCTGGTTACCATGAGTCAGATAGAAATAATCACCAATCGGAGCATTGGCAAACTCCTCTGCCTGACTGACAATTGACTGTCCTTGACTCGCTGTTGTGCGATGAATGTAGACGAGCTTTTCATCAATACATTCGACCATATCCAGGAATGAGAATTCCTTCCAGCCATGTGACAGCTTCCAGAAATTGGGCATCAATTTAGTATTCATAAGCCTCTTAACCTTACGTTGTTAGTGATCGCAATCTGTTGAAATGCGGATCGATTGTGATGACCATTCTGGCGCTGAATACCCATGATCGCAACAAGGTTTGTTGATGAGCTTTTCGCTGAAATCGTTCAAAGATGGTATCGGGAGGGTATGTAGATGCGTTAACTCGCCTAGTTGCTGATAATGGATGATCAACACTACTCAACACTGACAGGTTAACTATTACGAAAACATTTAGCGCTATGAAAAAAGTGATTGAGTGATTTAGTGATTGTGGGTCGATGGTTCGCGCTAGGTTTGTGGCATTTCAATTCTGCTGTAAACAGCAGAGTTTGGCTGTTGTTCTTCATCAACAATGCGGCAGTAAGTCCACGCACTGATTCCTGCTTCTGGAGGTTACATCTTCAACCTGCTGCACATCGGATAGTTCGGCAGATTTACAGGCTGAATACTTTCTCGATGGGTCGGTAACTGACAGAACAGAAGTGCGTGATCTGAAAAAACACCGCTTTAGACCGCCCAACGTTGCCCGATTTTGCTGTGGTAGACCGGCTAACTACCGGTGCTGTTGGTCGTCAGATCTGCACCTCGTACAATGGTAGGGGAAACCGGCGAGTCTTTTCCGAGATTCTGAAGGTTGCAAGGATCGACGGTATTGAACGATATCGAGGTTTCAAAACAATAAAATCCAGAAAATAACATGCGTTTACAACCGATGCTGAATATCACCTGACCGTCATTACACCGCTTAATTATCGATAACGTTTTGTCTATCCGCTAATCCCATTCTGGCTGAGCTGATATTTAATCGCTATTTGCATCTACAAGGTATATAGCTGTATCTATTATGCTCTATATACACTCTATCTCTATATTATTGTATATATGTCATTACATACTATAGCCATTATCCAGCATCAGCTATCATGAGGCTACAGCCTCCAATATTATGATCATCTAATAACCATCTGAACCTTGTTGGGTTCACACAAGATTTGCGTAATTCAGTTGTAAATAAATGGGGTCAGGGCATGGTGCTTTGATCTCAATATACAGGTGAATTATGAAACCGTACATTACGCATAACAATATCCTTGTGACAGATTCAACACTGGATTATTTCAAAAAGATTATTTTCAGTATTCCTTATAATGGTGTGCCAAGTTTACGGCGTCCTTTTTATCGTAATATAGCCGTATTTCTTCAGCATGTTATTTGTGTCTCAACTTGTAGTCGTAAGAACAGGAAAAAAGCAAAGATTCAGGCAGATAAGAAATGGTCTTATTCTGTGCCAGTACCATTTGAGCTGGGCAGGGATAAACTTCCCGGTGTATTTAAGAAAAGTGGGCCGAACTGTGAGCGTGCAATGGAGGCTCTCGCAAACGCGGGAATTATCAAACTAACCGGGTATTCCAATACTCAAAGTTCATGCCGGGAATATGCTGTTTCTCAACGTTTTCTGCGTAAGTTGTTTGGCACCGACAGAGAGGCATACCTTAGCCGTAATGACCTGCCCCCACGATTAGATACAACACTCAGTTAGTAACGTCGGAATCTTCATTCTCAGAATGACCCTTTCTCCAGCCCGCTGCAAATTCAGACGGTGTCTGATAATTCAGCGTGGAGTGCGGGCGGCATTCGTTATAATCCTGCCGCCAGTCATTAATAATTTTCCTGGCATGAACGATATCGCTGAACCAGTGCTCATTCAAACATTCATCGCGAAATCGTCCGTTAAAGCTCTCAATAAATCCGTTCTGCGTTGGCTTGCCCGGCTGGATTAAGCGCAACTCAACACCATGCTCAAAGGCCCATTGATCCAGTGCACGGCAAGTGAACTCCGGCCCCTGGTCAGTTCTTATCGTCGCCGGATAGCCTCGAAACAGTGCAATGCTGTCCAGAATACGCGTGACCTGAACGCCTGAAATCCCAAAGGCAACAGTGACCGTCAGGCATTCCTTTGTGAAATCATCGACGCAGGTAAGACACTTGATCCTGCGACCGGTGGAAAGTGCGTCCATGACGAAATCCATCGACCAGGTCAGATTGGGCGCCGCCGGACGGAGCAGCGGCAGACGTTCTGTTGCCAGCCCTTTACGACGTCTTCTGCGTTTTACGCCCAGGCCACTGAGGTGATAAAGCCGGTACACGCGCTTATGATTAACATGAAGCCCTTCACGGCGCAGCAACTGCCAAATACGACGGTAGCCAAAACGCCTGCGCTCCAGTGCCAGCTCAGTGATGCGCCCTGATAAATGCGCATCAGCAGCCGGACGGTGAGCCTCATAGCGGCAGGTCGACAGGGATAAACCTGTAAGCCTGCAGGCACGACGTTGCGACAGACCGGTCGCATCACACATCAACATCACGGCTTCCCGCTTCTGGTCTGTCGTCAGTACTTTCGCCCAAGAGCCACCTGAAGCGCCTCTTTATCCAGCATGGCTTCGGCAAGCAGCTTCTTGAGTCTGGCGTTCTCTTCCTCAAGCGACTTCAGGCGCTTAACTTCAGGCACCTCCATACCGCCATACTTCTTACGCCAGGTGTAAAACGTGGCATCGGAAATGGCATGCTTGCGGCAGAGTTCACGGGCGGGTACCCCAGCTTCGGCTTCGCGGAGAATACTGATGATCTGTTCGTCGGAAAAACGCTTCTTCATGGGGATGTCCTCATGTGGCTTATGAAGACATTACTAACATCGGGGTGTACTAATCAACGGGGAGCAGGTCAGTAAGGATCGCTACCATTATCTGACGGACATTTTCACCAAACGTAAAAGCTACTCATTTGATGATCTGATTGGGATAGCGATCGACCGTGGGCAGCATGCTAAACATAAGCAGTCTAAGCGCGATATCCCTAACGCCGCTTTCAGGGAGCTGGTAGTAAGTGTATGGAACAACCTTGAGCCGCTGGAAATCAATCTAGATGCACTGCTGGATTACTATAACGAGAATTCCACTAAGAAGAATAAAATATTCATTTTCAACTTCTTGTCGCGGCTGGCTGAAACCGGTGTTGATCTGGTGAAAGAGTCTCCGTTGACGGTTTCTTACACGCAATCGTATAAAACCGCCTGGATTGGTGGGAGATCCTTTGAGATTGGCACAGGCTTTCAAAGTCTGCCGGCTGACATGAAGTGGGCGTGTCTGGCACGTGGTCATAACCTTGATATCAAGGGATGCCAGCTTGAGATACTACGACATGAGCTGTTGAATATTGGCATTTCGGCCAAGTCATTGGAAAGGCTGGAAACTGAGTATATCTGCCGGATATTGCGTGTTGCTGAAGAACTGGTGAAGCAATTCAGGTTTTCCAGTGTATTCAGTGCAGGATTCGTCTCATTATCATTTAAATCCAGTACCCGGCGCTTGTTGAACCGTGAGTTAGGTTCGGCGGAGGCAGAGCGGGTACTGAAACGTTGGAAGCGCCTTCTGAAACCTTTAAGGCGAGATCTTGCTTTATTGCTGGATCACTACGAAGGCACAGCATTGACCAATCGTTACGGTAAATGCGTTACCAACGCGGTAGGGCAACCATTCAACATTACCTATAAAGATTTGGCAGCGCGTAAACGTTGGAAGTCGGATGTGATGCGACGTAAGCTGCTGTCGCACATGTTACAGGGACTGGAAAGTCAGGCTGTCTACGATTATGTTACCGGCCATAAAGGGGTATGCGCATTGGAGCACGATGGTTTTGTTTCATATGAAGAGGT
Source organism: Yersinia canariae (assembly GCF_009831415.1). Lineage (NCBI taxonomy): Bacteria > Pseudomonadati > Pseudomonadota > Gammaproteobacteria > Enterobacterales > Yersiniaceae > Yersinia > Yersinia canariae. The sequence goes on along the minus strand of NZ_CP043727.1, from coordinate 2,573,121 downwards.
CACTGACTGGTCCCATCCATACCTTTTGATTGAACTAAAGCATTAAAGGGAACCACTCAGTCAATTAAAGCTTATCCTAGTTGATAAACTAGACGGGACATTTGGCTCTTTCATGATGTTCATAGCCAGCAGGTGATCCATACCTGCTTTGAGCAAAAAGCGGGCATACACACTCCGCTATATCATAGCCTGCCACTCTTTTTTAAGCAGGGCGTAGACGAGGGTACTGTCATACTTTTCCTCACCATCTTCCATTGCAAACGAGACAAACTCCATGAAGCAGCCTTCCTGACGCATATGAAGACGGGCGCAAAGTCTCTGCGACGCCCGGTTGTAGTCTTCAACATAGGCATACAGGCGTCTGGCTTCTTTTTCAGTAAACAAATAATTAAACAGCGCAGCTACAGATTCTGTGGCAAAACCCTGGCCTTCATAACGCTGGTTGAAGTGCCAGCCCACGCTCCAGGTGTTCCGGTCTGGCTCGTTACTGTTCTCGGCAAATAGATGGCCAATAAGCTCGTCACTCTCCTTAAAACATACTGCGAACTGACTGGCATCGTGAGCTCGTTTATTAACTTCTTCTTTTGCCTCTGCTAATGAACTGAGTTTCTCATCCTGAAAACAGGGTGCGCGGGGCGAAGACAGATAGTCGAAAAGCGCGAACGCGTCTTTATCGTTGAATGTGCGAATGGTAAGTCGCGGAGTCGTGGTTACGATCATGAAAACCTCATAGTGCCTGGTCGGTGTTTTGGCATTCTAAAGTAAAATTAGCCCAATTATGACTTTAACCTGACTTGCTTCCCAATAATTAATGCAGTATAGGGTTAGCTATATTCACTTCTGGCACATAAACACCCACAACGATGCTTTATGGCAGCAATGAGCGAGGAGCGGACATTCTTGTGCAAAATATGTCGCTAAATTACAGTGAAGTTATTTTCGACCAACGCTATAGCCAACTGAACAAGCAGGAAGTTAAAAAATATGAGCAGGCGATTATGTAGGGATAACCGCACCAAAATACGAAACATTCCCCGTCGTATAAAATCACTTAACCGTTGGTCTGAAACTTTTCATAACCCAGTTCGTGCCGTTTTTCCGGAAGATCAACATTACTGGAATTACAAGATACCTGTAGAAATTAATCTTGTTCAAGGAAAATACAGCAAGCAGAAAGTTAAGGCCGAGTGTGCGCAAGCCATGATCAATGCCTGTTCCAACTTGATGCTCGCCACAGCAGATTGCGATGATATCCCTCGAATTACTGCCGTAATTTGCCTCCCGGATATGTTTACAAGTGAGGTCTGTTTATTTCGTTCAGAGGAATACTTTCAAAGCTTCATTACAGAGGGAAGTTCTGAAAATGGTTCATCGGTACTCCTCAGGGAACGAAGCCTTGCCCGGGAGTGGGGGCTTATTCTTCCAGATGGGGTTCAGGAATTAGGTATTACACTTGACTACTATAGTGGTGACGACCCGGATGAGTGGTTTTCAGGCGAACGCTGGTATTATGGGCAATTATAGTGACCTGGCCATTTAGCGATATAAATGTAAGAGTAACTGAGTACATCTGGAAACTCACCAGACATACTGTCATTACTAGGTTTATCAATTGTCTTAGCAGATGTGTAGCCAATGAAAAAAAAGCTTCGCCAACGTAACCAAGCCTGGATCTCACGGCAATTGCGACGTGCACAAAAAGAAGGAATGCCGTTAAGTTTCTTTATTAACTTTCCTTCAATACGCGCAGTTGCATGTAATGGTGAGCGCCTTAAACGACGTGGTCGTCTCAAACCGGACTGGGAGCGAGCATTGTTTCATCCGGGTTGGGGAGAAGTGCCGATTGTTGGGCAAAAAGGCACAGTTTACTGGTTTGAGGGATTTGATAAGGAACAGTTGCCTGTTGAATTGGTGCCGCTGTGGGAAGATGCCTGACTGTATTGGCTTTGATTTGATCTGACGGCTATCAGTGCAACACTCAATCAACACTGTAGTCAGCTATGAGCGATCAGCAGACGTTCGAAATTGACTCCTCATGGATATTGCTAACAATGCCGTGTGTCAATCAACTGGGATCAAGTTATTGTCCTATATGAAATCTTCCAGACGCAATATAAAACCTGACTAGCAGTAAGTGATTAATGATGAATACTTGCGAAGAGCGATTTGAAATTTGGGCTGATACTAAAGGCTTCGACTTACTCAAAATTGAAGGAAAGTATGACGACCCGGCCACTAGCAATGCGTGGGAGTGCTGGAAAACAGCATGGGCTGAAAGTGAGATTTGGGGTGTGTAAAGCCTACCATTTAGTTAGCAAATCCGCTTATAACTCTCACGTGTCGTAGTAAAAGCCATAAAGGCAGCAATGAGCGAGGAGCAGACCCTGCATGAAGGGTGCCATAGGATAATGAAGAGAAGAACTGCGAGGCATCTTGAGTTCAGTTGAACAGATATCAAATCGATTAACCATCATATCCGAATGATGCCCCTCTGTAGGTCCAAAAGCCACGTAGTCAGAATGTCCAGCTATATGGCTAGAACGAGGGATTTTATCTTTTCAGCCTTTTCAAAGTGATCCAGCTTCATCTCCATAATCCACCAATGCGCAACCTCCATGAGTAGTTCCGGATCATCATTTTTATTGGCAAAAAAAGCATAGAAAGACAGACCTACGTTACCGCCCTTGGCCGCGATTTTAGCCTCACACGTCCTGATGATTTTTTCCTTCATTTCTGCACGCATATTCTTTCCCTTTTTGTTCGTTCACTGCCCGCATGAAAAAGCCCACTCCTGGGTGGGCTTGGACCAGATTATTTCCGTACAGACAGTGACTTGCGTCATGTAATCAATCTAACATACCAGAGGGACAGTACTCGCCTTCCCATCCCACTATCTTAGCGTTTGAATCCAGATCTTTTACCGATACGCTATCTCCGGAAAATTCTGAGCCAGTAACGACGATATCGTAATCATGATTTGGCTGAGGAATGAATCTCTCGGAGGTAGACTGTACTGTATTTTGATAGTACCCAGCTTGGGTCCAATAATGAATTACCGTCACCAGTTGCCCCGGCTTGATAGTAAATTCATTTATGAAAATGCCCTTGTTATTAGATGACTCTGGCATTCCGATTTTTTTATTTCCTGTGACAGGAATACCGATAATAGCCAAACCAGCAGTAATCCGGCGTTCTAGAACTTTTTTATAACAACCACTTGCCTGTTTTTCGTAAAATTGAAGAGCTGTATTGCCATCAGATGCAGCACGAATCCGGGCTGCATCTGAACCTTTATAGTCTTCCAATGAAGGCCTAAACCCCGCCGTACATCCACTCAACAACGTTACCATTATTCCCGTAATGGCCAGTTTTCCATACATGAGCATCACCTTGCATTTTTGTTGATCCCACTTTTATCGACTCAGACGGGGAAAACTTTAAACGAATATTAAGCCAGTCATTTACCACTTCATCCCGTTATAGTGTTCCAACCACTCATATTTAGCATAAAATCAGTTCGCCGTACCGACTCAGTGCCGCTTTACTGTCAGCGCCAATGTTTATAAGGTCCGCTCCTGGCACAGGGCTGCTGTTGCAGCCCTGACAACCTTCCTTAGACTTCAATCGATTCAGAGATCTCTAACGCATCATCGACTTCAATGCCCAGATAACGGACTGTGCTTTCCAGTTTCTTATGGCCCAACAGAAGTTGGATTACCCGGAGATTCTTGGTTTTCTTGTATATGAGGTAAGGTTTCGTTCTTCTCATGGAATGTGTGCTGTAAAGCGAAGCTTCGAGACCAAGCTTTTCTACCCACCCATGAAAAATACGGCTGTATTGTCGGGTTGAGATATGCTGGCAAGAACCGACCCGTGATTGGAACAAGTAGTCTTTACTGTGCAAATTGCCCAGCTTAATCAATGCTGCAACAGTTTCTCTTGTCCCTTTGGTTATCTCAAATTGCACAGGGCTACCGGTTTTCTGTTGCAACACCGTTGCTCTGCTTGAAATAGAGCTCCCATATGCAACATCAGATACTTTGAGTTTGACCAGATCACAGCCTCGTAGCTTACTGTCCAGGGCCATATTGAACAGAGCTAAATCACGCGTTTTGCCTTCCAGTTCAAGCCGGATTCGGATCCCCCAGACATGAGATATCTGAAGTGGTCTTTTTTGGCCGATGATACGGTCTTTATTCCATGGTGACTTGTTCATACTCAAATCTCCTGCAATGTGGGAGATTTGAGTATGGTTGTCCCTTATGAGCGAAAAACGGACGCCATGTTGACCCAGCCTAGGAAGCGATCCTGCACTACGGTTAGACTCGCGTAGCGAGTGCCGAATCTGTCTATAATGCAGGCTTATCAGATTAGTTAAGGGTTTTAAACAGAGCCTCAATGTGGATATCAACCGTATCCAGCGCTTTTACTGGTAACTCTATACCAGCAAACAGAAGCGGAAGCTCTGTACATCCAAGAATAATGGCCTCGATACCGTCATTCTGATACATCCGTTTAATGACGGAGATAAATTTGTCTCGAGTCAGTGGGTCTATAATCCCTCTTTCGAGCTCATCGTGGATTTTATCTGCAATGTAATCAATTTCATCAGCATTCGGGATTACCACCTCGATACCGACTTCGATAAAAGGCCTTTTAAAGAAACCAGCCTCCATCGTAAAACGCGTTCCCAATAGTCCGAGTTTTTTCAGTCCCTGAGTTTGCGCCTCAGCGCATGTTGCGTCGATGATGCTGACAAGTGGGATCGAGGTACACGCCTGAAGTTCATTGAAGACGATATGTGGCGTGTTGCCAGTCAATGCGACGACTTCTGCTCCAGCAGCCACCAGGCAATTGACTGCTTTTGTCAGATAATTCGTCAGCTCCTTATAATCTTTCCGGCTACACATGGCCAGCACGTCATATACGTTAATGCTTTCAATGGTTAGGTTAGGGAAAAAAGTATCGCCGGCTCGCTTATTGGCCTCATACACAAATTTACGATAATAGAGCAGTGTGGATTCAGGACCTGTACCACCGATTAGTCCGAGCTTTTTCATTTTAACCTCAATAGTTATTCGCGTATTCACGTTGGGGGTGGCCCATCAGGAGGAGTGTCCTTTGGGATAAGACGAAGGGAGTAGAATTAGTTTTTGATGCAAATGTCTCAGAGGTAAAGATACTGTTCATATACGCTTGAACCTTGTTAGGGGAAAATGCTGTCGATGGCCGTTAAGATTGAGTCCATAAAATAAAAAATATGAAGATTCATTTCAATTGAATAAAATAGAAATACACTTTCAATTATGGTGAAAAATTGGATATTACAGACTTCCGTACTGTTATTGCGTTGGCAGAAACTGGTAGCATCACCGCTACAGCAAAATTGTTATGTCGCGTGCCTTCTGCAATTACGTCAAGAGTCCAGAACCTAGAGAGTCAGCTCGGGACAGTGCTATTCGTAAGGTCTAATCGCAGATTTATTCTGACCGCTGAAGGTCGGGCTCTTTATGACAACGCGCTAAAAATTATCGAGTTAGTTACAACCGCTGAGCAGCAGGCTACAAGGCCGCAACCAGGTGGACTATTCAAATTGGGTGCCCTAGACAGCATGGCCGCAACACGTCTTCCCATACCGCTGGCACACCTATATCGACAGTATCAATCGATGTCAGTAGAACTGGTAACAGGAATTAGTCGGACCCTTTTTGACGCCGTACTCAACCACGAACTTGATGCTGCATTCATTGCTGATGTGCCAGTTGATGACAGACTGGAGCGTATGACTGTTTACACTGAAGAGTTAGTTATCATTGCCGCAGCTAATTTTCCACCGATCAAGTCTCCCCATGACCTGGCCCATACGACGCTGCTTGTCTTCCGAGATGGGTGCTCCTATCGAGATCGGTTTACAACCTGGTTCAGACAGGCTGATCTCAGACCTGACCGGCTGGCTGAGATGTCATCCTACCATGCCATTCTCGGCGCTGTGAGTGCCGGAATGGGCGCAGGAATTATACCGAAGCCGATTCTCGATACCTTCCCATCAAGAGAACTCATTACGATCCATCCATTTGAAAGCAAAAATAGTCAGGTTACAACTGAATTGATATGGCGTAAGAAGGGGATGACGGCCAATATACGCGCCCTGATTGATATTCTTTCTTCAATTACTGTGTGACTTAACTGGGCCGACGGTCGAAGTATCTTGAGATAATATGCATTATCACGTGAGGTGTCGGTCGCGGATTCCGATTACTTCATAAAGCACTCCGTTCGTAGTGAATGAAACTAAAATAAGCAATAAACTATACTGCCGTTGAACTCACAACACAAAGCCGTCAGTTGCGAAATAGCCTCGGGCAGCTTTGAGCGATAAGCGGGTGCTCATGGCATCCGTTCAGTAGTCCGTGGCTAGTCCATAAATGACAAAATGGAATAAAAAAAACCGGCTTTAGCATCAATGCGGTAGTGGAATTATTGAATCACCTGGAGTATTCCTGACTAAATGCGTGGTGTAACACAGTGGCCAGTGCCGACGGGTTTTCCCATGACATAGAGTGTCCTGCATGTGGCACTGTCGCTATAGCTATGCCTTTATGGCTGACATACTGAAAGTCACTGTCAGGTAATGATTGCTCACCAAAAATCAATGTGCGTGAACAGGTTAGATTGAGGAAAGTCTCCATCCATGATGGTGAAGCTCCTTCTATCAGGCTTTTAGCCCCCCGCCACATTGCCCAGGGCGCAGCATTTTGGGCCGAACCCTTCCAAGGAGATGTGTGGTTTACCAGCATATTGTCGTATTCTTGCGAGATAAATTCAGCCTCCGGTTTTTCCACCAGAAGGCGGCTGTATAAACCGCCACCGGCGTGAAAGTTAGGTTCTGAAACCACAAGTTTACCTATTCGCTCGCCTAATCGTGCTGCCACTTCAATCGCAATACTTCCACCCATGCTGTGACCATAGATATGGCAACGTGGGAGATTTAATGAGTTTATCACTTCGATGACAACCCCTGCCTGATGAGTAATGCTGTAATCATAATCACGAGGTTTATCACTAAAGCCATATCCAGGAAGGTCAATCAGTATGGCACGTCTCCCCCCAAATTCTGGGTCAGCCACAATTCGTGGATATTCATAAGAAGAAGCGCACCCAAGTCCGTGAATAAATACAATGGGGATACCTTGACCCGGCAAATTATGCCAACGCACACAAGCACCTGCTATTGCCGAAAACAAACTCTGCATGCTGCAATCCTCCGTTAATTATCAAGGTATTCGTATCAATAAATTATCAGTATTAACACACCAATGCATCATCCTTTACTTATGCAATTTAAATCCCAACGACATTGTGTATCCAGACATCAAGATTATCAGCCCACTCCTGCATCATAATCTTCCGTTCTTCAAGATAAGTCGCATGATTATACGTGCGGCGAACATTATTCGTATCAGCATGCGCTAGCTGGGCTTCGATAGCATCAGGCCTGTAACCCATTTCATTTAAGCGAGTGCTACCAGTTGTTCTGGTCGCATGTGGGCTGAAAGTACCGCTCCAGCCAAGGCTTTTGAGAAGCTGGCGCAGAGAGTGGGTTGTCATTGGGCCACGTGGGTTATCCCGGCCTGGAAATAGATGCTGTCGATGCCCGATAAATCCTTGTAGCGTTCTGAGCATTTTGACGGCTTGGGAGGAAAGGGGAATAACGTGTTCTCTGCGAGCTTTCATTCGCGTTGCCGGAATGACCCACAACGCTTTATCAAGATCGAATTCTGACCATTCTGCTTCGGTAACTTCAGCCGGGCGAGCCAATGTCCACCACATTAGCCACATGCAATAGTTAACTTGGTATGAGCCGCGACTGTTGTCAAAACAGCTTAATAGCTTCCCGATTTGCTGTGGATTCAATGCTTGTTTGTGCTGTGTCTTATTCGCCGGAAGCGCCTTGCGTACAGGCCAAACAGGGTCGCTATCAGCTCTGAGGGTCGCCACCGCTAGCTCAAATATAGATGAGATACTACGTCTGGCTTCTGCTGCAACTGTAGGGGCTCCGCGGTTAGCTGTTTCCTGGAGTATTTTTAAAATGTGGTGCGGGGTGATCTCTTTAACAGGGAGCTTACCAATTGCCGGGAATACAACACGCTCAAGCATATCAAGGCGTCGTGTTTTGGTGATGTCTGCCCAGTCCTTCATCTGTAACCACTCTTTGGCGATAAGCTCAAAGGTATTGGATGCATCGTTGACTTTGCGGATTTTATCTAATTGACGCGCTTGCGCTGGATTTATTCCTTCTGCAACTTGCTTACGTGCTTGCTCGCACTTTTCTCGTGCTTCGACCAGCTTCACTGTCGGATACTCACCCAGCGCAAACATGCTGGATTTACCGTTAAGCTTGAAACGATAACGCCACGCTTTCTTGCCATTGGGTTTGACTTCGAGGTACAGGCCATTGAAGTCATTGAGCCGGTAAAGCTTTTCTTTTGGCTTAGCAGTGCGGCATTGTGTATCTGTGAGCATAACAATTCCTTGTATATTTCTTATACCGTTATTGTACTCACCAAAATTAAAGATGGAAACTGATTGTACTCATCTACGTACTCATTTTTGACTGCGCTGTAATGAGACTTTATGAGATGTCATGAAATGAAAAATCCACGCAAATGCGTGGATTTTGTAGGGTTTTTTCTCTTCATGAGGTCTAGTAAGAACTTATGAGACAACGAATTTTATTTAGACGTTGAACAAGAAGTTCATCACATCGCCATCTTTTACGATGTATTCTTTACCTTCTGAACGCATTTTCCCGGCTTCTTTTGCGCCTTGTTCACCTTTGTAGGTAATAAAGTCGTCAAAAGCGATAGTTTGTGCGCGGATAAAGCCTTTTTCAAAGTCAGTGTGGATTTTACCTGCGGCTTGTGGAGCTGTTGCGCCAACAGGAATAGTCCAAGCGCGAACCTCTTTAACACCGGCAGTGAAATAGGTTTGCAGATTCAGCAATTCATAACCGGCGCGAATAACACGATTCAGACCTGGTTCTTCAATACCTAACTCGGCCATAAACTCAGCGCGGTCTTCATCTTCCAGTTCGGCGATATCAGATTCGACTGCGGCACAAACTGCCACGACGACAGAACCTTCAGCTGCGGCGATGGCCCGCACCTGATCCAGATATGGGTTATTTTCGAAACCATCTTCATTAACGTTAGCAATGTACATCGTTGGTTTCAGTGTCAGGAAGCTCAGATAACGGATTGCTGCTTTATCTTCTGCTGTTAGATTCAACGCGCGCAGCATGCCCGCATTCTCTAAATGTGGCAGACATTTCTCCAGTGCTTCCAGTTCAGCTTTAGCGTCTTTATCGCCGCCTTTGGCTTTCTTCTGCACACGGTGAATAGCACGTTCGCAAGTTTCCAGATCGGAAAGAGCCAATTCAGTATTAATGGTGTCAATGTCATCCACTGGATCAACTTTGCCAGCAACATGGATGATATTGTCATTCTCAAAGCAGCGTACCACATGGCCAATCGCTTCGGTTTCACGGATATTGGTCAGAAATTGGTTACCCAAGCCTTCGCCTTTGGATGCCCCTTTAACCAAGCCCGCGATATCAACAAATTCCATCGTGGTTGGCAAGATGCGCTGAGGTTTGACTATCTCGGCCAGTTGGTCCAGACGCGGGTCCGGCATTGGCACCACACCCGTATTGGGTTCAATGGTACAGAACGGGAAGTTAGCTGCTTCGATACCCGCTTGTGTCAACGCGTTGAACAGGGTGGATTTACCAACGTTAGGCAGGCCCACAATACCGCATTTGAATCCCATGTTTTATATCACCTTAAATAACTTAAAAATCAACACGTTAGATTTAACGGGCCGATGTAATCAAAATTTATGCCGCCATTATACACATAATGACGATTTATCTCGATCATGCTGTTTCGTTGCGGGAATTGCTTTAATCGAAATAGGCGATAGGTAATTGATTTTTCTCACTCTGTGCTCGAGATCACGCTTCTGCTATCTGAAGTTTTCTGATGGATGTCCGATAACTAGTCATTAGCGTCTACAGATTGAATTTGGATTAACCCCATGGAAATGAATATCTATAAATGGCTGATAGTGATTTTGTTTGGGGGCGGGCTGGGTATCTTAGGAATGTGGTTTCTGACGGCAGATTCAGAACCTTCCGGACCAACCTTTGCGCAGTTAGTTGATCAATATGGAGTTCAAATAGAACATCGTTCAGGCAATAGCGTGAGATATGTTGGGTTCAAGAAAAACACACTTTATGAAGATTTTGATAGTGTTCAATTGAAGTTTACGGCCATAAACGACAAGTTCGAGCGTAGCCACGATTTGGCAGATAATAAGAAAAAGGCCGCAGATTGGGAGACCCTTTTTTGCAGCGATGAGCTACAAGATATTGCGGGTGAATATGACGGCAAGAGTAATCATTTTCTCGGGCGGGTTAGGGTGATTATTGCCGGTGTGATTCTGACCAGTGAAGGTCAGCAGGGAATCAATGCGTTGTGTAATAAAAATGAGTGAAACGCAAGGCCATTCCCCGGCACATCCAGGCTAACCGGGGAACGGAGTAAATCCTATGCCGTGGCTTTAAAGGAATGCAGACGATTCATCGCCTTGGTGATATCTTCTTTTAACAGCACTTCAGTACAGCGAATCGACTCATCAATTGCGTCATCAATTAAGGTTTGTTCGCTAGCGGGAGGTTTACCGAGCACAAAACCGGTGACTTTGCTTTTATCGCCAGGGTGGCCGATACCAATGCGCAAACGATAGAAATTTGGGTTATTCCCGAGTCTGCTCTGAATGTCCTTCAGGCCATTATGGCCCCCGTTGCCACCACCGAGCTTCAATTTCGCCACACCCGGCGGGATATCCAGCTCATCATGAGCAACCAAAATTTCTTCCGGTAAGATGCGGTAAAACCCCGCCATTGCCGCAACAGCCTTGCCACTTAAATTCATAAATGTAGACGGCACCAGCAAGCGCACATCCTGGCCTGCCAGATTTAACCGCGCGGTGTAACCGAAGAATTTGCTCTCTTCTTTCAGTTCTTGGTTATGACGCTGCGCTAATAAGTCCACATACCAGGCTCCCGCATTATGGCGAGTTTGGGCATATTCAGCGCCCGGATTTGCCAGCCCAACGATTAATTTAATGCTACTCACGTCGTCATTCGCTATTACTAAAGGAATTAAAGTGTGACAGTTTACCTGTCATGGGACGTAATAACAAAACCAAGCGGAAGATGGGTTCTTTTGACAAGGGCGACCACGGTCAGAGTGAAGTGTTAGTTTGCCGAGAGTTAATAGTTAGAAGGGTGAATAGTTCATTTGTGTAATAATTCAAATTCAGTGCCAAATAGCTGGATAATGTAAAGATTTGTCGGAATATATTTGCCAGTTGTGATCGCAAGCGCAATACCTTTACCGTCAGGCTGACTATACTTAGTTATTAAGTGGACATGAATAATCGCATTAAGCAAGCAATTTTGGACGCTCAGCGAAGTGATTATTTATTGGCAACTCAAGTGGAGGTGGCTTATGAAACGTAAAAGCGCAGCAATGCTCGGTAATGTGCTAATGGGTCTGGGATTGGTGACAATGGTCGTTGGGGTAGGTTACTCAATTTTAGCTGAAGTCACCCAGATTGGTTTACCACAATTCTTTGCCCATGGCGCGGTCATGAGTATTTTTGTTGGTGCACTACTTTGGCTGGTTGGCGCTCGTATTGGTGGTCGTGAACAAGTTGCTGATCGCTATTGGTGGGTTAAACACTTTGATAAACGGTGTAATCGTAACCAACGCCACTCATAAATTCTGAGTGTTACATGAAGCAGATGACAAATGGTAGCCTGTTTGCACAGCTTCGAATGAGCTGATGTTCAGGAGGAGTAAATGACGACTCAAGAATCTACTGATCAAGAGCCTATAGAACAAGAGTAGAAAACCCGTTGCAGCAGCAGCTTCAACGGGTTTTTCTTTATCTGCTTTATACCCACCATACTTCAAGCTGCATGTACGTTGGCTGCATTCGTTCACCCCAGTCACTGACTTGTGTAAGCTCTCGGGGATTTACTCAGTTGCCGCCTTCCCATAACTCGAATTATTTAGGGATAGTTTGCTCATCACATATTCGCAATGAATATCCCGCCATCATGCCCAATAGTGGCTCATTACAGTTTGCTGCGGCCAAATAGCACCGCAGGGATATCCACAACTCAATGCTGATTAATGCTCAAACATTGCAGAGATCGACTCTTCATTACTGATACGGCGGATGGCTTCAGCCAACATGCCGGACAGTGTCAGAGTACGTACATTTTTCAAGGCCTTGATTTCAGCTGACAACGGGATAGTGTCACAAACAATCACTTCATCAATGACGGAGTGTTTGATGTTTTCAACCGCGTTGCCGGAGAAGATCGGGTGAGTTGCGTAAGCGAATACACGCTTGGCACCACGTTCTTTCAAAGCTTCTGCCGCTTTACACAAAGTACCACCGGTATCGATCATATCGTCAACTAACACACAGTCACGACCAGCGACATCACCGATGATATGCATCACCTGAGAAACGTTAGCGCGTGGACGGCGTTTGTCGATAATCGCCATATCAGTATCGTTCAGCAGTTTTGCGATGGCTCTGGCGCGAACAACGCCGCCAATGTCTGGAGAGACAACAATTGGGTTTTCCAGATTCTGCTGCAACATATCTTCCAGCAGGATTGGGCTACCAAATACGTTATCAACCGGAACATCAAAGAAGCCTTGGATCTGTTCAGCATGAAGATCCACTGTCAATACGCGGTCAACCCCAACACTTGAGAGAAAATCGGCAACAACTTTGGCAGTGATAGGTACACGAGCGGAACGCACTCGGCGATCCTGACGGGCGTAACCGAAGTAAGGAATAACAGCAGTAATACGTCCTGCGGAGGCGCGACGCAGGGCATCAACCATGACAACCAGTTCCATTAGGTTATCGTTCGTGGGTGCGCAGGTGGACTGGATGATGAAAATATCACCACCGCGTACATTTTCGTTGATTTGCACGCTCACTTCGCCGTCGCTAAAACGACCTACAGCGGCGTCACCAAGACTGGTGTACAAACGGTTGGCAATACGTTGTGCTAGTTCCGGGGTGGCGTTACCAGCAAAAAGCTTCATATCAGGCACGAGAAGAACCTCAGGCATGCGTCCAGAGAAGATATTGTCAGATCAGTAATCACGGGCGATTATTCATACTGATTGCAATATACATACGGGTATTTAAAGCCAAAACAGTATTATGAACCGGCTTTCAATCAAATGAGACAGGTATTTTCACAAACTCAGGTCAGTGGTGCCATGATCTAGACCTGTGTTGTACATTCTTATCTGTGCTCACTGCTTTCAATTTTCCCAGAGCGTACGCAATGCAATGGCGAAACGTTCACTCCACGGGCGACAAAACCGTGCAACCACTCTGGGGCAATACTTAACACCTGCCGGGCCGATGACTCAGTGTCAAATTCAGCAAAAACACAAGCGCCGGTTCCGGTAAGGCGTGACGGAGCATATTCTAACAGCCATGAAAGAGCCTGTTCAACCTCGCGAAAACGTTTTCTTGCGATTGGTTCGCAATCATTTGCGTACGGAGTGCTTAAAAGCGCCGCCAGTGGGCGAACTGGCGTATTTCTTTTTAATTCAGGATCAGAAAAAATAATCGGCGTTGGGATGCTTACACCGGGGTGAACCACCAAATACCACTTCTCTTCGGGGGCAGCGGGTTGCAATTTCTCGCCCACTCCCTCTGCAAAGGCGGCATGGCCACGAACAAACACGGGCACATCGGCCCCTAATGTCAGGCCAAGGGTGGCCAATTCGTCATCAGATAAACCACATTGCCACAGAGTATTAAGTGCCACTAATACGGTGGCCGCATTGGATGAACCGCCACCGAGGCCTCCCCCCATGGGTAAACATTTTTCGATGCTGATATCTGCTCCCCGAGGCACTTTCGCCACTCCGGGATGCCGTTGCAGTAATCGCGCCGCGCGGATTATCAGATTTTGCTCATTTTCTATTCCGGCGATTGGGGTCAACAACCGAATTTGTTCGTCATCGCGCGGCACAATAGTTAATTGGTCGCCGTAATCGAGAAATTGGAACAAAGTCTGTAATAGATGATAACCATCAGCACGTTGCCCGGTGATATAGAGAAATAAATTCAATTTTGCGGGTGACGGCCAGACATGTTGATTGGTGCTAACCATGCTATTTGACCGTCCAGTTATCCATTTTCAGCTTAATGCGTTGCCCGCCTTGACTCAGTTCCATACGGCTAGGGAGTGCCGGGGTGACTTGAGTATTATATTCTTGATAATCAACTATCCACGTTACGCCATCTTGTTTGTAAGTCAGTTGTTTCAGACGGTATTTGTCATCGAGGGTAAAATCAGTGGTATCGCCCGGTAGCCCCAGAATCCATTGGCGTAAGCTTTCCAAAGGAATCGACATCCCCGTTAATTTTTGAATCATTTCTTGCGGGTCATCATTGACATAGCGCTTGCCTTGGTTATCCGTCAACTGGGTCATCCCCGGTTGCACAACCAATTCCAACTCAGTGCTACCCAACGGGTTGGTTAGCAAGAGACGATAGCGCTCAGGGGCAGTTTGTTGCCAGAAGAAACGGGCATAAACTTTTTGTTTTTCTGAGATATAGGCAAAAGCACCACGCGTTTGAAATTGGCTCAATTGCTGTAATTGTTGTTCGTGTTGACGCCATTGTGGCGATGTCGGGCTGGTCGCTGGGCCAGATGGCGGAGTGGTGCTACAGGCGGCTAGCAGTAAAGTAGCTAACGGAAGTAGGCGATAAAAACTGATTTTGCGCTGAGGCATATGGGTATAAATCCTATCGGTCGCAGGGTTTTCACTGGCGGCACGTTTTTATAAAGCAGCTTTATGATAAAGCAAATCGAGATGAATGACACTGCGCCCGCGAGCTAGCATAAATGCTGTTCAAATGGGCCCCGACCGATTTGTTTCTCCTTTGCCGCCTTTGGGCAACTCGAACTATTGAGGATATAAGCAATATTGTTGTACAGCAGACAACCAATTTTTGAGCATAATTTATGATAATAGTTAGGATATTGCACTGTGACTTTTATTGATCTCGCGCATCAAGTAGAATGCGGTTCAGACGAGAATCCATACTAACATCAGTATTACTCGAAGCCGTTCTCATGACTCTGCTTGCATTAGGCATTAACCACAAAACCGCACCTGTATCGTTACGTGAACGAGTGACATTTTCACCGGAATCTATCGATCAGGCACTTGCTAGCTTGCTCCAACAACCGTTGGTGCAGGGCGGTGTCGTGTTGTCTACGTGTAACCGAACTGAGTTATACCTCAGCGTAGAACAGCAAGAAAACTTGCACGAACAACTTATCGCCTGGCTGTGTAACTATCACCAGCTTAGCCCAGATGAAGTGAAAAACAGCTTATATTGGCATCATGGTAATGACGCCGTCAGCCATTTGATGCGCGTGGCCAGTGGGTTAGACTCCTTGGTATTGGGGGAACCCCAAATTCTGGGGCAGGTGAAAAAAGCTTTCGCAGAATCCCAACGCGAACAATCACTCTCTGGCGAATTGGAGCGGTTGTTCCAAAAAACCTTCTCAGTCGCCAAGCGGGTTCGTACAGAAACTGAAATTGGTGCCAGCGCTGTTTCGGTGGCATTTGCTGCCTGTACATTGGCGCGGCAAATTTTTGAATCATTGTCTGAACTGAATGTGTTGTTAGTTGGTGCGGGTGAAACGATAGAATTGGTAGCCCGCCATCTGCGAGAGCACCAAGTCAAGCATATGATTATTGCTAACCGTACCCGTGAGCGAGCGCAAGCCCTGGCCACGGAAGTAGGGGCTGAAGTGATTACTTTACCTGAAATTGATGCGCGTCTGGCCGATGCCGACATCATTATCAGCTCAACCGCCAGCCCACTGCCTATTATTGGTAAAGGGATGGTAGAGCGCGCTCTGAAAAGCCGCCGCAATCAGCCCATGTTGTTTGTTGATATTGCCGTGCCTCGCGATATTGAGCCGGAAGTGGGTAAATTGTCTAATGCCTATTTATACAGTGTTGATGATTTACAAGCGATTATTCAGCACAATATGGCGCAACGTCAGGCTGCAGCAGTTCAAGCTGAGTCGATAGTACAACAAGAAAGCATCAATTTTATGACCTGGCTACGCGCTCAGGGGGCGGTCGAAACCATTCGTGATTACCGTTCTCAGGCCGAACAGGTTCGCGGTGAGATGACGGCAAAAGCATTAGCCGCTATTGAACAGGGCGCTAATGTTGAACAGGTGGTTAATGAACTGGCCCATAAGCTGACCAACCGCCTGATTCATGCTCCCACCAAATCCCTCCAGCAAGCCGCCAGTGATGGCGATATGGAGCGGTTGCAATTATTACGCGACAGCCTTGGGCTGGATCAGCACTAGTTTCCTCTAATTACAGGGTTTAAAACCACGGATGAAGTCTTCTATTGTTGCCAAATTGGAAGCGTTACAAGAGCGCCACGAAGAAGTGCTAGCGCACCTTGGCGATGCCAATGTTATTGCCGACCAAGACCGTTTCCGCGCGTTATCACGTGAATATGCGCAATTGACGGATGTCACCCGCTGTTTTAAAGAATGGCGTAGTGTGCAAGATGATATCGAAGCCGCAGAAATGATGCTCGAAGATCCCGAAATGCGTGAAATGGCACAGGAAGAACTGAAAGAAGCTAAAGCTCGTAGTGAAGAGCTGGAACAGCAACTGCAAGTTCTGTTGTTGCCAAAAGACCCTGATGATGAACGTGATTGCTTCCTGGAAATCCGTGCCGGAACCGGTGGTGACGAAGCGGCTATTTTTGCCGGTGACATGTTCCGCATGTATAGCCGATATGCCGAAGCCCGCCGTTGGAAAGTGGAAATCATGAGCGCCAGTGAAGGCGAGCACGGTGGTTATAAAGAAGTGATCGCCAAGGTCTCCGGCGATGGTGTTTTCGGGCAGTTAAAATTTGAGTCGGGCGGTCACCGTGTTCAACGTGTACCCGAAACCGAATCACAGGGGCGCATTCATACCTCGGCTTGTACTGTTGCGGTAATGCCGGCTATCCCTGAGGCTGAAATGCCAGAAATCAATGCGGGTGATTTGCGAATTGATACTTTCCGCTCTTCAGGCGCGGGTGGTCAGCACGTCAATACCACGGATTCAGCCATTCGTATTACCCATATTCCAACCGGAATTGTGGTGGAGTGCCAGGACGAGCGCTCGCAACATAAGAACAAAGCTAAAGCTATGTCGGTGTTGGGCGCACGTATTCGTGCTGCAGAAATGCAAAAACGTCAGCAAGCCGTCGCTTCTGAACGCCGCAACTTGTTAGGTTCTGGCGATCGCTCTGACCGTAATCGTACTTATAATTTCCCGCAAGGGCGCGTGACTGACCATCGTATCAACCTGACACTCTATCGTCTGGATGAGGTCATGGAAGGCAAACTGGATATGCTTATCCAGCCAATTGTGCAGGAATATCAAGCTGATCAGCTCTCTGCGTTGTCTGAGCAAGATTAATGAATTATCAGCAGTGGCTGTCGTTAACGGCAGCCCGTTTTAGCCAAAGTGATAGTCCTAAGCGCGATGCCGAGATTCTACTGAGCTTTGCCACCGGCAGGGCGCGTACCTATTTACTGGCTTTCGGTGAAACCGTGCTTACCGCTGAGCAGTTAGCGGTGTTGGAGTCTTTGGCGGCCCGCCGTGAACTCGGGGAACCCATTGCCTATTTGGTCGGGGAGCGTGAGTTCTGGTCGCTGCCATTGAGTGTTTCCTCTGCCACATTGATTCCCCGCCCGGATACTGAATGCTTAGTCGAGCAAGCTTTGGCGCATTTAGCTAACACCCCGTGCCGCATTCTAGATTTAGGGACCGGCACCGGCGCAATTGCTTTGGCATTAGCCAGTGAACGCCCGGATTGCACCGTGGTAGGCGTTGATATCAAAGCTGATGCTGTGGCGCTGGCCCGTCATAACGCAGAAAAACTTGCGATAAATAACGCGCATTTCCTACAAAGCCGCTGGTTTGACTCAGTGGACGGACGATTTTCACTTATTGTCAGCAATCCTCCCTATATTGATGCCAATGATCCTCACCTTAATGAAGGCGATGTGCGCTATGAACCGCACAGTGCGCTGGTGGCACCGGCTGAAGGTATGGCGGATTTGATTGAAATTATTCGACAATCCCCCACCTATTTAGAGGCCGGGGGCTGGTTAATGTTGGAGCATGGCTGGCAGCAAGCTGAAGCAGTACAAAAACACCTTAACAATACGGGATTTAGTGCTGTAATGACGTATAAAGATTATGGTAATAATGATCGTGTCACTTTGGGCCAATGGGGGGCTTTATCAAGAAAGTTCCTGTGACAATCGAATTTACGTACTGAATATAGAGCGATGAATAATTAACAGAACCCATGTCATTGGTGTGGCAGCTCAACACCGCGGTATGTCCAGATGAACAGGGTAAAATAAGGAAGCGGAAGTCATGTGGATTGATTACATCGCCATGAAGTATTTGCATTTACTCACAGTGGTTATCAGTATTACGCTGTTTGTGTTACGTTTCTTCTGGAAATGTCGCGGTTCAGCTATGATGGATAAACGTTGGGTAAAAATAACACCGCATATCAATGATACCCTGTTGTTTGTCAGCGGTATTGTATTGATTTTTATTACCGGATTTTACCCTTTCAGCCCGCAAGGAACATGGCTGACTGAAAAGTTATTTGGCGTTATTATCTATATCCTGCTTGGCTATGTCGCATTAGGTAAGCGAACTCGCAGCCAGAATCATCGTTGGCTTGCCTTTATACTCGCATTGGGTTGCCTGTATTTGATTATAAAACTGGCAACAACTAAGTTACCACTGCTGATGGGATATCTATGAGTAGCATTGCTGATTTCGAATTTAACAACGCGTCCCTGTGTGATGGGGTGTTACTGGTTACCCAGGAGATTCGACAGAATTTTCCACTCGCTGATGTGCGCACCCAGCTGCAACAGCTCGTCGATGATGCCCGGGCCGCTATGCCCACCGATCTCAATCAGGATCAGCAATTAGAAGTGCTTATCGATCTGTTTTACCGCAAATGGAAATTTGGTGGTGCGGGCGGTGTTTATCGCCTGTCTGATGCTATCTGGCTGGATAAAGTGCTGGACAAGCGGCAGGGAACTCCAGTCTCTCTGGGGGTTATTTTCCTGCATATTGCCCATCAACTGGATTTGCCATTGATGCCTGTTATTTTTCCAACCCAATTAATTCTTCGTGCCGATTGGTTAGATGAAGAAATGTGGCTAATTAACCCATTGAACGGTGAAACACTCAATGAGCATATGCTCGAGGTGTGGATCAAAGGCAACTTGGGTTTGAGCGCCGAATTGGAAGATGAAGATTTGGAAGAAGCGGAAAATACCCTGATTGTGCGCAAAATGCTCGACACGCTGAAAGCTGCGTTAATGGAAGAAAAGCAGATGGAGCTGGCCTTGCGTGCCAGTGAAGCAGTCTTGGCTTTTGACCCCGATGACCCCTATGAAATCCGCGATCGTGGCCTGATTTATGCCCAACTGGATTGCAACCATATTGCCATCTCTGATTTAAGCTATTTTGTCGAACAGTGCCCGGAAGACCCCATTGCTGAAATGATAAAAATGCAGATCCACTCCATTGAGCAGCAACGAGTGACATTGCACTGATATTCTTTTCTATAGCGGCGCGTGACAGCATGAAATAGGCGCGGAGATATGCGCTGTTTGCTGTATCTAAGCCGCTGTAATTAATCTCGATTTACCCTTTATAAAGGTATTAGTATGAAACAGAAAGTGGTTAGCATTGGCGATATCAACGTAGCGAACGACCTGCCTTTCGTGCTGTTTGGCGGCATGAATGTGCTTGAGTCTCGTGATCTGGCGATGCGCATCTGCGAGCATTACGTGACAGTCACCCAAAAAATGGGGATTCCTTACGTCTTTAAAGCCTCGTTCGACAAAGCCAACCGTTCTTCAATTCATTCTTACCGTGGTCCAGGCCTGGAAGAAGGGATGAAAATCTTCCAGGAGCTGAAACAGCAATTTGGCGTAAAAGTCATCACTGATGTACACGAAATAAGCCAATGTCAGCCTGTTGCCGAGGTTGTTGATGTTATTCAGTTACCGGCATTTTTGGCGCGTCAGACTGATTTGGTTGAGGCTATGGCGCGTACCGGCGCAGTTATCAATGTGAAGAAACCTCAGTTTGTTAGCCCTGGTCAAATGGGCAATATCGTGGAGAAATTCAAAGAAGCCGGTAATGACCAGATTATTCTGTGTGATCGCGGAAGTAACTTCGGTTATGACAATCTGGTGGTTGATATGTTGGGCATCAATGTCATGGTGCAGGCGACTGGCGGTCACCCCGTCATTTTCGACGTCACTCACGCGTTGCAATGCCGTGACCCGTTTGGCTCCGCATCCGGTGGCCGCCGTGCTCAAGTGGCAGAATTGGCCCGTGCGGGTATGGCGGTTGGTTTGGCCGGGCTGTTTATCGAAGCTCACCCAGAACCTAACAGTGCTAAATGCGATGGCCCATCCGCCTTGCCATTAGACAAGCTGGAGCCGTTCTTGGTGCAGATGAAAGCTATCGACGATTTAGTGAAAAACTTCCCCGAGTTGGATACCAGCAAGTAATCCCAATAGCCTTGCCAATGACGTGGTAGTGGTGAATAAACAAAAGGCAGTGTAGAGATCTACGCTGCCTTTTTTGCACGCCATAACAATGATTTCAGTCTTGCCCGTTTCTCTAGTACCTAACCGGTCAGATAATTAGCTTTTCACACGCAAAGCATCCAGAGCTTCCGGCAACGAGCCATAAAAACTCAGTTTACCTTCAATTGGCTTCACTCGAGCTCTTGCCAGCGTCTTCAGGGGCTGGAAGGGGATATCCGTGATGATGAGTTGCTGATGCTCACCCAGGGCCTCAGTGAAGCGCAGAAACGCATTCAGCCCGCCGGCATCAAGGACCGGTACAGCATCCCATTGCAGAATGATAGTTTCGTAATTCTCGCTACGGCTGAGTAATTCGTTAAATATCCGCTCTGCGGCAGCGAAAAACAGTGGCCCGTTAACCCGCAATACCAAGCGGTGTTCGCTCATTTCTGCGGGCATTTCACTCAGGCGCGTCATGCGGGCAATACGGCGCATAAACAGCAGTGAGGCCAGAACAATACCCACCGTGATTGCAATCACCATGTCAAATAACACCGTCAGGCTCATACACAGCAGCATCACGATAATATCGTCTTTAGGGCCGCGGCGCAGTAAGTCGACAACTTTGTGAGCCTCACTCATGTTCCAGGCCACAATTAATAACAACGACGCCATCGCAGCTAACGGCAGATAAGACAACATCGGTGCCAGAACCAATAAAGCCAGTAACACGAGCAAGGAATGGACAATAGCAGATACTGGCGAGGTTGCCCCTGCACGGACGTTCGCCGCCGACCGCGCAATAGCGGCTGTGGCGGTGATGCCACCAAAGAATGGCGCGACCATATTACCCAGCCCTTGACCGATTAACTCACTGTTTGAGTGATGTTTTTGCCCGGTCATACCATCAAGAACCACCGCGCATAATAGCGACTCAATTGCCCCGAGCATTGCCATCGAAAAAGCAGCTGGCAGGAGCGCGGAAAGTGTCGCCCAGTTTAAGACAAATTCTTGCCCATTAGCGGCAGGAAGATGCCAGGGTAAGACAAATTGCGGCAAAATGGGCGGAATACCGTGGCCTTGCGTCCCGTCTGCCAATAAATAACCAAAGCGTGATCCGATAGTGGCGACCTGATGGTCAAAGAGGGATAACACGGCCATAACGGCTGTACCTGCGACGAGCGCGGGTAAGTGACCCGGTAACTTTAGTTTTAATCGTGGCCAGAGAATCAATACCATTAAAGTAACAGTAGCAATTAGAGTATCACTGAAGCTAATGGTTGGCATTGCCTGTGCCAGCGCGGACACTTTATCTACATAGGTTTCAGGTACTTCGGGGAGATGAAGGCCAAAGAAATCTTTTACCTGCATAGTGGCGATGGTGATGCCAATCCCCGATGTGAAACCAAGGGTGACTGACAGCGGAATATATTCGATTAACCGGCCTAATCTCCCCAGCCCCATGCACAGCAAAAATAGGCCGGAGAGTAATGTCGCCAGTAATAAACCAGCCAAACCAAATTGCTGTGATACGGGGTAAAGAATAACGACAAAGGCCGCGGTAGGGCCAGATACGCTATAGCGCGAACCCCCGCTGACAGCAATAACAATCCCGGCGATTGCGGAGGTATACAAGCCGTACTGGGGGGGAACACCACTGGCAATAGCCAGCGCCATAGCCAGTGGAATAGCAATAATACCGACAGTAACACCGGCAATTATGTCTTTGAGAAGTCTTTGAAGTGTATAGGTTTCTCGCCAGCAAGCGTCAATAATCGCGCTGAACGGCCTAATGCCGTTAATTCCGTGCGTTTTCATCTAAGGTGCGAACCAAATAAAGAAAAGACAAAATAAATGGCGGGCCAATAAGGGTCCGTCTCGAGTAGCAGAGAGCAACGATACGCCAATTTGCACGGTGAGATCTAGATGTATATCAATCTCTGACAGAAATATCGATAACGTCCAGTTTTATAGAGTGGATTAAATGAGCAGATTCATAGTGGGCGAGACAATTCCCCGCATGATTTAATAAAAAGTCACTATTATCGTCAGTAGCACCTTCTTTTAGTACCAAGTGTGAGAAACAGAGTGATACGGGTTAAAATCACCCATTGCAGGCTGTCGGAGGGTACGGCGCGGTGATTAGGAGATATCTTGTTACCTAAATAGAGGGCGAGGCCCCATAATGAAATTATTCAGGAATAAAGCCTATCTCGTAGCTAAAATTTAGGTTAAGAACTATTAATTTTGCTCAATATCTAAGGTTGCGATGAATAATATCAGACTAATAAGTGACTTAATCTTAGTGAGGAATTGGCTGTATCTATTTTGTCAAAAATCGCACCTGAGAATTCAAAGGGCTGATGCTACACCATGAGTGAATTAGATTCTTTGTCAACGCTATACCGAGATGCTTGTGTAACTTATGCAACTCTCTCAATAGGTTATTTCGCCTTAAGTAAGAACAGCCCCTTTTCTTATAACGGGGAGGTTTGGAAACGTATTTTGTTTGGTTTGATATCGGGGTTGGTATCACTTTACCTCAATCAAGAGCAGTGGGTTATTTCTGACTCCTTCTTCTACAGTTTCGAGTTGGTCCCGATTATTTTGGCCACTTTTTATGGTGGTTGGCTCAGCGGCGTGACGGCGCTGGCGATAAATTTCACTTTTTCTGGTTGGGTGACGCTAGATAATATATTAATAACTATAGTTTTTATCCCGCTTTTGTTCTCGAAAGTATGGGAGAAAAAGAATAACCGCGTCTTTTATATCACCATTATCTTAATTGCTATTTATCGAATTGTTACGGCCACTTTATTAGTCCCAGACGCATTTATATTGACTCAGGCCGTAGTATCTCAACTTATTGCAGCACTTTGCTTAGCTATTTGTTATCACGCACTAAATTTTAAAGAGCGCCATATTTCTGCCTATTTTGCGATGAAAAACAGGGCAAATATCGACAAGTTAACTCAGTTGAATAACCGGTCGAGTGTTGATTACCGGCTAGCCAGTATTCATAACAGTCGCCAAGCTTGTGGCCTAATGATTTTGGATCTCGACCATTTTAAATCTGTAAATGATACCTATGGGCATAATGGCGGTGACATATTGTTAGCTGAAGTGGGGAAACTATTGGCCGCAGTGATCAGGGATGAGGATTTTGTGGGGCGCTACGGCGGCGAAGAATTTATTATTATTACTCACAGCCATGATCCACAAGCGATTAAAACTGTGGCGGAGCGAATTCGACAGCGTGTTGAGAACTTGGATGTGGAATTACCCGATGGGCGAAAAGTAAAGGCGACCATTTCGATTGGCGCTTCTTTGTATTTATCCGGAATGTCGATGTTAAAGGCATTGAAAATGACGGATGAAGCCCTGTATCAGGCAAAGAATCAAGGTCGGAATCAGGTGGTTTATAGTCGATTAATGCCTTTTTCTCAATTGGGTGACCGTACACTTAAAGATAAACGCAAACGCCCTTTATAAAGAGCAGAATCCAGATTTTGTACCAAAGAAAAAGGCCCTGACTTACGTCAGAGCCTTTTGCTCAAATATGGCGGTGAGAGAGGGGTTCGAACCCTCGATACACTTACGCGTATACACACTTTCCAGGCGTGCTCCTTCAGCCACTCAGACACCTCACCGTACGTTACTGCGCTATGCACTGCAACGGGGCGGTACTATAGTGACCGGCAGACAGATGGTCAAGCAGTATTTATTTGTTGTTTGTCATCTGGTTATTCCGCATGCATATAGAGCAATTCACAGACAGATTTTGCCCATTTAATGCCAATTTAATGCCAATTTTTAGCCGAGGCAGGGGAATCGACCATCACATAATCGACTCCCAGATTTTTAGCTATTTGGTAGTCTTGATAGGAGTTTATTCCTATCAGCAGAACTTTAGTATTATGGTTCTGCCTAAAACAGGCTATAGCTTGTGGGTTCCAGATTAATTGCACTCGTGATGTGCCTTTGCCAAGGGTGAATTTTTCAACGATTTTAACATCGCGTTTTAATTCGAATGCATGATATTCATCTGAGCGCTTGCTTGATTCTTCGTTCTGAATTTTGGTGAATTCACAGTGATTTGCCATGATGGCATTGGCGAGGATTCTGCGGGTGCGGTTTCGTGGTTTGAATTTATTCATCGTCTTTGGCAGTGCGGCCAGATATTTCTTTTCGGTCGAATAAAATCTCACTCTATCCAATGAATTTGTTTCTGTGAGCAATTTATTGAATTTTTCTGTCATTGTGTCGGGGTCTGCATCAGGTGATTTAATATCAAGTATAAATTCTGCATTAGGGTAGGAAACAAGAACTTGTCTTAGTGACGGTATTTTTATCCCTAGACCACGATAAATATATTGCCCTTGAATATCAAAATGATAAGCCGCATCCAATTGTTGTAATTCCTCCCAATCGAGTGCTGAAACAGGGCCGTGACCATCAGTTAGCTCTTCAAGATCACTGGGTCGGTACAATATGGGGATGCCATTTTTAGTGAACTGAATACTCAACCAAATAACATTAGCATTATTTTGTAGCGACATTTCGATGGCGTGCAGGGTGTTTTCAGGGTGATCAGCAGTGCCAGCGCGATGCGCGACAATCATGGGGGTCGCAAATGTATTTTGCAGATAAAATAGGAGTAATAAAGCAGTAAAAGAGAGTTTCATATTTTTTTTGCCCTTATGGTTTATATCTCAGAGTGGAAGAACTTTCCACGTTGTAGCATGGGGCACCAGAGAGCAATATAATCAATTAATAGCAATTGAGTTTTATAATTAGTGGGGGATATTTATTGTTTATACCCGATAGAAATATAAAGACTGCAACAGGAGAAAAAGAATAGTCTGGCAGTTTTAGGGATAGGCTAAAAAATAAAAAAAACGGCAATCGAAATAACAGGTCTTGGGGAAAAACACCAAACTTGCTATTGATTGCCGCCGACTGACTACAGGCATTTAACCTGTAAGCTATTTTAATATGGCGGTGAGGGAGGGGTTCGAACCCTCGATACGCTTACACGTATACACACTTTCCAGGCGTGCTCCTTCAGCCACTCAGACACCTCACCGTGTTACTGCAATACATCTTTACTGCAATCAGCCCTGTTAAACATAGCCGACCGGCGTAATGTAGGTAAAAGTGTGCCCAACGTCAACCCTCTTATGAGTGCTTTATTCCTGTTTCGCTAAAGTTACCGCAGTTTGCTGATTTCATCGGCATTTCTTGCCTGTAGCACTTGCATCTGCGCGATAATCGCGGAAATCTATCAAGCACTTTCGCAAGGAGCTGGCAAATAATGAATATTATTTTTTATCACCCGTTTTTTGAAGCAAAACAGTGGTTGTCAGGGCTACAGTCGCGCTTGCCTACAGCGAATATCAGGCAATGGCGTCGTGGTGATACACAGCCAGCAGATTATGCATTGGTTTGGCAGCCACCTCAGGAAATGTTGGCCAGTCGTGTTGAATTAAAAGGCGTTTTTGCGTTAGGGGCCGGGGTGGATGCTATCTTGGATCAGGAGCGACGCCATCCGGGGACATTGCCTGCGGGAGTGCCACTGGTTCGGCTAGAAGATACAGGAATGTCTTTGCAGATGCAGGAATATGTGGTTGCGACAGTATTGCGCTATTTTCGCCGTATGGACGAGTATCAACTGCAACAACAACAGAAGCTGTGGCAACCCCTGGAGCCACATCAACACGATAAATTCACCATAGGGATTCTCGGTGCGGGTGTATTAGGAAAAAGTGTTGCCCACAAATTGGCTGAATTTGGTTTTACTGTTCGTTGTTGGAGCCGCACGCCAAAACAGATTGATGGTGTGACCAGTTATGCCGGTAATGAAAAGTTGCCGGCTTTCATTCAAGGGACACAATTATTGATTAATCTCTTGCCTAACACCCCTGAGACTGTCGGTATCCTTAATCAGTCGCTCTTTTCACAATTGAATGCCAACGCTTATATCATCAATATTGCCCGGGGAGCGCATCTGCTGGAAAGGGATTTGTTGGCAGCAATGAGTGCCGGTAAAGTTGCCGCCGCCACATTAGATGTGTTTGCAGAAGAGCCGTTGCCCTCGATGCACCCATTCTGGAGCCATCCACGCATCACCATCACCCCACATATTGCGGCTGTCACCTTGCCTGAGGCGGCAATGGATCAGGTGGTCGCAAATATCAAGGCCATTGAAGCGGGAAGGGAACCGGTAGGATTGGTTGATGTGGTGAGGGGGTACTGATTTAAGGGTTTCCACAGTTTGAAGGGGTTAACCGGCTGCCGGCGAGGTTTTAGCGCTGCTGATGAGAAGAATTCCTGCTATCATTAGCGGACTATGCTTTGCCTGCAAAAAAAGCTATCCCGCCTTAAAAGACTTTGTGGAGTAGTCATGTATCCTGTTGATTTACATATGCATACCATTGCCAGTACCCATGCTTACAGTACTCTGCACGATTATATCGCCGAAGCTAAGCTAAAAAATATCAAACTGTTCGCCATTACCGACCATGGCCCGGATATGGCTGATGCTCCTCATTATTGGCACTTTATGAACATGCGAGTATGGCCGCGATTAGTTGATGGCGTGGGGATTTTGCGGGGTATTGAAGCCAATATTAAAAACCTGGAAGGTGACATCGATTGCACTGGCCCAATGCTTGATGCCATCGATTTGCTCATTGCCGGTTTCCATGAGCCAGTGTTCCCGCCTCAGGATAAAGCCGCCAATACCCAAGCAATGATTGCCACTATGGCGCAGGGAAATGTCCATATTATTAGCCACCCCGGTAACCCCAAGTATCCGGTTGATATTAAAGCTATTGCTGAAGCCGCCGCAAAGTATAACGTGGCGCTGGAATTGAATAACTCATCTTTTACACATTCACGTAAAGGGAGTGAAGCGAATTGCCGCGCGATTGCTGAGGCTGTGCGTGATGCGGGGGGATGGTTGGCTTTGGGTTCGGATTCTCATATTGCCTATTCATTGGGGATTTTTGAGCACTGTGAGCGCATTATTGCCGAAGTGAATTTCCCACAAGAGCGTATTTTGAATGTTAGCCCACGTCGCTTACTCAATTACCTTGAACAACGTGGCCGACCACCGATACCTGAGTTAGCCGCGTTGTAACTTTTTATGTGACGTTGTCACAATTTTTGATTTAAAAAACGTATAAAAAACAGGATGATGTAAATGAACGATTTTTCCCTGATGTGCCGTATCCTTGGGTCACTCTTTTATCGCCCGCCACAAGATCCGCTGCTAGAACCTCTTTTTACACTGATAAGTCAGGGGAAATTGGAACAGCATTGGCCGTTAGAGCAAAGTGAGTTACTTGCACGCCTGCAACGGGAGTATCAACCTGATGTTTTGGCCACTGACTATAATGCGATGTTTGTCGGTGACGAACGCAGCGTATCACCTTACGGTTCCGATTATGAAGATGCTCGCCCGGAAGCAGAAGTTCGCGCCTTTTTGCAACAACGCGGTATGCCGTTAGGCGAAGGGCCGACAGACCATTTTGGTGGTTTATTATTAGCGGCATCTTGGTTTGAAGATCAAGCAGAGCAAGATGAAGTAGCTGCGCAAATTGCGCTGTTTAATGACTATTTACTGCCGTGGTGTGGCCGTTTTCTTGGCAAAGTAGAAGCCCATGCCACCAGCGGTTTTTATCGTACTTTGGCACAATTGAGCCGCGAAGCACTGCAAGCCATGTGGGATGAATTATCAGAAAACAGTGACACGGAGGAGTAACCTCCTCCGCCATCAATGTGAATAATGTGCTGTGCTAATTAGTCGGTCAGTGGGATGACTAATTGGCCCGGCTTCACTTCTAAACCTTTCGCCAGTTTTTTCGCCATGCCTTCTGCTTTACTCTTCTCGCCGTCCAGCACATAGGCGGGCTGCTGATCAAAATAAGATTTCAAAGACTGATTCAAATAAGGGGTCAGCGCTTTCATCACTGAGTCCATTTTCTCCGGTTTAACGGTATAGTCAGTCAATTCCATATCTTTCAGGAAAATGGCCCCTTTTTCGCGATCAAATGTCGGCTGCGCTTTTAAGGTCAATGTCATATCAGCGGTTTGTGGCCCGAGAATGGAGGTGATATCCACTTTGGCATTACCCGTTAAAGTCACTTTGCCGGGCTCCGCACGACCAATCTGGCTCTGCAACTGTGTTAGCGTAATATGTGCATCAACCAGCCCGGGAATGCCAATCTGTTTTTCATAGTTATTATGCTTTTGCAGATAGTCATTCACTTCTTGCTCACTCAGTGTGTACTGAGTCAGTTGGTTACAGCCGACCAGTGTCGCAGTAACAACCAGCGCCGCCGCGCCCCACATTAATTTATTCATTAAAGCCTCGTAGCAATATGCGCAATAACATTAAACAAACTAAATTTGCTCAATAGTAACTGGTTAATCTGCTGTTTTGTATTATTTACCGCATTTGTTCAACTGCGGTTTGGGATGGGGAATAGTGCGGTAGATCGCGCCCATTGCCAATCAGATAACCCTGAATCCACTCGCAGTGAGACGACAAAAGACTCGCCGGAAATAAGGCTGCGCCGGCGAGTGATTGTTAGCTGCCGCTCAACATAGCTGACTCAATACGGCGCTGGTTGAATTGCCAATAAAGCCCGACGAGCGTAATTAACCCAATGATACCTAACAGGAACCACGGTAACTCCGGCATTTCCAATGTTCGGCCCGTATCATACATCCAGCCACCGCCGGTATAGCCTAATGCACCACCCAGTGCCAGCCCGAGGCGACTAAAGCCCATGTAGCTCCCTCGCGCGCGTGAATCTGCCAGTGACGCACTCAGTGTTTCACGCGCCGGTTCGGCAATAATGGAGCCCATATAGAAGAAGCAAATAAACATAAACAATGTTTGCAGATGAGTAATAAAGCCCACAGGGAACAGACTTAATGTCATTATCAGCAAGCCAAACATTAAACGTTGTTCAAGGCGAAAACGTTTTTCACTCCACCGGGCAATCGGGTACAGCAAGGTCAAAGAGAGCGCGGCCTCAATGGCGTACATCCATTTAACGGCGGCAGGAGAGCCGGCAATCTCATTGACCACGATAGGCAGCATTAGCATGACCTGCACTGACAGCATGTAATAGCCGGTTAGCGTCAGTACATAGGTTACAAAACGGCGATCGCGCAGCACCCGCATCAGGCCTTCTTTCATGGGTGCCCGCACGGTTGATATTCTGTAAGCCGGCAATAGCCACATGTTCCAGCCCGCAGCCAATATAAAGATAACCGCGCCAGTCCAGCAGACGAAATGGAAGTCATATTGCAGTAACCAGCTCCCGATTAATGCGCCAATCACCGCACCGGCACTGTCTTGCATCATTAATAGGGAGTAGAACCGGCCGCGCTCATGCGGGCGCGTCAATTTGATAACCAGGGCGGTACGCGGAGGGTCGAACAGAGTGCCGCCCAGCCCCGACAATGCGCAGGCTAGCCAAAGTATCCAAGGTTCGTCAGCCATCGCCATGAGTGCGAAGCCCGCAGCCCGCATCAACATGCCAGTGACTATCATGGGCTTGGCACCAAAACGGTCAGCGATAGCACCGCCGAAGACCCCAAGCCCCTGCTGAACTAATTGCCTGAGTCCTAAGGCGAGGCCGACAAGCACCGCAGCCCAACCCAATTGGTCGACAAATCGGATAGAAATGAGTGGAAATACGACGAAAAACCCTAACACAACTAATAAATTATCAAGCAATAAGAAGTATTTACCCAAGCTTCTAGCTTGCGATACCAAGGCCATGCTTCACCGTCAGAAATTTAAAAAGGAGGGAATAAATAATTTGCTTATAGTTTGCAGCATTATACAAACTATTCCATTGTGAGAGCAGTAATATCATAACAATTAATAGCAGTTAGATTGATAATATTTTTATCGTCAATACGTTACCTCATCAACACTTTCATAATAAAATGCCTTTTGGGCTCTTTAGTTGGGTAATTTTGCTGTATTGATGTGTAAAAGAGCGCGACTGCGGTTTTACGTGGCCGCCAGGCAACCGCTATATTGAACAAAAAGATTGTCGCTAAGTTAAGTGCAGCGCATAGCCCAAGGGGAACAGATGTTCGGCTATCATTCAGCAACACCTAAAATACGCCTGACGACAGACCGTATGTCACTGCGGCTGGTCAATGAGCGTGATGCTTACCGTATGGCGGAGTATTACGCTGAAAATCAAGTGTTTCTTAAACCGTGGGAGCCCGTGCGTGATCAAAGTCATTGCATGCCTTCCGGGTGGCAGGCAAGGCTCGGAATGATTATGGAGCTGCAAAAACAGGGCAGCGCCTATTATTTTATTTTGTTAGATCCCGAAGAAAAAGAAGTGCGCGGTGTGGCGAATTTTAGCAATGTGCTACGCGGTTCATTTCATGCTTGCTTTCTTGGCTATTCATTAGGTGAGCGCTGGCAGGGGCAGGGGCTTATGTTTGAAGCGCTGCAACCGCTGATTCGCTACATGCAGCGGCAGGAGCGGATGCACCGTATTATGGCTAACTATATGCCGCATAATCATCGCAGTGGTAATTTGCTTGAGCGCCTTGGATTTGAACGCGAAGGTTACGCGAAAGATTATTTGCTGATTGATGGCCAATGGCGCGATCATGTATTGACGGCTTTGACTAACACAGAATGGACGCCAACTCGCTGAGGTCAGGATGAAACACAGTTTAAATGCACAAGAAGCCAGAGTTATTGGTTGTTTGCTGGAAAAACAAGTGACAATGCCAGAGCAATATCCGATGTCACTCAATGGCGTGGCAATTGCCTGTAACCAGAAAACCAATCGTGAACCGGTGATGGAGTTATCAGAGTCAGAAGTGCAACAGACTCTGGATTTCTTATTGAAAAAACACCTTATCCGAACCCAAAGTGGTAATCGGGTGATGAAGTATGAGCACCGTTTTTGCAATTCCGAATTTGGCAATCTTAAGTTTTCGCCCGCAGAATTGTCCATCATTGCCACACTATTATTACGTGGCGCGCAAACCCCTGGCGAGCTGCGTACGCGCACAAGTCGACTGTATGAATTTGCTGATGTTGCTGAAACTGAAGAGATTCTTAACCAGTTATCCTCACGCGAAGATGGGCCGTTTGTGGTGCGTTTGGCCCGCGAACCGGGTAAACGAGAAAGCCGCTTTATGCATCTGTTTAGTGGCGATATTGCGCCAACGTCATCGGCAGAAGAGAGCATAACCGCCGGCACGGGCGCTCTTGAAGCCCGAGTCGCGCAACTCGAACAGCAAGTCATTGCACTGACTCGCCGCCTGGACGAAGTGTTGATACAGTTGGATGACTAATTAAGGATGCTATGAAAAAGCCTGGGGTTGATAAAAAACTGCGAGTCGGCATTGTGGGTCTTGGTGGCATTGCGCAAAAGGCCTATTTACCTATCCTGACTCTTGCTCAGGAGTGGCAGTTGGTGGGGGCGTTTTCCCCTAATCAGATAAAAGCACAACCGGTGTGCGACGGCTATCGCATGCGTTATTTCTCACGGCTGGACACCTTAGCCGCGGATTGTGATGCCATCTTTGTTCACAGCAGCACGGCCAGCCATTTTCAGGTGGTGAGCGAGTTACTGCAAGCCGGTGTCCATGTTTATGTTGATAAACCATTGGCTGAAACACTGGAGCAATCTGAGCAATTAATCGCATTGGCCGCGAAGCAACGGCTGGCGTTGATGGTGGGCTTTAATCGCCGTTTTGCGCCATTGTATCAGCAGCTTAAGCAGCAAATGAGTCACCCGGCATCACTGCGCATGGAAAAGCATCGGCAGGATAGCATCGGGCCTAATGATGTCCGTTTTACGCTGCTTGATGATTATTTGCATGTGGTGGATACGGCGCTGTGGCTGGGTGGCGATGCAGCAAAACTGATGACAGGAACAATACAAACAAATGCTCAGGGGCAAATGCTCTATGCCGAACACCATTTCCGGGCGGGGGATTGCCAGATAACCACCAGTATGCACCGCCACGGCGGAACTCAGCGCGAAAGTGTACAAGCCGTTAGCCCCGGCACTTGCTACCAAATTACCGATATGCGCCAGTGGCAGCAGGAGTCAGAGGGGCGGGTGATAAATCTCCCCGCGCCGGGTTGGCAAACCACATTGGAGCAAAGAGGGTTTAGCGGTGCTGTTCATCATTTTATTACTGCGGTCAGTAATCAAACAGCGCCACACGTTTCAGGTGAAGAGGCTATCCTTGCACAGCGAATGATAGAAATTCTGTTACAACAGCGGGTAGCGGAATAACCAACCAGAACTGGTACAATCCCAAACTCATCTCAATTGTGATGATCCTCTATTGGGTAGAAGCGACGCCTGCTAACTGCAGGCGTTGATATTTACAGTGTATTTTAAAAAACAGATCGAGAAATAGATCGGAAAACAGATCAGAAAAACCTATGAATCTACTGAAATCACTGGCTGCCGTCAGTTCTATGACCATGTTTTCCCGCGTATTGGGTTTTGCTCGTGATGCGATTGTCGCGCGGATTTTTGGTGCAGGTATGGCAACGGATGCCTTTTTTGTGGCGTTCAAATTACCTAATTTATTGCGGCGTATCTTTGCTGAGGGGGCATTTTCACAGGCTTTTGTGCCGATTCTGGCCGAATATAAAAGCCAGAAAGGTGAGGAAGCGACACGAACATTTGTGGCGTATGTCTCCGGCTTATTAACCCTGATTCTGGCGGTAGTGACAGTTTTGGGGATGTTAGCCGCCCCTTGGGTTATTTTTATTACTGCGCCCGGCTTCACTGATACGCCAGACAAGTTTGCATTAACGTCGGCATTGCTGCGGGTGACTTTCCCTTATATCTTGCTGATTTCATTGGCGTCACTCGTGGGCGCGATTCTTAATACTTGGAACCGTTTCTCTATTCCGGCCTTTGCTCCGACCTTTCTGAACATCAGCATGATAGGTTTTGCACTCTTCGCCGCACCTTATTTTAACCCCCCCGTCATGGCGCTGGCATGGGCTGTCGTCGTCGGCGGCGTGTTGCAATTGGGCTATCAGCTTCCCCATCTGAAAAAGATAGGAATGTTGGTGTTACCCCGATTATCACTACGCGACGCTGGAGTTTGGCGGGTCATGCGCCAAATGGGGCCTGCGATTCTCGGGGTGTCCGTTAGCCAAATATCTTTGATTATCAATACTATTTTTGCTTCATTCCTGGTTTCCGGTTCAGTGTCATGGATGTATTACGCCGACCGCTTGATGGAGTTTCCATCCGGCGTGCTGGGGGTGGCGTTAGGCACTATCTTGTTACCGTCATTGGCTAAGAGTTTCTCCAGCGGCAACCATGATGAATACTCTAAATTGATGGATTGGGGGCTGCGCCTGTGTTTCCTATTGGCGTTGCCAAGCGCAGTGGCCTTGGGCATTTTAGCCAAACCACTGGTTGTTTCGTTATTCCAATACGGCAAATTTAGTGCCTTTGATGCAATGATGACGCAGCGCGCGCTGGTGGCTTATTCCGTCGGTTTAATGGGGCTTATTGTCGTTAAAGTGTTAGCCCCCGGTTTTTACTCACGTCAGAACATCAAAACCCCGGTCAAAATCGCCATTGTTACGCTGATAATCACTCAAGTTATGAACCTGATTTTCATCGGGCCGCTTAAACATGCGGGTTTATCTCTGTCAATTGGCTTGGGTGCTTGTCTAAATGCCAGCTTGTTATATTGGCAATTACGTAAGCAGAAAATTTTCCAGCCACAGCCGGGATGGGCAATATTCCTCACTAAATTGGTGATTGGCGTGGTGGTGATGTCCGTGGTATTGCTGGGGTTGTTGTGGGTTATGCCCGCATGGGATGTTGGCGGTATGGCTTATCGCCTGCTACGGCTTTCTGCCGTTGTTTTTGCCGGGGTTATTGCCTATTTTGCGGCACTCACCTTGCTTGGCTTTAAATTACGTGATTTTGCCCGCCGAACGAACTGATTCTTCAGCAATAAAAAAAGGCCCCGCGGGGCCTTTTTGCTACCAATAAAATCTACATCCGCTCGACAGTTTGAATGCCTAAGGTATCCAAGCCTTGCTTCAGCGTTTTTGCTGTCAGCATGGCCAATTTCAGGCGGCTCTGGCGGCTCTCTTCACTCTCAGCATTCAGTATTTGGCAATGCTCATAGAAGCTGGAGAACAGACCGGCCAAGTCATACAGATAAGAGCACATCACATGCGGCGTCCCTTCGCGGGCCACGGTAGTGATGATTTCTTCGAACTGCAACAGGCGGGTCGCTAGCGCAGCTTCACGGTCTTCTGTAATCACTAATGGTAACGTCAGGCTGCTTTCATCAAGACCTGCACGTTTAAACACTGAAATTACGCGGGTATAGGCATATTGCATGTAAGGCGCTGTATTGCCATCCAACGCCAGCATGTTATCCCAGTCGAAGATATAGTCAGTGGTGCGGCTTTTTGATAAATCCGCATATTTCACTGCACCAATACCAACGGCTTCAACCACTTGCTTGAGCTCATCCGCTGGCATATCGGGATTCTTCTCGGCAATCAATTTACCCGCGCGTTCAATCGCCTCGTCGAGCAAATCAGACAGTTTTACTGTGCCCCCTGAGCGGGTTTTAAATGGCTTACCATCTTTGCCCAGCATCATGCCAAACATATGGTGTTCTAGTGGGACAGATTCAGGGACATAACCGGCTTTCCGCACGATAGTCCAAGCTTGCATTAGATGCTGGTGCTGGCGACTATCGATGTAATACAACACGCGGTCTGCGCCCAGTGTTTCATAACGGTATTTGGCGCAAGCGATGTCGGTGGTGGTGTAGAGGTAGCCGCCATCTTTTTTCTGGATGATGACGCCCATTGGCTCACCATCTTTGTTTTTGTATTCGTCCAGATAGACAACGGTCGCGCCGTCACTTTCGACTGCCAGCCCTTTGGCTTTCAGATCAGCAACAATACCAGGCAACATGGCGTTATACAGGCTTTCACCCATCACGTCGTCTTTGGTCAATGTGACATTCAGGCGGTCGTAGGCAATCTGGTTTTGCGCCATGGTGATATCCACCAGTTTGCGCCACATCTGACGGCAATACTCGTCACCACTTTGTAATTTCACCACATAAGCGCGGGCGCGTTGGGCAAATTCTTCATCTTCATCATAGGTTTTCTTGGCTTGCTGGTAGAAAAGTTCCAAATCCGATAAGCCCATGTCGCTGGCATTTTCGTTTTGCATTTTTTCCAGATAAGCAATCAGCATACCAAACTGAGTGCCCCAGTCGCCGACGTGGTTGGCGCGAATCACATTGTGGCCGAGAAACTCTAAAGTGCGTACCGCGGCGTCACCAATGATGGTCGAACGCAAGTGGCCAACGTGCATTTGCTTCGCGACGTTAGGTGCGGAGTAGTCGACGACGATAGTTTGCGGTTCAACCGGTTGCACGCCCAGCTTTGGGGCTTTCAGCGCATCTTCTACTTTGCTGGCAACCCATTGGCGGTCAAGGAATATATTGATAAAACCGGGGCCGGCAATTTCAACTTTGCTGGCAATACCGTCAAGGTTGAGCTGTTCAATGACTTTTTCTGCCAGTTGTCGGGGTTGCATGCCAAGTTTTTTGGCAACGGCCATTACGCCGTTAGCTTGATAATCGCCAAATTGAGCTTTGGCAGATTGGCGAACCTGAGGTTCGCTCCCTGCTGGAGCACCTGCTGCAATCAGCGCCTGGCTGACTTTATCTGAGAGAAGAGCCTGAATATTCACCGGGTTACCTTAATTACGCACGAAAAACACATTAATGACGCACACGAGCATCTCTGTGCCAGTTAATTCAAACAGGGCCAAAAAACCACACCGTATCAGCAGAAGGAGGGTTTGGCAGAGCATGAGTCACAAGATGGCAGGATTTATACCATATTTGGCCCCCGACGTCAGCATCAGGCCAGTGGTTACTGATGCAAATGAATCAACGGATTATTTTATTAGCAATGATAACTTCGGCGTCATAAATCAGTGAGATTAAATATGGCTGATTAGGACTAATAGCTGTAGATTATGGCCGCTTCAATGCCCGAAATAACAGTTTACAAGGAGGATAAAATGAGCGGCCTGAAAAATATCGCCGAATTACAGGACTTATTAACAGACTTGCCGTGTTTTGAACAAAAGCTGGTTATTTTCGCGGCTAAATTAAATTTGGATTTAACCCAATTCAGTGCCGACCATATTTCATTGCGTTGTCATCAAACAGAAACGGCACAACGCTGGCGCAGTGGGCTACAACAATGTGGTAATTTGATGTCCGAGACACACATTAATGGCCGGCCAATTTGCCTGTTCGATTTAACATCAGCACTGGTGGTCGGGCCATGGGAAATAGACTGTGTCGAATTGCCTTATCCGGGGAACACGCATTATCCACATGAAGGGTGGGAGCATATTGAGCTCGTGCTCCCCGGCGACCCGCAAACCCTGATGCAGCGTGCCCGCGCTTTATTACCCGCGATATTGCCAGATGGCGTGAAGACCAAGTTCAGCTCCCCGCAAGGGCAACATGAGCGCTTGGCGAATCCGACATTGGCGGTCAGTGATGGCGAGATAACTATTAAATTTCACCCCTATACTTTGCGACAAATAGTGGACAGCGAGCGTGATGACTAACGTATTTGGGTTATTTATTTCAATACCGACTATCACTTATGGTTATCACTGTGACTGACATCTACTCATAGATTCAAAATGAGTGCCATAGTGAATGCTTTAACGTGCTCGATTCAATTTCGTTTTAGCATGAGAACGTTATTTAGCATTGTATTTATTCAACAGCACAATTATTGAATTATCACTTATATGCTCAAAAATAATTTGGGCATATATATCCAACGCTATTGATGTTGTAGGTCGTCGGCAAGTCAACGAATCCGTGAAAACTGGCTGAAGTCAGTGGTGCGGATAAGTGTGCCGTTAACGTCGCGGCGACGTCAAAAGCGAAGGGTATAACTGCCGCAGTGGCATCCGTCAAACGGGGGGAGAGAATGACTAAATTGGAAATTTGTTGCTACAGTGTCGATTGCGCACAGGTAGCAGAAAAGGCAGGAGCCGACCGGATTGAATTATGCTGCGGTCAGTCCGAGGGCGGGCTAACGCCGAGCATCGGCGCATTAATGCAGGCTAGAGAAACGGTTACCATTCCTGTTCACCCGATCGTCCGTCCGCGCGGCGGCGATTTTTGTTACAGCCATAATGACTTCGCCATCATTAAGAATGATATCGCCCGAATCCGTGATATGGGTTTTGCGGGGGTAGTGGTGGGGGTCTTGGATATCGACGGCCATATTGATATGCCTCGGATGCAGGAAATTATGTCCATCAGCGGCTCATTGGCCGTCACTTTCCATCGTGCATTTGATATGTGTCAGAACCCAATGATTGCCTTACAGCAATTAGCCGATCTGAATGTGGCGCGGATTTTAACCTCGGGTCAGCAGCAAAATGCGGAGCTGGGATTAGCATTATTGAAAGACTTGGTTGCTGCAACTCAGGGGCAAGGGCCGATTATTATGGCCGGGGCTGGGGTGCGTTTGACCAATATGCAGAAATTTATTGATGCCGGCATCCGTGAACTTCACAGTTCTGCTGGGCGAACGGTGCCTTCAACCATGAAATATCGCAAAGCTGGCGTGACCATGTGTGCAGACAGTGATGTTGATGAGTTTGCTCATTATTGTGTGGATGGTGATGTGGTTGAAGCAATGAAAAGTCTGTTGGTGATGGGCGCGCCGCTATCTCAATCCGCGTAACTCATATGCCATTAACATGATGATATTATTAACATCCCGGCCGTTTAGACCGGGATTTTTTTATGGCTTACGAGCAATTAATACTGCTCTGAGCGGCGCGGGATAACCTTCAACAGTTTTACTCGGGTCATTTGAATCGAGGAATTCGGCCAATGACTCGCTGGTCATCCAGTCGGTACGGCGCTGTTCATCAGTGGTGGTCACCGCCATATCGGCAATTCTGACATCAACAAAGCCGCATTTTTCTAACCACGCTTTTAGGGCCGGGGCTGACGGAATAAAGTAGACATTCCGCATCTGAGCGTAACGATCACCGGGCACCAATACTTGCTGGCTATCACCTTCGACCACTAAAGTTTCAAGCACCAGTTCCCCCTCATTGACCAACTGATTTTTGAGTTGATAGAGGTGGTCCAATGGTGAACGGCGATGATACAGCACGCCCATTGAAAATACGGTATCAAAGGCGGCCAGTTCCGGCAGTTGCTCTATTCCTAGCGGCAGCACATGGGCGCGTTGATCACCACCTAGCAATTTGCGGATGGCTTCAAACTGGCATAAGAATAGCTGCATCGGGTCTATGCCCACGGCCAGGTGAGCGCCTTCGCCAATCATGCGCCATAAGTGATATCCGCTACCGCAGCCAACATCGAGAATAGTGCGGCCCGCGAGCGGGCTAATATGTGGTAATACCCGCTGCCATTTCCAGTCGGAACGCCATTCGGTATCAATATCTAATCCATACAATGAGAATGGGCCTTTGCGCCATGGCATCAGGGCGCGCAACATATTTTCCATCCCTTCACGCTGACCCGCAGAAATCGGCGGAGACATTTCTGCCCGCACGCCATCGCGTAAGTCTAGTGATGTGGGGGTGAGTTGCGGCAAATGTTCAACTGCATTGAACCAGGTTTTAAACTTACCGTGTAAGGATTCGCGCTGCCAGGCACTGAGCTGTGCGGGCAGGGTATCTAACCATGGGCTTAACGGGCCTTTGGCAATCAGCCGGTAAAAATCGCCAAATTCAATCATTGAGCCTCTCCCGCTTTCAGGGCAATTAGCGAACCAAAATTAAAACATTGGAACCAAACTTCTGCATGCTCAAAACCGGCCTGATGCAGACGACTTTTATGAATTTCAACCGAGTCAGTCAACATGACATTCTCCAGCATGCTGCGTTTCTGGCTAATTTCCAGCTCGCTGTAACCATTCGCGCGCTTAAAATCGTGGTGCATATTGAAGAGTAACTCGCCAATGTCGCTGTCTTCAAAGTTGAACTTTTCCGATAGCACTAAGACGCCACCTGGGCGCAACCCTTGATATACCTGATTAAGCAGGCGTTGGCGGTCTACTGGCTCAAGAAATTGCAAGGTGAAATTGAGCACTACCATTGAGGCATTTTCGAGGCGGATATCTAAAATATCAGATTCCACCACGTCCACCGGTGTGTCTGCACGGAAAGCGTCGATATGACGGCGGCAGCGTTCAACCATCGCGGGAGAGTTATCCACGGCAATGATTTTGCAGTCTTCGGCTTTAATATTGCGGCGCATTGACAGTGTCGCGGCTCCGAGCGAGCAGCCAAGATCGTAAATCTGGCTATGGGGCTGCACAAAACGCTCGGCCAACATCCCTATCATCGAGATGATGTTGGAATAACCCGGCACCGATCGCTGGATCATATCAGGAAAGACTTCAGCGACTTTTTCGTCGAAAGTCCAGTCCCCTAATTGGGCAATAGGGGCAGCAAACAGGCTATCATGCGGTGGCGCTATCGCCTCTGATTGAGTGTGCTGCGCATTATTTAAAGATTGAGTGTCGCGATTTGGCATGACTGTCATTGGCA
Source organism: Yersinia canariae (assembly GCF_009831415.1). Classification (NCBI taxonomy): domain Bacteria; kingdom Pseudomonadati; phylum Pseudomonadota; class Gammaproteobacteria; order Enterobacterales; family Yersiniaceae; genus Yersinia; species Yersinia canariae. Next base: position 2,532,666 of record NZ_CP043727.1, on the reverse strand, counting down.
TTAAGTAAGAAATGAAAGGAACAAGAAATTCAAGGCGCATATTATAACAGAAAACAGAACTGATAAGCGCGATAAAGCGCGTGCGAGCAGCAGATAAGTGAGTAGCAGATAAGCGAGGCATGAAGGCGGTGATTAGCCGCCCGGACTAACAGTGTTCCGGCCGTTTGACTGGCAGAACCAATAAAACAGCGCAAACAGGCCTGTCAGGTCAGACTAAAAATCTGATCCCAAGGCAAGTAGTAAATATTAGCAATAACCATCAAAATCAAAGAAACATAGGTGGCGCTCATCCCCGAGCGGCGCCAGCGAATTTCGCGATGGCGTAAACCATAGTAATGCAGCAGGCGACCCACTATCAGCATCAATCCACAAATATGGATCATCCACGTCTCAGCACCGTTCATTTCCATCATAATGAGTAAAATGACAGCAATAGGAATATATTCTACGGCGTTACCATGTACGCGGATGGCGGTTTGTAATTCATAAAAACCCCCATCGCCGTAAGCAACTCGGTACTGATTTCTCAATTTAACCACATCGAATGAAAGCTTGATCAATAACAGTGCGCCCAACACGACATAAAGCGAGCTAACCATTTTCAACTCCATTGCCCAACCATAGACTGGCCCAATAATGATAACCGTCTGATGGGTTACTGTCGCTAGAAAAATAGTGGGGATCACATTTCTTGATACTCAGTTTCGTGTTTGGAAAGATGAACTTGCGAAAAGTCGTAGGTATTGCTTATCGGCAGCAATGTATTCGGGTGAAAATTGCACTAACAAGATTAAAACAGTGTGTCTTGCTCCGGCCAATCAGGGGCTGGGGGCAAGGTGGTAATAACGGTGGCTAATTGTTGCCAAATCTTTTGTGCCTGCTGTGGTGAGTCACTGTTATCCGGCGTGTGAATGAAAACATAAGATTGATATTGTTGTTCCCACAGCGGTAGTTTCTGTAACCAGGGCGAAAACAACACCAAATTATCATCTAATTGGTCGCCTCCAATAAAGCGCACTAATGGCTGACCGCCAGTGACGATAGCGTGTACTGGCAACCGCGGTTTCTTACTTTGCGCGTCACGAACTGCTGCTGTGAGAGGTTTGGCGGCATGAATCGGGCGGCTATCAAGCATCACGCGATTGACTGCGCGCTGGTGTAAGCCCTGATTGAGTGCGCGCTCTGCATCGCCTTTGGCAAAAAACTCCGGATGGCGGACTTCCACGCCATAGTTAAAACCCGCCGGTAATTTGTCGATAAATTGCCATAAACGGTCCAGTTCATTTGGCCCGAAAGCTGCCGGTAATTGTAGCCATAATTGCCCAATACGGTCATGCAGGGGAGAGAGGCATTGATAAAAGGCCTGTAGGTCTTTATCACAGTCGCGCAGGGCTGCCTGATGACTGATTGTGGCCGGGAATTTAAAACAGAAGCGAAAGTTTTCCGGGGTCATATCACGCCAACGCTGTACTATTTCCGGCCGGGGTAGGGCATAGAAAGTAGTATTCCCTTCAACACAGTTAAAGTAGCGGCTGTAATCAGCTAAGTCCTTAATACCCAACTTGTTCCAGGTTGGATGTTGCCATTGCGGCAGTCCGATATACATCTTTTACCCTTTTGACTTGGCGCTACCGTGTTGTTAGCGGCATTTATTCACCCGAATCACTAACTTATGCCAACTCATCGGGATTAACTTTGCTGAATTTATCGTTACTCAACAAGTGCTGCAAGAATCTCCGTGCTGCTGCGCACCCGCGAGATCCGTGGGAAGATATTTTTCATCGCGAACTGCTGCATTTCAGCACTTGCTGTACTGCAACCATCCTCAGCAATCACGAGCTCATAGCCGTGTTCCCAAGCGGCGCGGGCGGTAGATTCGACACCAATATTGGTGGCAATCCCCGCCAGCACGATGGTTTTGATCCCACGGCGGCGCAGTTGTAAATCTAAATCGGTGCCGTAAAACGCGCCCCACTGATGTTTTACCACTTTAATATCACTATCCGTGACGGCAAGTTCTTCAGGGAATGTCCACCATGAGGCAGGTAAACCGCCTGCCGGGCTAGGACTCGGCTGGTCAACGGGCTGTTTCAGTGCTTCAGCAAATGAATCTGACCAACCCACGCGCACGAAAACCACGGGAGCACCGAGCTTGCGAAACCGCTCAGCCAGGCCAGCATTGGTCGCGATGACCTGTTCAGCACTGTAGGGGCCTTTGGCAAAGGGCAAAATCCCCTGTTGCAAGTCAATCAGCACCAATGCGGTGGTTTTTGCATCAAGTTTCATGGTGTTATACCTCGATATTTATGGGGAAAGTCCGGATAACCGACTCAATATGTTGACCAGTTTATGCCAACATATGTTATCGGCCAGTCCCTGTAAGGGGATAATTTTGTTAAATGATGTGTTAAAACATCACTGAAAGGGATTTTGTCGTGCTTGAGCTGTGCGTTCGCTCTTATCTACGCCACGAATTTCCTTTATAATGACTCCCTTTTTTCAACACTCTTTAATCCAAAATACCTATGCCTATATATGAATATGCGTGTAGCGCTTGCAACCATCGATTAGAGAAATTGCAGAAATTTTCCGACGCGCCACTGACTCAATGTCCCGCGTGTCATCAGCCCGCGTTATCGAAACTTATCTCTGCGGCCGGCTTTCAATTGAAAGGCACCGGCTGGTACGCGACAGATTTCAAGCCGGGCAGTAGCAGCAAACCAGATAATAAAAGTAAACCAGACAGTAGTAGCTGAGGCTCAAACAGGGCTCATCAGAAAACAGCCGCACGGGCAGTGCATAACGCGTGCGGCATCGGCTGAGTAAAAGGATATTGTATGCGTACTGAGTATTGCGGGCAGTTGAATCTGTCCCATGTAGGCCAAGAAGTGACACTTTGTGGTTGGGTTAATCGTCGTCGTGATCTCGGTGGCCTGATTTTTATTGATATGCGCGACCGCGAAGGCATTGTTCAGGTATTCTTCGATCCAGACCATAAAGCCGCTTACGAACAAGCTTCTGAACTGCGTAATGAGTTCTGTATCCAGATTACCGGCACTGTGCGCGCACGCCCTGATAGCCAAATCAATAAAGATATGTCTACCGGTGAAGTGGAAATTTTTGCCAATGCACTGAATATCATCAATCGCTCCGAACCGCTGCCGCTGGACTCTAATCAGACCAATAGTGAAGAGCAACGTCTGAAATATCGCTACCTGGATCTGCGTCGCCCGGAAATGGCCGACCGCCTGAAAACGCGTGCGAAAATTACCAGCTTTGTCCGCCGCTTTATGGATAGCCACGGTTTTCTGGATATTGAAACCCCGATGCTGACCAAGGCGACCCCTGAAGGCGCTCGTGATTATCTGGTGCCAAGCCGGGTACACAAAGGCAAATTCTATGCTTTGCCACAGTCACCGCAGTTATTCAAACAGCTGCTGATGATGTCCGGTTTTGACCGTTACTATCAGATTGTAAAATGCTTCCGTGACGAAGATTTACGTGCTGACCGTCAGCCGGAATTCACCCAGATTGATGTTGAAACCTCTTTCATGACCGCCGATCAAGTGCGTGAAGTGATGGAGAAACTGGTTCGTGAATTGTGGCAGGAAACCAAAGGCGTTGATCTGGGCGATTTCCCAGTCATGACCTTTGCTGAAGCCATGCGCCGCTATGGTTCTGATAAACCGGATCTTCGCAACCCGCTGGAGTTGGTGGATGTCGCGGATCTGGTTAAAGATGTTGAATTTAAAGTCTTCTCCGGCCCAGCGAATGACGCTAAAGGCCGCGTTGCAGCACTGCGTGTCCCCGGCGGCGCACAGGTCACTCGTAAGCAAATTGACGAATACGGCCAGTTCGTGGGTATTTACGGCGCGAAAGGTTTGGCATGGCTGAAAGTCAATGACCGCGCAGCCGGTATGGAGGGCGTGCAAAGCCCGATCGCGAAATTCCTCAGCGCTGAAGTGCTGGAGGCGATTCTGACCCGCACTCAAGCAGAAAGCGGCGATATTTTGTTCTTCGGCGCAGACAGCAACAAGATAGTGACTGATGCCATGGGCGCATTGCGTCTGAAAGTGGGCCGTGATCTGCAACTGACTCAGTTGGGCACATGGGCACCACTGTGGGTTGTTGACTTCCCAATGTTTGAAGATGACAGCGAAGGCGGCCTGACTGCCATGCACCATCCGTTTACCGCACCGAAAGAGATGAGCCCGGAACAGTTGGCGGCAGCACCTACCACCGCAATCGCCAATGCTTACGATATGGTCATCAACGGTTACGAAGTTGGCGGCGGTTCTGTGCGTATTCACCGTACTGAAATGCAGCAGCAGGTGTTTGGCATTCTGGGTATCAATGAACATGAACAGCGTGAGAAGTTTGGCTTCCTGCTGGATGCACTGAAATACGGTACACCGCCACATGCCGGTTTGGCTTTTGGTCTGGATCGTCTGGTGATGCTATTGACCGGTACTGATAACATCCGTGATGTGATTGCCTTCCCGAAAACCACCGCAGCGGCTTGCCTGATGACGGATGCGCCAAGCTTTGCTAATCCTGCTTCACTGCAAGAGCTGTCTATCAGCGTTGTGGCGAAGAAAGGCGCAACGGATGCAGCGGAAGAAGAGAATCAGTAATGAATTATAAACGCCCCGAATCAATACTGGCGGTGATCTACGCCAGAAAAAGTGGTCGGGTGTTGATGTTGCAACGGCGTGATGATCCTGATTTTTGGCAGTCGGTCACCGGCAGTCTGGAAGAGGGTGAAACCCCGTTGCAAACTGCGCAGCGCGAAGTAAAGGAAGAAGTCGGCATTGATATACTGGGTGAAAACCTGGAGCTGTTCGACTGCCAGCGCTGTGTAGAATTTGAACTCTTTGTGCATTTGCGCCGTCGCTATGCGCCGGGTGTTACGCGCAATAAAGAACATTGGTTCTGTCTGGCGTTGCCCGAAGAGCGAGATGTGGTGATTACCGAACATCTTGCTTACCAGTGGCTCAATGTAGCGGATGCTGCTGCATTGACCAAGTCCTGGAGTAATCAGCAAGCGATTGAAGAGTATGTTCTTTATTCGGTCTAATTAGACTATTTTGGAGATTCTTATTTATGGCAGGTCATAGTAAATGGGCCAACACAAAACACCGCAAAGCGGCACAGGATGCCAAGCGCGGTAAGATTTTCACTAAAATTATCCGTGAGCTGGTGACTGCTGCGCGTCTGGGCGGTGGTGATCCTGGTGCGAACCCACGGTTACGTGCGGCTATCGATAAAGCGTTGTCTAATAATATGACGCGTGACACCCTGAACCGCGCGATTGCCCGTGGTGTTGGTGGTGATGAAGATAACAACATGGAAACTATCATTTACGAAGGTTATGGCCCAGGCGGTACTGCCGTAATGGTCGAATGTTTGAGTGATAACCGCAACCGCACCGTATCTGAAGTCCGCCATGCATTCACCAAAACCGGTGGTAATTTGGGGACTGATGGTTCTGTTTCTTATCTATTCACCAAAAAAGGTGTGATTTCCTATGCACCGGGTTTGGAAGAAGATGCAGTGATGGATGCGGCACTGGAAGCGGGTGCTGATGATATTGTCGTCTATGATGACGGTGCTATTGATGTGTTTACGGCCTGGGAATCACTGGGTGCGGTGAAAGATGCACTGGATGCGGCAGGTTTGGTCGCTGAAGGCGCTGAAGTCTCGCTGATCCCATCAACTAAAGCAGATTTGGATGCTGAAACTGCACCAAAATTGCTGCGGTTGATTGATATGCTGGAAGATTCTGACGATGTGCAAGAGGTTTACCATAACGGTGAGATCTCTGATGAAGTGGCCGCAACACTGTAATTAAGCATTGATTCATCTATTCTTTTAGTGTGTCCTGGTCACTTTCCGTGGCCCGCGTTTTAAAGCGCCATATGTGTTTTGCAGATATGGCGCTTTTGTTATCCGGCATCGCGGGTAAACTTGATGTGACGGATAAAAACGTTCATTTCTAAACCAATGCAGTAACAAGGTAAATAAACTGGTATGGCGATCGTATTAGGCATCGATCCCGGTTCTCGTGTCACCGGTTATGGCGTTATCCGCCAGCAAGGTCGTCAGCTCACCTATCTGGGCAGCGGCTGTATCCGCACTGTTGTTGACGATATGCCCACTCGCCTGAAGTTGATTTATGCAGGTGTCACTGAAATCATCACACAGTTTCAACCCGATTTTTTTGCTATAGAACAAGTGTTTATGGCGAAAAACCCGGATTCAGCTTTAAAGCTGGGTCAGGCGCGTGGAGCCGCGATAGTTGCTGCGGTAAACTTGAATTTGCCGGTTTCCGAATATGCGGCTCGTCAGGTTAAGCAGACTGTGGTAGGAACGGGCGCGGCGGAAAAAAGCCAGGTTCAACATATGGTGCGTTCACTGTTGAAACTCCCAGCGAACCCCCAAGCTGATGCCGCAGATGCACTGGCAATTGCCATTACCCATTGTCATCTTAGTCAAAATACCGTACGACTGGGTAATGACCAAATGACGTTGGCTCGCGGTAGGATCCGTTGATTCGTATTTTAATGCGAGCAGGTTAACTGTTATACCTGTCATCTTTCAAGTTGCAGGTGTGTTGGCTGCGCTCGATAACCCGAATCACTTACTTATGTAAGCTCATCGGGATTATCCCGCTTGCCGCCTTCCTGCATCTTGAAATCTTTTGGGTATACTGTAGGCTGGATATCCATCCAGCCTTTTTTATGCTATAAACAGCCATTATGTTTTCTACCCTAATGTGGGTAAACGAGGAGAAAGTCAACGTGATAGGGCGCCTCAGAGGTATCATTTTGGAAAAACAGCCCCCATTGGTGCTGTTGGAAGCAAACGGTGTTGGCTATGAAGTCCAATTGCCTATGACCTGTTTTTATGAGCTGCCAGAATTGGGGCAGGAAGCCATTATCTTCACCCAGTTTGTGGTGCGTGAAGATGCCCAGTTACTCTACGGCTTTAATGATAAGCAGGAGCGGGCGCTGTTTCGTGAGTTGATCAAAGTCAACGGTGTGGGGCCAAAGTTGGCACTGGCTATTCTCTCCGGTATGTCGGCACAACAGTTTGTCGCGGCGGTAGAACGCGAAGATATCACCACTTTGGTGAAATTACCGGGGGTCGGCAAGAAAACGGCTGAACGGTTAGTTGTTGAAATGAAAGACCGCTTTAAAGGTCTCAATGGCGATTTGTTCAATAATACTGGTGATATTCAGTTACCTGCTAGCGCATCGCAAACATCAGATGCTGATATCGAAGCAGAAGCGGCTTCCGCGCTGGTGGCTTTAGGGTATAAACCACAAGAAGCGAGCCGTTTAGTGAGTAAGATTGCTAAACCGGGTGCTGATTGTGAAACCCTGATCCGTGATGCTTTGCGTGCCGCGTTATAGAATAAATAGGGATTTAAGATGATTGAAGCAGACCGCCTGATTTCTGCGGGTGTTATCAGTGATGAAGAGAGTATTGATAGGGCTATCCGCCCGAAACTATTGGCTGAATACGTCGGGCAACCCCATGTCCGCGAGCAAATGGAAATCTTCATTCAGGCGGCGAAACAGCGGGGTGATGCGCTGGATCATGTGCTGATATTTGGCCCTCCAGGTTTGGGGAAAACCACATTGGCAAACATTGTTGCCAATGAGATGGGGGTAAATTTGCGGACGACTTCTGGCCCCGTGTTGGAAAAAGCCGGTGATCTGGCAGCTATGTTGACTAATCTTGAGCCACACGATGTGTTGTTTATTGATGAAATTCACCGTTTGTCACCCGTGGTCGAAGAGATTTTGTATCCGGCGATGGAAGATTATCAACTGGATATCATGATTGGCGAAGGCCCGGCTGCACGTTCAATCAAACTTGATTTACCGCCTTTTACCCTGATTGGCGCCACCACCCGAGCGGGCTCATTGACTTCCCCATTACGTGACCGATTCGGTATTGTCCAGCGCCTTGAGTTTTATCAAGTCGCTGATTTAGAACATATTGTGTCGCGCAGTGCTAAATGTCTGGGTCTGGAGCTCACCTCAGAAGGTGCGCACCAATTAGCACGCCGTTCGCGAGGAACCCCCCGTATCACTAACCGTTTATTACGCCGTGTGCGTGACTTCGCTGAGGTCAGGGCGGATGGTGCTATTAACGGTGATGTGGCGATGAAAGCGCTGGATATGCTGAATGTAGACGCCGAAGGTTTTGATTTTATGGACCGCAAACTGTTGCTGGCCGTTATTGATAAGTTTATGGGTGGCCCCGTAGGATTGGATAACTTGGCGGCCGCGATTGGTGAAGAACGCGAAACCATTGAAGATGTGCTGGAGCCGTATTTAATCCAACAAGGATTTCTCCAGCGGACTCCTCGTGGGCGTATTGCGACCAATCATGCCTATAAACACTTTGGTATCACCCGCGAAGAGTAAGACTTTTTGATGCAGGGCTGTGCCAAGGCCAGCCCTGATGAAGGTGACTTTCAAGCAATAGACTTTTCAGCCGGGGTATTAATCATTCGGTTAAGCCAGGGGATCAGTAACGCCATTACCAACGCAATCACCAGCGTGACCATACCAATTTTACCAAATACATCAGTATAAATCGGCAATGTTTCGAGCGGGTCGGTCATGCCTTCAGGCGTGGCGGTAAAGGTGGCTACGTAACCACCTATCAAGAATGAAGCTGCTTGAGTCAAGAACCACATCCCAAGAATAAACCCCATCAAATATTGTGGTACTAATGCTGCCACCATCGCCAAACCGAGGGCGCTTATCATTAACTCCCCTAAACTCTGGAATAGATAAACCAGAACAATAAACCAAGGTGATGTTAAACCTTGTGCATCAGCAAACCACATCCCTGCGGCAGCCGCTGTTAGGAATCCAAACGAACATAAAAACATGCCTAAAGTAAATTTTGCCGGCATGGATAAGTCACGATTCTGGCTACCCAAACGGGTATAAATTGAGGCTAAAATCGGGCTGGCGACGACCACCCAGAAAGGATTTAGCGCCTGAAAACTCACCGGATTAATATTGAAACCGAGGATTTCATGATGAACATTATTAATAGCAAAGAAGTTCAACGAAGTTGGCATCTGAGCATATAAAACATAAAACACGATGGCTTCAATCATCAGAATGAAGGCAACAAACATTTTATTTCGGCCCAGTTGATCCTGTTTTAGCGCTTCTTTGAAAAAGATAAACACCACAATCAGCGATAAGACGATTAACACCAAATTGGCAATAATGACATGATTCATCAACCAAGCGCAGATGCATATCATCACTGCACTTCCCACTAGGACTAACAACAGATTGCGCCAATTTAAAGGTTTTGTATCAGGTTCAGACCCAATATTGCGGACCATATGGCGGCAACAGAAATAGACCAGCAGGGCAAAAATTAAACCAATGCCGCATAAGTAATAGGTAACGGTATATCCGAAGCGCTCGGCTATCACCGGTGCCAATGATAATGACAGCAAAGAGCCGATGTTGATCGACATATAAAACAGAGTAAAAGCCCCGTCCAGACGGGGATCTTTCGGCGGATAACATTTAGATAATAAGCTAGCCGGGTTGGCTTTAAATAAACCATTCCCCACAGCAATAGTCCCTAATGCAAAGAAAATCAGGTTAGGTTGGTATAATGATAAACCGGTGGCGAAGTAGCCCAACGCCAATACGACAGCCCCTAAAACCAGGGTGCGTTTAGTGCCCAATAGATGGTCACCGACATAGCCACCAATCGAAATTAGGCCGTAAACCAACGCCGCAAAAGCCCCAAAAGTGACAAATGCTTGTTCTTGTGAGAATCCCAACTGTTTGACGAAGAAAACAGCGAGGATCCCCTGAACTCCGTAATAGCCGAATCTTTCCCAGAGTTCGACAAAAAAGATCATAAAGAACGGTTTGGGTTGCTGAAGTAAACCCGTGGGGGTGGATCTATCCATGATAGGTCGCCTCTGCGCAATAGTGATGCTGCGTAAATTTAGAGTGTACAAAGCCCATGCAGAGACGAGAAAAGTATCTGCATAACCATTATATTGCTCATTGCTTGAAGTGTTATGCAGGGTATTACACTGGATATATATTGTATTTGTGGTTGATCACACTAATTAGAATATTAAAAACAGAATTGATGATTGTGAATGAGGGCGGGCGGAGAATAAGTAAAGGTAATTAGAAATGGGGCTCAGTAATACCCGCCCCATTTTCACGACATTATGCGCGTGCTTTTTGCGATAGGCTCAAGATGAACATCGCCGCGGCACAAAGCACGACTGAAGGGCCTGCGGGGGTATCATAGCAAGCTGAGAAAGTTAACCCCCCCGTCACGGCAACAATACCAATACCGATGGCAATACCGGCCATTTGTTCTGGTGTTCGGGCAAAACGACGTGCGGCAGCGGCTGGGATAATCAATAGAGAAGTAATAATCAGTGCGCCGACAAACTTCATCGACAACCCGATTGTCAGGGCAGTCACGAGCATCAGCAACATCCGAACGCGCTCTAAATTAACCCCATCCACATGGGCCAGTTCCGGGCTGATAGTCATGGAGAGCAATGCCCGCCATTGCCAACACAATATGCCCAGCACGACGACGACGCCGGCTGCAATTAGCCCAATATCACTCAGTGTGACGGAAAGTAGATCGCCAAACAGGTAAGCCATTAAATCGACCCGGACATTATGCATTAGGCTAACGACCACTAAACCTAACGACAGCGCACTGTGAGCCATAATCCCGAGCAGTGTGTCTACGGCTAACTGAGGGCGGCGTTCCAACCACACCAGAATAAGCGCTAACACCATAGTCATCACGATCACGGCATAGAATGGGTTCACATCTAACAGTAAACCAAATGCCACGCCCAATAATGATGCATGGGCTAATGTATCGCCAAAATAGGACATTCTGCGCCAGACCACAAATGACCCCAGAGGGCCCGCCGCAGTTGCCAGCAACACACCGGCTAACCAGCCAGGCAACAGTAATTCAATCATGCGTCACGACTCCCGCTGTTTTTCAAAATAATCTTTCCGTGCAAATCGTGACGATGATTATGGTGATGACGGTAAACGGCTAACTGTTCTGCTCCACGATTGCCAAACATGGCAATAAACTCCGGATGAGTGGAAACGACCTCTGGCGCACCAGAACAGCAAATATGTTGGTTAAGACATAAAACTTCATCAGTTTTGGCCATGACTAAATGCAAGTCATGGGAAACCATCAAGACGGCACAGCCGAGCTCTCTGCGTAACTGTTCAATTAAGTCATACAGAGCTAATTGCCCATTAACATCAACACCTTGCGTTGGCTCATCCAAGACTAATAGCTGCGGTCGGTTCAATAGGGCGCGGGCCAAGAGGACACGCTGATTTTCGCCGCCAGACAGCTTTTGCATTGGCTGATCTAATAGATGTGCTGCATGTACCCGCTTAAGTGCAGGTAAAATATCTGCTTTTTTGACGCCCGGTTTTAACCGCATAAAGCGGCTCACCGTCAGCGGCAAGGTGGCATCCAGATAAAGTTTTTGTGGAACATAGCCGATACGTAAACCCGGCTCACGAATCAGAGTGCCGCTGGTGGGAGCAATCAACCCTAATACCACGCGAACCAGTGTTGATTTGCCGGCACCATTTGGCCCAAGCAGAGTGAGAATTCTTCCCGGACGCAGAGAAAGGGAAATATCATTTAGTACCCGCCGACTACCAAAAGTGACAGATATCTTATTTAGAGTGACCAATGTGGACATAATGATTACGTTTGCAGAACCGAGTGAATGTTATAATATTACGCTTTACTCATCAAAACGTCGAGAATTCGTATTATGTTACATAAAAATAAATGGCTAAAGCGGGCAATGCTGGCCAGCGCAATTTTAATCGCTAACCCATTTAATATTGCCTCTGCTGCGGTTGTGACATCAGTGCGTCCGCTGGGTTTTATCGCCTCAGCCATCGCTGATGGTGTACTGCCAACCGAGGTATTATTACCTGATGGTGCATCACCACACGATTATGCCCTGCGCCCGTCAGATGTCCAGCGGTTACGGAGTGCTGACCTGGTTATTTGGATTGGGCCGGAAATGGAAGCTTTTTTATCGAAACCGTTAACGCAAGTTGCTGATAATAAAAAGATAGCTCTGGCTCAATTACCCTCAGTCATGCCTTTGTTGATGAAAGGCGACGAACATGATGAACATGACGGGGAGGATGAAGGGCATCACCATGATCATGCTAAAGATAATCACAGCGATGAGCACCGCCACGGCGAATATAACATGCATATTTGGTTGTCCCCAACTATCGCCAAACAATCTGCAATTGCTATTCACGATAGATTATTGGAACTTATGCCACAAAATAAGGACAAATTAGATGCAAACCTGCGCCGATTCGAGGATCAACTAGCGCAAAATGAAAAAAATATTGCTACTATGCTAAAGCCTGCCCAAGGTAAGGGATACTTCGTTTTTCATGATGCTTATGGCTACTTTGAAAAACACTTTGGCTTGAGTCCGTTAGGGCATTTTACAGTCAATCCCGAAATTCAGCCTGGTGCGCAGCGTTTACATCAAATTCGAACACAGTTGGTTGAGCATAAAGCGGTATGCGTTTTTGCTGAGCCACAATTCAGGCCGGCCGTCATTAATGCTGTCGCCAAAGGAACAAACGTGCGTTCAGGCACTTTGGATCCCTTGGGGAGTGGCATAGTATTAGGCAAGGACAGCTATGTGAACTTTTTGTCTCAGCTGTCGAACCAATACGTGAGCTGCCTGAAGTAAGATTAAAAGGATACTCATAAGTGCAGCAGATAGTCCGAACTATCACTTTGGCGTATAACAATCTCCCTCGCCCCCACCGCATCATGCTGGGGTCGTTGACTGTAATGACATTGGCCGTCGCTGTTTGGCGGCCTTTTGTTTATCACCCGGAGCATGAACCTGTCGCCAAGAGCGTGGTATTAGATACCAGCCAAACCCGCATTTTATTGCCCGATGCCAGTGAACCCATTGATCAACCAGCACCAGATGATGAAATCCCACAAGACGAATTAGATGCCAAAGATGTCAGTGAAACGGGTGTTCATGAGTATGTTGTCTCCACCGGGGACACGCTTAGCAGCATCCTGACCCAATATGGCATTGATATCTCTGATGTTTCCCTGTTGGCGACACAAAACCGCGATTTGCGTAATCTGAAGATCGGGCAGCAAATCTCTTGGACAGTTAATGATGCTGGTGATTTGCAGCGCCTGACATGGGAAGTTTCTCGTCGTGAAACCCGCACTTATGACCGTGTAGGTAATAATTTCAAAGAAACAAAAGAGTTACAGAAAGGTGAGTGGACCAATGCGGTTCTCACTGGTCGGCTGGAGGGTAGTTTTGTTACCAGTGCCAAAAAGGCCGGTTTGACCGGTGCTGAGATTCGCGCTGTGACGAAAGCATTACAATGGCAGTTGGATTTTGCCAAACTGCGCAAAGGTGATCAGTTCTCGGTATTGATGTCGCGTGAAATACTTGATGGGCGCAGTGAGCAAAGCCAATTGGTCGGGGTGCGCATGCGCTCTGGAGGCAAAGATTATTACGCCATTCGTGCTGACGACGGTAAGTTCTATGACCGGCTAGGTTCTGGTCTGGCGCGTGGTTTTATGCGTTTCCCTACCATGAAGCAATTCCGTGTTTCGTCTAACTTCAATCCTCGCCGTATTAATCCTGTGACAGGGCGTATCGCACCGCACAAAGGTGTGGATTTTGCTATGCCAGTCGGGACACCGGTGCTGGCCGTAGGTGATGGCGAAGTGGTTATTGCCAAGCGCAGTGGGGCGGCGGGTAACTATGTTGCTATCCGTCATGGTCGCCAATACACCACACGCTATATGCATCTAAAAAAATTACTGGTGAAACCAGGCCAAAAAGTGAAACGTGGCGACCGCATTGCGTTGTCAGGTAACACTGGCCGCTCTACTGGCCCGCATCTGCACTATGAGTTTTGGATGAACCAGCAAGCTGTTAACCCGTTGACCGCTAAGCTACCGCGTTCAGAAGGGTTAAGCGGTAAAGATCGCAGCGACTATCTGGCTATTGCGAAACAGGTCATCCCGCAGTTGCAACTGGATTAATAATAGCTCGCCGGTAGCCATAAATTTGTGCTACCGGCGCGTTTATACCTAGCGGTATATTATTATCTCATCGTCCATTCCAAGAGTTCCCCATGCATAAAGAGAAAAACGACGCAGCTGGTTTTATTCCGGTATTTAAAAAATCTTTCCTACATCCCCGTTTTTGGGGCGTGTGGTTAGGGGCTGGAGCAATGGCGGCGATGGCTTATGTCCCACCCAAATTCCGAGACCCTTTATTGGCCGGAGTGGGGCGTCTTGCCGGTAAATTTGCCAAAAGCGCCCGTCGCCGCGCCCGTATAAACCTTCTTTATTGTATGCCAGAGCTGCCAGAATCAGAACGTGAACATATTATTGATCAAATGTTTGCGACCGCCGCGCAACCTTTAATGATGATGGCTGAGTTGTGTTTCCGTGATCCGAAAAAAGTATTATCCCGCGTTCATTGGCACGGGTTGGATATTTTGGATGGGCTACAACAACAAGAGCGCAATGTTATTTTATTGGTGCCCCATGCCTGGTCGATTGATATTCCGGCCATGTTGTTGGCCGAGCAGGGTAAGCCGGTTGCCGGCATGTTCCACCATCAACGCAATCCATTAGTGGATTATTTATGGAATAGTGCGCGCTTGCGGTTTGGTGGTCGAATTCATGCTCGTGAAAGTGGGATTAAACCCTTTATCAGTTCTGTGCGCCAAGGTTTCTGGGGATATTATTTACCTGATGAGGACTATGGCCCTGAGCAAAGTGAGTTTGTTGATTTCTTCGCGACTTATAAGGCGACATTACCGGCAGTGGGGCGGCTAATGAAAGTTTGTCGTGCGGCTATTGTTCCGATGTTCCCTGTTTACAATTATCGTGAACATCGTCTTGATATCTATATTCGCCCGCCAATGGATGATTTAGCGGATGCTGATGATGCTTATATTGCGCGCCGCATGAATGAAGAAGTTGAGTTGTTGGTTAAGCCGAATCCAGAACAATATACCTGGATTCTAAAACTGCTCAAAACACGTAAAGAAGGTGAACTAGAGCCTTATGTTCGCAAAGATCTTTAAGAGAATAATGAAAAAGCCCGCGGTTGATTCGCGGGCTTTTTTTATTCTTAGTTAAACGTCATTCAACACGGATGATGCGGCTGGTATTGGTGGTGCCAATAGTTCCCATAACATCGCCCTGTGTGACAATAACCAAGTCACCAGATACCAAGAAACCTTTATCTTTCAGACGATTTACAGCTTCAGTTGCCGCAAGAATGCCATCGGTATGAGTATCACAATAAACCGGAGTTACGCCACGATAGATAGCCGTCAGGTTCAACGTATGGTCATGGCGCGACATTGCAAAGATGGGCAAACCAGAACTGATGCGGGACATCATCAGTGCAGTGCGGCCTGATTCAGTCATCGCAAGAATGGCAGTGATGCCTTTCAGATGGTTTGCTGCATACATGGTCGACATCGCAATGGCTTCTTCAACATTGTCGAATTGCACATCAAGGCGGTGCTTAGACACATTGATACTTGGGATTTTTTCTGCACCCAAGCAGACTCGCGCCATGGCCGCAACCGTTTCAGCCGGATACTGACCCGCTGCTGTTTCGGCTGACAACATTACCGCATCGGTACCATCGAGTACGGCATTAGCCACGTCCATAACTTCAGCACGAGTGGGCATTGGGTTAGTTATCATTGACTCCATCATCTGGGTTGCAGTGATAACCGCGCGGTTTAGCTGACGGGCACGGCGAATCAGTTTTTTCTGAATTCCGACTAACTCAGGGTCACCAATTTCAACACCCAAGTCACCACGAGCAACCATCACCACGTCAGAGGCCAGGATAATGTCGTCCATAGCTTCATCTGTTGCGACGGCTTCTGCGCGCTCAACTTTTGCGACAATTTGTGCATTGCAGCCAGCATCACGGGCCAAACGACGTGCGTAATGCAAATCTTCGCCAGTACGTGGGAAGGACACCGCCAGGAAGTCCACACCAATTTTGGCAGCAGTGATAATGTCGGCTTTATCTTTTTCAGTCAGGGCTTCAGCTGACAGACCCCCACCTAACTTATTAATCCCTTTGTTATTGGACAGTGGGCCGCCGACGGTAACTTCGGTGAACACTTTCATGCCCTGAACTTCAATAACTTTTAATTGTACGCGGCCATCGTCCAGCAACAAGATATCGCCGGGAACAACATCCGCAGGTAATCCTTTATAATCAATACCAACTTTATCTTTATCGCCTTCGCCTTTTGCCATATTGGCATCTAGCAGGAATTTATCGTGCACATTAAGGAAGACTTTACCTTCCTTAAAAGTAGATACCCGGATCTTAGGACCCTGCAAATCGCCAAGAATAGCTACATGGCGCCCCAATCTGGCGGCGATCTCACGGACTTTGTTGGCCCGTAATTCATGATCTTCAGCACTACCATGGGAAAAATTCAGGCGGACTACGTTAGCACCTGCAGCAATAATCTTTTCCAGATTATTGTCGCGGTCAGTAGCCGGCCCCAGTGTAGTAACAATCTTGGTCCTTCTGAGCCGTCTGGACATCTCTTACTCCGTTGACTGATGAAGCATGGTGTTGTTAAAACAGCGGATAATAAATCCGATAGTAAAATGTAATTAAGTTACAAATTTTACGACGACATAATTGCGACAGCTATGTTTTACAACAACATAGTGTCATTTATGTTATCCGCTTGCGACTGTAAAACTATTGATGCATAAAATGGCCCATGCGGATTCCGTTTTTGCACCAATGACCACATTACAAAAGCGAACTATTTACCAATTATTGACTCCACTATTATGCGAGTCAGACAGATATTATTTTTCAATAATACGTCAAATTTTCATGGCAGAAGATGCGCTAACACAAAACAACACGACTTCTCCCCCGGCGAATATTTACTTTTTGACACAATTCACTTCGCGCCATTACTCGCCACTGTTGACCCGTGGAGAGCCTTTATCGAAGCGCGATTCTTTTAATGCGTCTTTAACTCGCTTCAAGTTATCCCTGAATTTAGCCCCTCGACGTAGGGTAAAACCGGTCGCCAACACATCAATTAAGGTCAGTTGAGCAATACGCGACACCATTGGCATATACATATCAGTATCTTCCGGCACATCCAACAAGAGAGGCAATGTCGCTTCATTGGCCAGTGGCGTGTCGCGGGAGGTAATGGCAATCACGGTGGCATCGTTTTCACGAGCGAGTTGCGCCAACTCAACGAGGCTTTTTGTCCGCCCAGTGTGGGATATCAATACCACGACATCACCTTCATTGGAATTCATGCAGCTCATGCGTTGCATGACGATATCATCGAAGTAAATGACTGGGATATTGAAGCGGAAGAATTTATTCATGGCATCATGCGCCACAGCCGCCGATGCACCAAGGCCGAAGAACGATATTTTCTTCGCTTGCGTCAATAAATCGACTGCCCGATTAATGGCTGCAATATCTAAATTGTTCTTCGCCATATCCAAACTGGCCATGGTCGATTCGAATATTTTCCCAGTGTAAGCGGCTACACTATCATCCTCTTCAACATTACGGTTCACATAAGGTGTGCCATTAGCCAGACTTTGTGCCAAATGAAGTTTAAAATCAGGGAAACCTTTCGTGTCTAATCGACGGCAAAAGCGGTTTACCGTGGGTTCGCTTACATTCGCCAACTTGGCGAGTGTGGCGATACTTGAGTGGATGGCAGTTTGTGGGGCGGCGAGAATTACCTCGGCGACTTTCCTTTCCGATTTGCTCAGGAGGTCCAGATTATTTTGGATATTTTCCAGCGTATTCATATAACGAGAGTCACCCATGGGTTTTACCGATTTCATTTAAAGGAGAAATCTATGTCGGTTTAATGAAAATATACTACGAGCTGGAACCCGTTGGCAGAGACATCTGGTCTGAAGTCACTCTTTTTCACCAGAATATGACCTGTGTCTAATTTTCATAATGGTAAATAGTTGTCAAAAACGTCATAAAATTACATTTTAAAGTTGTGCGGCCTGATTTGACGCGGCCTGCCACTCTATCGAGTGTTTTTTGACCTTTTTTGGTCCGCTTTTATCCGGGTTTACTGGCTATAGTCAAAGAGAGTACATTAGTAATGTAAGAAAATTACAAATATCCTGCAACGAGGAGAATAACATGGCGGTAACTAATACAGCCCAGGCAGCACAGGCGTGTGATCTGGTGATTTTCGGCGCTAAGGGAGACTTGGCTCGCCGGAAACTGTTGCCTTCCCTTTACCAATTAGAGAAAGCGGGTCACATCCACCCTGATACTCGGATTATCGGCGTAGGCCGTGCCGACTGGGATAAAGACGCGTACACAGCCGTGGTAAAGGAAGCCCTCGATACCTTTATGAAAGAGAAGCTGGATGATGAATTGTGGCAAAAGCTCAGTTCTCGTCTCGACTTCTGTAATTTAGACGTCAATGACAGCAAGCACTTTGCCAAGTTAGGCAAAATGCTGGATCAAAAAAACCGCACTACGATTAACTACTTTGCTATGCCACCTAATACTTTTGGCGCAATTTGCAAAGGATTGGGTGAATCGGGGCTGAATAAAGAGCCTGCACGAGTCGTTATGGAAAAACCCTTGGGGAAAGATTTAGCGTCCTCGCGGGTAATTAACGATCAGGTCGCCGAATATTTCAATGAGTGTCAGGTTTATCGTATCGACCATTATTTAGGTAAAGAGACGGTTCTGAATCTGCTGGCTCTGCGTTTTGCCAACTCACTGTTTGCGTCAAACTGGGATAACCGCACGATTGATCATGTGCAGATAACCGTCGCTGAGGAAGTTGGGATTGAAGGGCGCTGGGGCTATTTTGATCAGGCCGGTCAGATGCGTGACATGATCCAAAACCATTTACTGCAAATCCTGACCATGATTGCCATGTCACCACCGGCAGATTTGAGTACAGACCGTATCCGTGACGAAAAAGTGAAAGTGCTGCGCTCGCTGCGCCGTATCGACCACACCAATGTGCGCGAAACTACGGTTCGTGGTCAGTATACGGCTGGGTTCGTTCAGGGTAATAAAGTCCCGGGCTATCTGGAAGAGGAAGGGGCGAACAAGAGCAGCAACACGGAGACATTCGTTTCTATCCGTGTTGATATCGATGACTGGCGCTGGGCCGGTGTGCCGTTCTATCTGCGAACTGGTAAACGCCTGCCAAGCAAGTGCTCTGAAGTGGTGGTGTATTTTAAAAATCCCGCGCTGAATCTGTTCCGCGAATCTTATCAACAATTGCCACAAAACAAGCTGACTATCCGTTTGCAACCGGATGAAGGCATTGAAATTGAAGTGCTGAATAAAGTGCCGGGTCTGGAGCATAAACACCGCCTGCAAACCACCAAACTTGACCTCAGTTTCTCAAAAACCTTTAACGAACAACATATTGCCGATGCCTACGAACGTCTGTTATTGGAGACGATGCGGGGTATTCAAGCTCTGTTTGTGCGCCGTGATGAGGTTGAGGAAGCATGGAAGTGGGTCGACTCCATCATGGATGCATGGGCTGCTGATAATGAGGCTCCAAAGCCTTACCAGTCCGGGACTTGGGGGCCAGTGGCATCTGTTGCCATGATCACTCGTGATGGCCGCTCATGGAATGAGTTCGAGTAAGATTAGTTTGCTCGCATTGTGATTCTTTATGGCAGGCAGAAAGTCGTCGTGAATATTTTGCCTGCCATATTTCAACTGACACCTTAGGGTGAGTACATGCCAATCGGCATAAGTGGAGATAACAACTGATGAAAAGCTGGAAAACGAGCGCAGAACATATCATGACCGCAGGCCCTGTTGTCCCGGTGATCGTGATTAACAAGCTCGAGCAAGCGGTACCGCTGGCAAAAGCCCTGGTGGCTGGTGGTGTTCGGGTGCTGGAAGTGACGTTGCGCACCCCTTGTGCTGTTGAGGCTATTCGTGCCATCGCGAAAGAAGTTCCTGAGGCTATTGTAGGCGCGGGTACTGTCCTTAATCCTCAGCAATTGGCTGATGTCGTTGATGCGGGTGCTCAATTCGCCATTAGCCCGGGGCTGACAGATGAGCTGCTCAAAGCGGCTACCGAAGGCTCTATTCCGTTGATCCCAGGGATCAGCACTGTTTCAGAACTGATGCTGGGCATGAGCTATGGCCTGCGTGAGTTTAAATTCTTCCCGGCAGAAGCTAATGGCGGCGTGAAAGCTTTGCAAGCTATTGGCGGCCCATTCTCTCAAGTGCGTTTCTGCCCAACAGGCGGTATTACCCCGAACAACTATCGCGATTACCTGGCGCTGAAAAGCGTATTGTGTATCGGCGGCTCATGGTTGGTTCCTGCTGATGCGCTGGAAAAAGGTGATTACGCTCGCATTACTGAATTAGCAAAACAGGCTGTCGCGGGCGCTACAGCATAAGTTGCTGTAACTCCCT